>DATAEK010000144.1:0-10822 GCA_036258055.1 Vicinamibacterales bacterium
CATCGACGCAAGAACAAATCCCAAGACGGCATCGAATGCCGTCTTTTGGGAAAGAAATCGGCGGTCTCCGAACCGCACGATTACCAGCGCCGCCACGAACACGACGACGCCACGAAGACTGATCTGAACGAATGTGAGAGCCGCCGCGTCACTGCCGAGGCCGAGGAGCGTGTCGAGACTTGCCACTACGGTAGACATCTGAATCTTCCCCCGAGTTTGATCCGCGGTCATCCTGGCCCGCGCGGTTCGATACGGACCCCGTCGCGTAGGACGTTCGACGTACTGTCACCTCACAGACAATTGCGTGACCGCGACGAACGATGCTGCCGAAATGATCTGTGCGCCTGACCAATAGTCCTTCCACGGATCCGCTCGAAGCCGTTCGAGACGACGCGGTACCGTCACAAGTGTCCACCGGTCCGGCGGTTCATCCAGGTCGTTCCAGCTCAGTGGCATCGACACCGTCGCCCCTGGCCGAGCCCGTGGTGAGTACGCACACACCGACGTGTTCGTGCGATTGTTCCTCAAGTAGTCGATGAGGATGTGTCGTTCGCGTCCAACCTTTGGGAAGGCCGTCGTGTAGGCGCCCGGATCCGTTTTCGCGATCGCCTCGCTCACGGCGCGCGAGAAGGCCAGGCATTCGGTGACGGTTCGCTTGCGTTTAAGCGGGACGACAACGTGCAATCCTCGTCCGCCGGTGGTCTTGACCCACGATCGCAGGCCCAATGTCTCGAGCACATCGCGGACGAGCTCCGCAGCCGTGACGATCTGTTTCCAGGTCACTTGAGGACCCGGATCGAGGTCCCACACGAGCCGGTTTGGACGCTCGAGGTCGTCGGCCGTGCAATTCCAGGTATGAATCTCGACGATTCCCATTTGCGCGAGCGAGACGACTGCCTCGATAGAATCCGCCACCAAGTACTCGCCCACCTTGGCCTTCTCTTGAATCCGCACTCTCCGCAGTGCGTTCGGACCCCACGCCTTTGCGTGCTTCAGGAAGTGACACGGCGCCGCGAGACCGGCCGGACAATGAACAAGGGTCAACGGCCGGCCGGCGACGTGCGGAACAATCCAGTCAGCGATGCGCTCGTAATAGCGAGCGACCTGAATCTTCGAAATCCCGAGCTCGGGGTAGATCAGCCGGTCGGGATGTGAAATCCGAACGCCGACGACCGCTGAAGTGACGTTCGTTTTTAAAACGGGCGGCTTGCGCGAGGGTCGCGTCGAGGATGCTCGTCGTCGACGTGCGTTCGTTGACATGGACTATGTGACGTGACCCGCACTCGACTCCGACGACTGACGTGTCAGTCTCTCGCCTGCGCCAGCACCAACTGTGAACCGCTCGTATACGTCCAAGGCATTCCGAATGGCGGCACCGCTGGCGGTGTTGTCGAAAACGCACCACACGTCCGCGACAGGTGCGATGCGGGACATTGCCCCCGCGAGTGCCGTCAGATATGAGCCGTCGTACGACGACCAGTACTTCCGCGGCGAACCGTGAAGCCGGAAATACACCACGCGTGACCAGCCCGCCGGCTCCGCCGCCGTAGGCACGGGTGCGGGATCGGCAGCCACGCGGGCG
This sequence comes from Vicinamibacterales bacterium, assembly GCA_036258055.1. GTDB lineage: Bacteria > Acidobacteriota > Vicinamibacteria > Vicinamibacterales > 2-12-FULL-66-21 > DATAEK01. Next base: position 1,583 of record DATAEK010000144.1, read on the forward strand.
ATCCTGTAACGTTCAAGAAGGGAGGCCACGTCACGCGAGAACCACGTGGCATGTCTGGGCTCGCAGACAACCGCTCCAGCATAAAGTTTTCGCATCAGATCAAAGAACCGAGCGACCACCGACTGATGAAACGCCAGCGACGGCGGCAGCTGCAGCAGTAAGGGCCCACGCTTCTCGGCGAGTCCTTCGGTCTCGCCCAGGAATGCGACGAGCGCCTCGCGCGCGTCGTGCAGTTTCAGTTCGTGTGTGATCGTCCGAGGAACTTTCACCGCGAACTGAAAGTCCGCGGGCGTACTACCGCGCCACTTCGCGTACGTGCTCGCCGTGTGCCGGCGGTAGAAGGACGAATTGATCTCAGTGCATCGCAACCGCAGCGAGTAGCGCTGAAGGTGTGTTCCAACAGACTCGAATTGCTCTGCCGCCGCGCTCGGAATCGACCAGCCCGAAGTTCCGATTCGAACAGCACGCGTGCGTGTCATGATCAGCGTTCTTCTCTCCGCCTGACGTCCATCACTCAGTCAGCGACTCGCACTCTGTACCTTGACCAGGTCGGGTTTCTTGACGCCTGGCCGAGAGATGCGTTGCTTGGATGTCGGCCTGAGGCGTTTCTCGAAGGGGCGGATGGCGACTGGACGCTCTCGTCGCGCAGAGTCGTACAAGGCTTCTACAATGCGTACGTCCTGGAGCCCTTCTTCACCCGAGGGCTCGGGCTGGGTGCCGTTCAAGATGCAGTCGGAGAAATACAGCAGCTCCGGCGCGAACTGATCGCGCTTTCCGACGCGTTTCGTTCGCGTCCTGCCATCGATCGTCACCGAATACTCCAGACCTTCAGCGTACTCATAGGCCGGATCCGCATGCACGTGTCCCTTCGTCCCGACGATCCGGTACGCGGCCACATCTGCAGCGTTGAAACTGGTGATAAAGGTCGCAACGTGCTCGTCGCTGAACCGGAGCGTGGCTGCCGTCGTCTCGTCGATTTCGGCCAGGCTCTTCAGACCGCTGTTGATAGAGACAGCCGAGACCTCCGTCGGTTCGGCTCGGAACAGATTCCTCGCCGCGTTTATGCAGTACACGCCGATGTCGTAGAGCGTTCCGCCGCCGTATTTCTGCTGCGTTCGAATGTCTCCACGGCGCACCGTCATCGAGAACGACGATGCAAAGAACTTCAACTCGCCGAGCTTTCCGCTCCGGGCCAGGTCCATGGCGGCAAGGTTCAGCGTCTCGAAATGCAGGCGGTATGCGATCATGAGCTTTACAGGCGCACGTCGGCACGCGTCGATCATCTGCCGGCATTCCCGTACAGTGACCGCCATCGGCTTTTCACATAAGACATGCACGCCTGCCTTTGCCGCCCGCACGGTGTATTCGGCATGCATCGAATTCGGCAGCGCGATGTACACCGCATCGACCTCGTTCAGGCAGTCCTCGAATTGATCGTAAGAGAAGGCGTGCTCGAGTCGGTAGCGCTTCCTAAGTTCCCGCCGTTTCATTCGATCGTCGCTCACGACGGCAACGAGCTTCGAGTTCCGTCGAGCGTGCGCGAACGCGGGAAGGACAGCGACTTGGGCAATGTGACCAAGACCGACCACGGCGTATCGGATGGGTTTATGGACCGGCATTCACGTCTCCCTAGGGTGGCCATCACGTGGGCGCGCGAGGTTCGCAGGACCGCTCAGCCACGCAAGAAGCTGGTCGAGTGGCCAGCAGTTCACAATTCTGTCTGTGGGTATGTTCGCAAGCCGGGCATGTGCCAAGGCTGTGTCCGCATACGCCAGCTGCGCCGTGGAATGGGCGTCGCTGTCCAGCGCGAAGAGGCATCCCGCATCACGGGCACGGCTCGCCAACGTGTGATCAAGGTCCTGTCGGGCGGGATCGCCATCGATCTCGATCGCCACGGCTCGTTCCGCCGCAAGCGCAAACACGCGGTCCCAGTCGGCGATCACGCCCGCGCGTGATCCGGTGATTCGACCTCGCGGGTGGGCCAGAATGCGAACCGATGGATGCGCGATCGCGCGAACCATCCGCTCGGTCTGATCCTCTTGTCTCCGGAGCCGCGAATGCGGCGCGGCCAGGACCACATCGAATGTCGCCGCCTCGTCGTCGGAGAGGTCCAGGTTGCCCTGGGCGTCGATGTTCGCCTCGATTCCCTGTAAGAGACGGAAATCCGCACCCATTCTCAGATTGACGTCGTCTATGGCTCGGCGTTGTTGCGCGGCCTCGACCATGGACATCCCGCCGGCGATCCTCAGTCCGTACGAATGATCCGTCACCGCGGCGTACATGTACCCGCGGGCCACACACGCATCGGCGATCTCTCGGACGGAGGAAGACCCATCACTCCATTCGGAGTGCATCTGCAGGTCGCCGCAGTACTGCTCAAGCGAGGGACCAGACAACGACACGTCCTGCAGAATGCGGCGGACTTCCGCACGGCTCAGGAAGTGGCGCCGCAGTTGACGTCGGCGCTCGATATCCGCTCGTCGGTCGCTGCCTTGGATCGCACGTTCCACTGTTGGCGACTTGCCGGTCTCCAGGATCTCCTGGATAACGCGCGTGGATCCGGGACCGATGCCAGAAATCCGCGGCAGGGTCCCCTCTGGTCCGATCAGCTCGGTCAGGGCCGTCTCGAGCGCCAGAATCGCCGCCGCGGCCCGCTTGTACCCGAACATCTTCTGCTCCGATGATTGGGCGAACGCCAAGTCGCGCAGATAGCCGGCAACCACGGCATTCACGTCGGCATCGGCGCGGCGTTCAGAGGGTGCCACAGGGTGCATCGCGGGTCATTCCACGGTCGACAGTGGCGCCTCGGCCGGCAAGAACTTGGCCGATGCCGTCCAGTACAGCGTCGTGTCGATGTTGTCCTCGGACAGTCATGCACCCCTTCAACGACCCGTTTCTGCATGCGGGGCGTGTACCGGTTTCGATTCGGGGGACCACCGCTGCCGGAGGTAGACGGCCAGCCAGACCATCGACGCAATGGCTAGAAACTCACTCTGCCAGTTCTGGAACGACTCGAACCAGAATCGCGATGAGGTGAGGTAGTCGATCAGTGCAGGCGAAGGTTGTTGGTGGAGTTGTTCGTCGGCCGCATACTCCGCGAATCCGCCCAGCGCATGCCCGGCCCATGAGACGAGGAACAGCAGGACAAAGGCAAGTCCGAGCGAATGCTCATAGAGCGTGAGGATCCAGCCTCCTCGTCTCACGGGCCACGGCGCCTCCGGGGCGTCGCCGAAGTCGCGCGGATCGGCATCGACGAGTTCCGTGACGCCAGGTCGTCTCGACTCCGGTGAGCCCTTCTGAATCAGGAACGTCGTGAGCAGCACGAACACTGCCATCTGCAGGAACTCACTCTCCCAGTTTTCGAACAGCGCCTCCCACGGATGGCCAGTGCTGAGATAGGCCGTCAGCGTCACGCGCGGCCGTCCATGTGCTTCGCGCTCCTCGTTGTACTCGGCGCGCCCGGTCACCACCTGTCCAGCCAGCGACACTGCGAACATTGACAACAACAGCAGCGTTAATCCTCGGTCACGCATCCAAGCCGTGACGTTCCGCATACTCATACCCGCTCGGCTACTCACCGATGCGGTTCGGTCAGCGTGTGCGTCTCGCCCGCTTCGACCCGCGCGCCAGTGAGCCAGCCTTTCGCCAGTTCGAAGAGGACGATGGGCTTGGGCTTGTTGACTCCGAGAAAGACGGCCGCATGTACGTCGATCCCGATCAGGACGATGCGTGGATCGTCGGCCGTGCCGTGCCGCGGATCACCGTCGGCACCGAACCACGCCTTCCAGTCCGGTTCGTACAGCTCCCGAATCGTGGCGCGGTCCTTCGAGACTCGCGCCACACCCGAGGCGGAGACCCATTCATATGAGCCGGTCTTGTAGTAGGCCAGGTTCACGTGCGGATCATGGGCGATGTCGCGCAACTTGCCGCTGCCCTCAGCGGTCACGAACCATAAGTCCGCGCCTGCGGCCTGTTTCTGGTTGGCCATCGCGCGCGACTCCAGATGGCCATCCGGACGGCGCGTGGTCATCATCGCAACCTTGATCTCCTCGATGAGGCCGTAGAATTTGTCGAGTTCGGTCTTCATGTCTTCGATTCCTCGTTGCGTCGTCCACGGGCACTGGCAACGCGCCGGCCGCGACGAAAGTTCAGTCGGACAGAGTCTGTGATATTGCCCTTCAAGACGATGTGAATCTGGCGAAGGGCGTGATCGTTCTCGGCGGCTGTATTGGAGACGATGCAGTCTGCGGGCGCGAAGATCTTCAGATCCCGCATGTACGCATCATTGGCGGTGAAGAGCACGCAGATATTGCCAGCGATGCCGGTCACGATGACGCGTCGAATCTTCAGCGCCCCCAGCAGCGTGTCGAGCGTCGTGTCGAAGAAACCAGAGTGCTTCGGCTTCAGAACGAAGTAGTCGCGTTGGCTCGGGCGTAGCCGTTGCGAGACGCGGCGACCCGGCGCCCGGGGTGACGTGCAATGCGCGAACGTCTGCCTGAAGTCCGACCGCCATTGTCCGAAGTTGTCGTTGATGTAGATCGCCGGCACGCCCGCCTGTGTCGCGCGGCGCTTCAATCGGCCCAGGCGGGCGGCCATCGGTTCGGCCTGTTCGACCAGCGACTCGGAGCCCTCGAACGCCAGGTCGTTGATGACGTCAATCAGCAGTAATGCCGTGCCATCGACCGGTACGCTGACGCGTCGCGGGGTGTTCTCGGGAAGCGATCTCCTTCTTGCCGCCGTCGCACTGGCCATCGGAGATGCGCCTCTAGTCCTTGCCCTTCGCGCCGGAGCCAGGCTCGGCCATCTTGTGGTGCTGTCCCGCTAGGGCACCCGCAGACGTGATGTTGGCGATCGCCGCCTGCAACTTGTTCTTCCAGCCACTGACCACATCGCCATCGCCACGCATCATGGCGTCGAATCCGACGCGTGCCACATCCGCAGCATTGTGCTTTTCCCTTCTTGTGCGCAAATCGCGGCCAACTCCACGCCGATTCCAGGACGACGCACCAGTGATGAGGGCAAATGGTCTATTCATGGGATTGCTCATCAAGCATTTCTACGGGCAGAGCGCGGACGTGAATGCTCTTTTGGTCAAAACGCGCGGCCAATCGAGTCGCATAGCTGCGCCACCAGACCCGGTCGAATGCGTCGGTCACGACTTCCACCATCACGACATCGTCCTGCTCCACGTGACCATCGGGCGCGTTCCATGTCCCTCGTGCGGGCGAGCGCACGTAGGCCGTGAGTCCGTCGAACTTTTCTGTAAGCTCGCGTCGGGTGTGCGAGAGAGCCGTCGCGGCGTCCTGCGACGTCGTTCCGGTCGGGAACGTCGTCGGCAGGAGCAGCTGAATCAAGACCACGCCGCGACTCTCTATCGCCGGGACCCGGCTGCGGCTATCGGCGCTGACCTCTTCTTCGCTGTTGTTTTGGCAGTGGGCTCTTCGTCCTCGCCCGTCTCGTCCTCGTCAGGATGTGCTTCATCGGCAGCGGCCTGGTTGATTCCGCCCTCGGCGAGTTCGGTCAGGTTCTCGTCGGCGGCCTTTTCTTCTTCGAGAATTTCCTCAAGGAGTTCCGCCGCTTCACTGTGGCCCATGGCTTTGGCCCAGGCGATCAACGTGCCGTACGCGGCCATCTCGTAGTGTTCGGCCCGCTGCCCGCCGGCGATCAGGCAGGCGTCCATCGTCTGCGCATCGAAGTCCTCTTCCATCACCGATTTGCCCTCTTCGATGATGCCGGCGATGCCGTCGCAATGCTTACCGCGCACCTTTTCACCGAGCGCGCCAAACACCTGTTCCAGCTTGTCGACGTGCCCGCGCGTCTCCTCGAGATGCGTCTCGAATGCGGCGGTGAGATCTTCTGACGTCGCCTTCTTGGCCATCTTCGGCAGCGCCTTTAGCAGCTGCTTCTCTGCATCGTAGGCGTCGCGCAGTTCGTCGAGGAAGGCGTCGTGCAAGGTTCCTGATTCAGCCATGTCGTGTCTCCTATTTGTCGTGAGCGGCCGCTATACGCGCGGCGGATCGGTTTCTCGTTCGAAGTGTCGATGTTTAGCAATGGCCGCCATGAACGCGCCGATGCCAGTCGTATCGTCGCCTTCCATGAGCAGCAAGCCGGGGTCTGCCTGACCAGAGGCCAGCGTCTCGGGAATGCCGGCTCGCTGCAGGAGTCCAGTCGCTGACCCAATCGCCAGGATCGGCTTGCAGTGGCGATATTGCTCCTTCACGAACTCGAGCACTCGGCCGTCGATGCCGAGCTGTTCGACCGCCGCCTCACCGTCCGGAATAACGACCGCATCCCAGAGCACGGACGGCATGGCCTCGACGGTGGTGTCGACCTCGCGTGCACCGCCCGTCAGCGCAATCTCGCCGAGGCGAGCGCCGACGAATCGAGGAACCGCGCCCGCGGCGAGCAATTCACTGGCGAGCTTCTGCAGGGACTGACTGTCCGCACCGTCTGCGACGAGGATAGCGATGCGTCGGGCCTTGATGCTGCCATCGCCGGGTCGGGCCATGAGTGACAGCGCCGGTGACTTCTCGATCTCCGGCATCACGTCGGTGTCGAGCACCTTGGGCATCGGCGCGGGCATGGTCCGCATGCCAAGACCCGTCGCCACCGCCTCGGCGAATTCGCGATCGACATTCATCAGGCCGGACACCATCCGCTCACGGATGGCCGGTGTCTGGACCCGCGACAGCTCGAAGCGAAACGCATTGATGATGTGCGCGCGCTCTGGGGGCGTTTGACTGGCAAGGAAGAGGCGCGCCTGGGCGTAGTGCTCAGCAAACCGCTCCGGCTTGCCGCGCAGCTTGCTGGCCTCTGGCTGCATCTTGTCGGCGAACGAGACGAATCCCTTCGCGCCAGCTTGGAACGGGCAGCCCCCGCCGAGCGAGTTTGGTTCGTACGCCACGCGGCCGCGGTTGATCGCCTGCCGGTGCATGCCATCGCGTTGGTTGTTGTGCACCGCGGCGACCGGGGCATTGATCGGGATTTCGTGGAAGTTCGGACCGCCTAGCCGCGAGCTCTGCGTATCGACATACGAATGGATTCGGCCCGCCAGCAGGGGATCGTTCGAGAAGTCGATGCCGGGCACGACGTGCGCCGTGCAGAAGGCCACCTGTTCCGTCTCGGCGAAGAAATTGTCCGGGTTGCGATTGAGCACCAAACGCCCGACCGGCATCAACGGAACCAGTTCTTCTGGGACGATCTTCGTCGCGTCGAGAATGTCGAAGCTAAACGCTTCGGCCTGCGCCTCGGTGAAGATCTGGAGTGCCAGTTCCCATTCCGGATAGGCGCCGGCCTCGATGGCCTCCCAGAGATCGCGCCGGTGGAAGTCCGGATCGGCGCCAGAGATCTTCACCGCCTCGTCCCAGACGAGCGAATGCGTACCAGCGACCGGACTCCAGTGAAATTTCGCGAACGTCGACTCGCCGGCTGCGTTCACCAGCCGGTAACTGTGGACGCCGAAGCCCTGCATCATCCGATAGCTTCTTGGGATGGCCCGGTCGGACATGGCCCACATCAGCATGTGGGTGATCTCAGGCATCAGCGAGGCAAAATCCCAGAAGGTGTCGTGCGCCGAGGCCGCCTGCGGCATGGCGAAGTGCGGCTCCGGTTTGGCGGCGTGCACGAGATCGGGAAACTTCATTGCGTCTTGAATGAAGAACACTGGAATGTTGTTGCCGACCAGATCCCAGTTCCCTTCGTCGGTGTAAAACTTCACCGCGAAGCCGCGAACGTCGCGCGCGGTATCTGTCGATCCGCGCTCGCCCAACACCGTGGAAAAGCGCACGAACACCGGTGTCTCTTTGCCGACTTCGGCAAACACCGAGGCTTTGGTGAACTCGGCGAGCGCCCTCGTGCACTGGAAGACTCCATGGGCCGCCGAGCCGCGCGCGTGGACGATGCGCTCCGGAATGCGCTCGTGGTCGAAGTGCGTGATCTTTTCACGCAGAATGAAGTCTTCGAGAAGCGTCGGACCGCGCAATCCGGCTTTGAGCGAGTTCTGATTGTCGGCAACCGGGACACCCTGATTGGTCGTCAACGTCCGTTTGCTCGAATCCACTCGCACACGATCAAGGGGGCCGTTCGTCTTGTTCTCGCCGACGACGGGTCCGCCGCTGCCGACCTTGTCGGACCCGTTCTTTTCTTGGACGGTACTCGACCCCACGATCGGGTCCGGAGGTTCGACGGAGACACCCGCCTCCGGTCGGAGCGCGGCCTGTGGGTCGTACTCCAGCGGCTTGTTGGCGTTAAAAGGCAAGCCTGCGGAGAGTTGCTGCGTGGCCGCCATTTTCGCCGTCAGGTCATCCGACGAGTCGACGAGCGCCTTCGGGGCCGCCGGACCCGAAACGGTGGCACGGCTGTTTGGATCGATGGCTGGCAGAGTTTCCGAACGTCGCTTCTTCGATTGGGCCATGATTCAGTTTTCGCTTTGAGTGTGTGGATGAGACATCGACGTCGCCACTGGAGTCCAACTTCTGTATGACCGGCGGCGTCGACGACAATTCGATAGGCCCACGCGACGCCGCGGCATGAACGGCCAGACGTGGAATAATCGAGGTCATTGCTGAGGCATCTACCTGCGCCTGAGACTCCATGCAGATCGAGACTTCCCGCGTCCGCCCTCGCAATCGACTGCTGTCGCGCCTACCAGACGCGGACTTCGAGCGTCTCGCTCCACACCTCCGGCCCCTCCCCCTGACCAACAAGCTCGTCCTGCAACGACCAAACGAGCCGATCAAAGAGATCGTCTTTCCGGAAGGCGGGGTGATTTCGGTGACGACGATGATGCTGGATGGATCTGCCGTTGAGGTCGCGACGATCGGCGCGGAAGGATTGGTCGGCATCAACGCGTTCCTCGGCGGTGTGACGTCAAATAGTGAATCCATGGTCCAGGTGCCCGGTGCAACCGCCGTCGCTCTACCGGTTGCCGTCTTTCGGAGTGAAGTGGAGCAGACCGGCCCGTTTCGGGAGCGCGTCCAACGGTACAGTCAGGGACTGATGGGCCTGATGATGCAGTCCGCCGCATGTCTCGCCCTCCACTCGGTGGATGCTCGCTGTTGTCGGTGGCTGTTGATGGCGCATGACCGCGCGGGGCGCAAGGCGTTTCAGCTGAGTCAGGAGTTCCTCGCGATGATGCTCGGGTCCTCTCGCCAGACCGTGAACGTGGTCGCCAGCGGGCTGCAAAAGGAGGGCATCATCAGCTATGCGTACGGTCGCGTGAACGTGCTCGATCGCGCGCGA
>DATAEK010000178.1:0-14881 GCA_036258055.1 Vicinamibacterales bacterium
GCGCGCGAGCCTTGCCAGTGGGCAGTCCGCAAGCTGTTGACTGGCAAAGGCTGCGCGGCGGGAAATGTTGGCGGGGTCGACGGGACTCGAACCCGCGGCCTCCGGCGTGACAGGCCGGCGTTCTAACCAACTGAACTACGACCCCAACTGGGAACGAGAGATCTCCCAATGCGCGAAGCTTAGCTTGCCAGCCGTAGCTCACGACGCCAAACAGCCCGCCTTCGCCAAGGCTACGGCGGGCAGCCTTCGCGGAGATCGTGAGCGAAGGCTGGTGGGCGGTGCAGGGCTCGAACCTGCGACAGCCGGCGTGTAAAGCCGGTGCTCTACCACTGAGCTAACCGCCCATACTCGCGCCAGCGCGCTCGGCCCGACCCCTGTCGGTCACCCGAAGCATTCGATTATAGAAGCTTCCACGCGAGCAGCGCAAGCGCGAACGCGAGGCCGGCGACGGCGCGATATTCGCGATTCGCGACGACGCGCGTGAGGCTGAAGCGGCGCGCGATCTCGGGCGCACGCCCCTCGCGATACTCCGGATACGCCCGACCGAACTTCTCCGTCAGGTGCCGCTCCTCGCTCTGCATCGCCGAGGTCAGCGTCATCACGAGATAGAGCACGACCAGTGACGCCGTCACCCAGTTCGCCGAGGCGATGGCGAAGCCGATGCCGATGATCGCCGAGCCGAGATACAGAGGATGGCGCGTCAAGCGGTAGGGGCCGCTGGCTGTCACCTCTCGCCCCTTGTCCAGATGTCCCGCTGCCCAGATCCGCAACGCCTCACCGGCGATCGCGATCGCCGCGCCGGCCGCGAGGCTCGCACGCGTCGGCGTGGCCAGCCACAACGCCACGATCGCCGCGGCAAATCCGATCCGCACGCGATGGCGCGCGAGAAGACGAATGATGGGAGCGGTCACGATTCGAGGGGCGGCGCGGCCGCGGCCGCGGAGGGTGCCGACGGGCCGCGCGAGAGCCGCTGCTGCACAGCGGCGGACACCTCGGCCACCGTGACGTCACCGAGACACCACGACGCCTGGTGGCATCGCCGGTCGTAGTGGCAACCGCATGACCCGAACCGCGACACGACTTCGTCGTCCGGCCGCCACGGACCGTTGCGATCGGGATCGGTGGGGCCGAAGAGGCCGACCACGGGTGTCCCCATTGCCGCGGCGATGTGCAGCGGCCCGGTGTCGCCCGACACCATCAGCGCGGCCTCACGCGAGAGTTGGACGAGATCGTTGATGCGCGTGGCCGGCGCCGCCCGCGCGGCACCAGAAGATGCGCGCACGACGGCGTCGGCAAGATCCTGCTCGCCCGGCCCCCAGAGCACGAATGACGTCAGCGCGCGAACGTCGCGCAGAAAGGTCGCGAGCTCGCCGAACCGCTCCGATGGCCAGCGCTTGTTCGGCCACGCCGCGCCGGGGTTCAGCAGGGCGAAGCGGCCTGACGCCTGACCGCGGACGACCTCCGCCGCCGCGGAGGTCACGCGTGCAAGAGGAAAACTGATCTCGCGCGTGTCGACGCCGAGAACCTGGAGCAGTTGAAGATTCTTGGTGATCACGTGGTGGGCCGGGACGTGGTCCGGCTGAAGCCGGACGCCACCGCCCTGGTCCGCCTGAAGGCGGACACCACCGTCAGGCGTGCGCGCGTCGGTGTAGAACGGGCGCGCGGTCTTCTCGCGCAGGTGAAAAATCGAAAACCCCGCGACGCGGCGGGCCCCCGACGCCCGCGCGAGCACCGCGGATTTGAGCAACCCCTGGAAATCGAGCGCCACGTCGTAACGCGCGGCCCGCAGCCGTCGAGTCACATCACCCCACGCAGCGAGCGTGCGGCCGTCCAGCGTGACGATGCTGTCGAGCACGGTCGTCAGATCCAGGATCTCGCGGTGCTTCGCGTCGACGAGCCAGTCGATGCGCGCGGACGGCATCGCGGCCCGAAGCGCCGCCGCGGCAGGAATAGCGTGGACGATATCGCCGAGCGCGCCCAGCCGGACGATCAGGATTCTCATTCGCGGATGCGCGCGAGGAAGTCGCGGGTCGAGTGGTCCTTCGGGTCGCCGACGATCGCGATCCGACCGCCGTACGATCGCACCGTCTCGCGCTCCGGCACGGTCTCGGCCGTGTAGTCGGTGCCCTTGCAGTGCACGTCCGGACGCAGCAGCTCCAGCAGCGGGGTCACCGTCGGCTCCGCGAAGATGACGACGTAGTCCACGCCGCGGACCGCGGCGACGAGCTTCGCGCGATCGGCCGCCGGCAGAATCGGGCGGCCTTTCCCTTTCCTCCCCGCCATCTCATCGTCGTTGACCGCCACGATCAGGCGATCCGCTTCGTCGGCGGCGGCCTGGAGGTAGCGAATGTGTCCCACGTGGAGGAGATCGAAGCAGCCGTTGGCGAGGGCGATCGTCCGTCCGGCCCGGCGGTCGGCGGTCACGAGATCGACGAGATCCGAGCGTGTCACGATCACGATCGTCTGGGTTCAGATGTCGATTTTCTGATTCGGGTCGTCTTTTTCAGAGAATCGAGAGCTGACTCCGCCCCGATGGCCTGGCGCAATTCCCCGGCGCTGACGGTCGAGGTGCCGCGCTTCATCACGACGAGCCCGCCTGCGTGATTCGCGAGGTGCGCGGCCTCTTCGAACGTGCCGCCCGCAGCGAGGGCGAGCGTCATGGTCGCGATGACCGTATCCCCCGCACCGGTGACGTCCGCGATCTGATCGGAACCGAAGATTGGAATGTGCACGGTCGGACGGTCGGGCTCGAAGAGCGCCATGCCCCGGCTGCCTCGAGTGATCAGCACGGCGCCCGCGCGCGTGCGGGCGAGCAGCTCGCGTCCCGCCTTCTCGAGCACCCGCAAGTTCTCGCCGATGCGGACGCCCAGCAGCTGCTCGACTTCCGGTTCGTTGGGCGTGCAGGTCGTCATGCCCTGATAGCGCAACAGCGAGTAGCGTGAATCGACCAGCACCGGCGCCTGTCGCTGGCCCGGACTCCTGAACAGCTTCCGCGCGGCGGCAACGGCCGCTGGCGTCACGAGTCCCGATCCGTAGTCCGACACGAGCAGCGCATCGCACTTGCGTGCGGCCTTGATCAGGCCCGCGGTGATGGCCCGGCGATCGGCGTCCGAGAGCGTCGTCGTGGCCGTGCGATCGATCCGGACGACCTGCTGCTTGGCCGAGTGGATACCGCCCGCCAGAATGCGGGTCTTTGTCGGCGTGCGATACCCGCGCGGGCGCACGATTCCCGAGACATCCACATGACGGCGCATTGCCGCGATCATTCGCCGACCGGTCTCGTCCGATCCCGACACGCCGATGGCGACGGGATTCCCGCCGAGCGCGGCAACGTTGCGCGCGGCGTTTCCCGCACCACCCGGCACGATTTCGGTCGCGTCGTAGTCGAGAATCAGCACCGGCGCCTCGCGCGACACCCGTGCGATACGGCCGTAAATGAACTCGTCGGCGAGAAGATCGCCGAACACGGCGACGCGAATGCCGCTGAACTCGTCAATCAGCGCGAGCAGGCGATCGGGCGACGGGATCGGTGTCGCGCGCGTTACAGACGTCGAAGGATCCAGGACACAGCTCCCATCAGGTTGTCGGTCACGGCGTCGGGAACGAATCCGTCCGCCGGCCGCGACTCCGTGACCCGGCCATAACCCGTGCGTACGAGGACGCTCTGTCCGCCAACGGCACGACCCGCCAGGAGATCCTGCCAGCGATCCCCGATGGCAAACGATCGACTGAGATCAAGCCCGAGCTCCGACGCTGCACGACGGAGAAGTCCCGGCTGCGGCTTGCGGCAGTCGCAGCGGATCCGGTAGGCGTCGAGCGACGCGTCAGGATGATGGGGACAGTAGTAGAAACCGTCGATATGCGCGCCACCGACGGCGAGGTGCTCCGCGATGTAGGTATGCGCCTCGTCGATGAACGCTTCCTGTACGAGTCCGCGCGCGACGCCCGACTGGTTCGTGACGACGACGACGGCCAGACCCGCGTGATTCAGAAGCCGCACCGCATCGACGCTGAATGGAAAGAACGCGAGCCGTTCGAGTCGATCGAGATAGCCCGATTCCTCGATGAGCGTGCCGTCTCGGTCGAGAAACACGACGGGCTTCACGCCGTTCCCTCGAGCCGCCGCGAGACCGACGCGACGACGGCGTCGACGGTGATGCCTTTCATGCAGCGATGATCGATCGGGCAGTCTCTCAACATGCAGGGACGGCAGAAGACCTGGTGCAGGAGCACGTCGTGTTCGCCGAGCGGCGCCGTGACGCGCTCGTCGGTCGGTCCGAAGATCGCGGTCACCGGTACGCCCACCGCAGCGGCCAGGTGCATCGCGCCGGAATCGTTGGAGACGAATGCCGAACAGGCCGCCAGCACACCCGCCAGCACGCGCAGGTCGGTCCGTCCAATCAGGTTGACGATCCGTGGATCCGGCGGTATCAGCGATTCTATCTCACGTCCCGAGTCGCGATCGCCCGACGAGCCGACCATGATGCACGTCGCCTCGCGCTCTTTGACGAGCCGAGCAATTGTTTCCGCGACGCGGGCGGGAGGCCATCGCTTCGCGTGCCCGTACGCGGCGCCCGGCGCGAACCCGACGATCGAGGAGCCCGCCTCGATGCCGTGCTGCGCCAGCAGTGCAGCGGCGCGCTCGCCGGTATGCGACTTCACGGTCACACGCGGCAGCCGTTCTGACGGGGCGAACCCGAGACCACGCACGAGCTCCGAATACCACACCGACTGGTGCACGCGCCCCTTCGGACGCGACACCCGTTTCGTCAACAACGGCTCGCGCAGATTCCCGCCGTAACCCCAGCGTTGCGGGATACGCGCGCGACGCGCGTTCCACGCCGATCGAAAGGAGTTCGGAAGGAGGACGATCCCGTCGAAGTGCCCTGACGCGAGCAGCCCGGACTCGCGGGCCGCCTCGTCGATTGTCAGGATCGCGTCGGGCGCGGCATCGGTCTCCTCACCGAAGAGCGCCGCCACCGCCGGGACCGCGGCGACGGCCAGTGTCGACTCAGGCAGGGCGGCGCGGAGCGCGCCCATCGCCGGCAGCGCCATCACGGCATCGCCGAGCCAGTTCGGCGCACGGACGACGAGGCGCTTGAGCTCCTTATCGAACATCTTCGCGTGTGGCCGCCGGGAACATCCCGCGCACCTTCTCCCCTTTCGCTTCGAGATCGCGCCAGCGGCGGTGCATCCAGAGCCAGAGCTCCGGATAGCGCCGCACGTACATCTCGAGCACGTCCGTGCACCGCTGCGTGAACTCACGGATCGCCTCGGGATCCTCCGACGGCGGCGGTTCGACGGGGTGCTCGTACACCATCCGGAAGCGTCCGTTCGGCAGCGGGAGCGCGAAGACCGGTACGACCGGCGCCCCGGTCCTCAGCGCAAGGGCGGCCAGGGCCGACGTGGTCGCTGCGGGCCTGTTGAAGAAGTCCACGTAGACGGCATCTGAAGTCTGGATGTGCTGATCGATGAGCACGGCGACGGCTTGATTGCTGTCGAGCGCTCGCAGCACGCGGCGAATGGCCCCGCGCCGGTAGATGACGGTGTTGCCGGTCGCGGTGCGGACGCGTTCGAGCAGATCGTTGAGCAGCGGGTTGTCCAGCGGACGCGCGAGCACGGCGATCGGTTTCAGCTTCAGCGCGTGCACCAGCGCATTGATCTCCCAGAACCCGAAGTGGCCGGTGAACATCAGGACGCCGCGCTGCTGCTGATGCGCGTGCACGAGGCGGTCGCCGCCTTCGAACTCGACGTACTGCAGCATCTTTTCAGGCCGCATGCGGCTGAATTTGAGCAGCACCGTGAGGTGGCGCCCGAAGTGCGAGAACATGCGCCGGGCGATGCGGCGGCACTCCGCCGGCGTCCGCACGGGAAACGCCGCCTGCAGATGCCGGATCGCCAGCCGTCGATGGGCCCGGTCGAAGCGGTAGAACGCGCCACCGATCATCGAACCGGCCACGAGCACCGCGCGCATGGGCAGGAGGCGGACGACGGAAACCGCCGACACGACGGCCGCGTACTCGAGACGATGACGGAAAGACGGGCCCTGATCAGTCAAACGATGTCGCGCGCCGCGCGCAGCGAGTCGGCCAGCCAGCGCCGGAACTCGGGCAGCGGATCAGGCTCCATTGTAAGCGGCAGGTACGCGACCGGCAGCGGAAATGGACGGAACGGCAGGAGGCGCACATAGTCCTTTTCGGTCGTCAGCACCGCCGAGGCGTCGAACTCCTCCGCTTCCGACAGAATTCGCTCGACGTCCCGTTTCGAGTACGGATGGTGATCGCGGAATCCAAGCGTCCCCGCTACGTCGTATCCTTCCGCGCGAACATCGTCGAAAAAGCGCTCGGGGCGAGCGATGCCTGCCACCGCCAGAACTGCGCCGAAGGAAAGGATGCCCGACTCGGTCACGGCCGGCCCCCGTTTGCGACGAACGCCGAAGTGTACCGGCGCCTCCCCGGAAGGTTCCACCGGCTTCAGACTGCTGTCGACAGCGAGGACCGCGTCTGCGGCAACGATTGCATCCGGAGGCTCGCGCAGCCGACCGCCCGGAAACGTCCGCGCGTCCGGAGAGAGATCCTCCGCCGCTGCGAGCACGATGTCGATGTCGCGATCGATCTGCAGATGCTGAAACCCGTCATCGAGGACGTGCACGGTCGCACCGAGATGGCGCTCGGCAATCCGCCCCGCGAGATAGCGGTCCGGCGAGACCAGAACCGAGACGCCCGCCAGCTGCCGTGCGAGCATGACCGGCTCGTCGCCGCTGCGCGGCAGGTCCGCGCGGATGCCGTCGGGATCGCGGACCACGACCACGCCGTCCTCTGGCTGCGTGCGTGAGTAGCCGCGACTGAGAATCGCGGGACGCTCCCCCATCTCGAGCAGCATCCGCGAGATTGACGCGACGATCGGCGTCTTCCCCCGTCCGCCGACGGCCAGGTTGCCGACGCTGATCACCGGACGTCGAAGCCGCTTCCGGAGATCGGGCCGCGCCGCGTAACGCTCACGCCGGCGTCGCGCGGCCGCGGCATAGAGCGTGCTCAATCCAGAACTCATTGGCGTTCGTAAGCGCCAACGCCCAACCTCCAACCCCCAACTCCCAAGAAACCCTGCAAGCCGAGGGCACGCACGATTGGGAGTTGGAAGTTGGACGTTGGAAGTTGACACACGCAAGTGCGCTCTGCGGTCAGCACCGTCTCAATGGACGATCCGGAATGGCCTGACGACGTGGCCCGGGGTGTCGGGCGGCAGGAGCTCGGCGAGGACCGCGAGGCTCTTCCCGCGCGCGCCGCGATTCGCCTCCACCAGCGCACGCGCCGCCGCGCCAAGACTTGCGCGCCTCACGGGATCCCCGAGCAGCTCGAGGAGCGCGGGCTCGAGCTCACGGGCGTTGCGGATCTGGATCGCGGCCTGGTTGTCCAGGAACGTCTGCGCAATCTCCGCGAAGTTCTGCATGTAGGGACCAAAGATGATTGGCTTCCCGAACACCGCCGGTTCGAGGATATTGTGGCCTCCAGCGTCCACGAGCGAGCCGCCGACGAAGACGGCGGTTGCCACCTGATAGAGTTGGGCGAGCTCGCCAATCGTGTCGAGGATGACGACGTCGTGCCGAGGTTCCGCATCCACGCGCAGCTCGCTCCGTCGAGCGACGTTCCAGCCCGCTTGACGCGCGAGCCGATCGACCTCCTCGAACCGTTCCGGTTTCCGCGGCGCGATGATGAGGAGCGCTCCGGATATGGTGGCGCGGATCCGCTGGAACGCTTCGAGCGCGGCGCCCTCCTCGCCTCTCAGCGTGCTCGCGGCGATGACCACGGGACGCGACGGCGACATGCGGAAGTAACGCAGGACGCGGTGACGCGCGGGCGCCTGCCGCGCCTCACCGGGAAGCTCCAGCGAATCGAATTTCAGCGAGCCGGTGACGGTCACATGCTCGCGGGGCGCACCGATCTCGATGATCCGCCGTGCCGATTCGTCGCTCTGCATGCAGAAGCGATCGACCTGCTGCAGGACGTGCCTGAAGAACGGGCGGACGAACTTGTAACGGGGATAGGAACGCGACGAGATTCGGCCGTTGACCAGGGCCGTCTTCACGCCGGCGCGCCGGCACGCACGCAGCAGGTTCGGCCAGATCTCCGTCTCCATCATGATGAAGAGACGCGGCCTCACCAGCCGCAGCGTACGCCGGACGATGAAGCCGAGATCGAACGGAAAATAGAAGACTTCGTCGACGTACTGGAGATTGTGCCGGGCGATCTGCTGCCCGGTCATCGTCGTTGTCGAGAGGAAGATCCGCAGCCGTGGATAGCGCTCGCGCAGGTCGGGCAGGAGCGCGCGGGCGGTCAGGACCTCGCCGACCGAGACGGCGTGGATCCAGATCGACTCGTCGCCGTCAAGGTTGAAGGAGACGGGCAGATAGCCCATGCGCTGCGACAGGTTCCCGATGTACTTGCGATAGCGGACCGCCTGGTAGACGAGGTACGGCGACACGAGGACGAAGAACGCAACGATCAGGACGCTGTAGAGGGCGTACATCAAGGAACGGCGATCGGGCATCTGGTGGATGCCGCGTAGTCCGGCTCAAGCCGGACTCTACAACGTCGTTTGACCCACGTGCAACAGGGCCACTAAAATCGGCGGTCCGGCGCAAATGACCGTCTGGAAACGGGAACGCCGGCCGCGGGAGGAACGCAGATGGCAATGAAGGTCGGCATCAACGGGTTCGGCCGTATCGGCCGCAACATCATGCGTGCCGCGATGGGTGACAGTTCCATCGATATCGTGGCGGTCAACGATCTCACCAGCGCCGCCACGCTCGCGCACCTCCTGAAGTACGACTCGATTCTCGGCAACCTCAAGGCGGATATTTCGGCCACCGGCGACCGCATCACGGTCAGCGGTGACGAGTTCCAGGTGCTGTCGATCAAGGACCCCGCACAGCTGCCGTGGAAGTCGCTGGGCGTGGACATCGTGTTCGAATCCACCGGCCTCTTCACGAACCGCGACGACGCGGCGAAGCACCTGACGGCGGGAGCAAAGAAAGTCGTCATCACCGCGCCCGCCAAAAAGCCAGACATCACGCTGGTGATGGGCGTCAACTCCGACGCCTACAATCCGGGCAGCCATCACGTCATCTCCAACGCGTCCTGCACCACGAACTGCCTGGCGCCGGTCGTGAAGGTCCTCCACGAGAAGTTCGGCATCAGCAAGGGCTGGATGACGACGGTCCATTCCTATACGAACGACCAGAACCTGCTCGATCTGCCCCACAAAGATCTGCGGCGGGCGCGGGCGGCGGCGCTGTCGATCATTCCGACGTCGACGGGGGCGGCGACAGCCGTTGGCGAAGTGCTGCCTGAGCTCAAGGGGAAGCTGGACGGCATCGCGATGCGGGTGCCAACGCCGAACGTCTCGGTCGTGGACCTTGCGGCCGTACTCGCCAAGAAAACGTCCAAAGAGGAAGTGAACGCAGCATTCAAAGACGCGGCGAACGGCTCCTTGAAAGGACTTCTGCAGTACGAAGAGGCGCCGCTCGTGTCGATCGACTTCCGCGGCAACCCATACTCGTCGATTCTCGACGCGCAGTACACAGACGTCATGGACGGCGACTTCGTGAAGGTGCTCGCGTGGTACGACAACGAATGGGGCTACTCGAATCGCTGCGTTGACTTAATCCGTTTCATGGTCAAAAAAGGACTCTGATGGCGACGGCGCGGAGCATCCGCGATCTGGATCTGACCGGCAAGAAGGTCTTCGTCCGCGTCGACTTCAACGTCCCGATCAAGGACGGGCGGATCACCGACGACACCCGCATCCGCGCGTCGCTGCCGACAATTCAATACGCGCTCGACAAGGGCGCCGCGACCGTCATCCTCGCCTCGCATCTCGGCAGGCCCAAAGGGAAACCCAATCCCGAGTTCTCGCTGAAGCCGGTGGCGCAACACCTGTCGACGCTGCTCGCCAAACCAGTGACCTTCGCGGAGGATTGCGTCGGCCAGCGGGCCACACAGGCGATTGCGAAGGCCGGCGGTGGCGGGGTCGTGCTGCTCGAGAACCTCCGCTTCCATCCAGAAGAAGAGAAGAACGATCCGGCGTTTGCGAAGCAGCTCGCGGATCTCGCGGATGTCTACGTGAACGACGCCTTTGGTTCGGCGCACCGCGCACACGCCTCGACCGAAGGCATCGTGCACCACGTGAAGCAGGCGGTCGCCGGACTCCTGATGGCGTCCGAGGTCGAGTATCTGAGCCGGGTGCTCCACCAGCCCGAGCACCCGTTCATCGCGGTACTGGGCGGCGCGAAGGTGTCGGACAAGCTCGAGGTCATTCAGAATCTGATCGGGCACGTGGACGCGCTGCTCATCGGCGGCGCGATGGCCTACACCTTCCTCAAGGCACGGGGGATTGCCGTCGGCAAGTCGCTCGTCGAGGACGATCTCCTGGATTCCGCGCGCGATACCGAACGGCGAGCCAAGGAACGTGGCCTCCAGCTCGAACTGCCGGTCGATCACATCGTCGCCCCCAAGGTCGAGGCCGGCGTGCCCGTGGAAGTGCTCAAAATCGGCGATCCGGCGATCGGCGATCGACTGGGGCTCGACATCGGGCCCAAAACAGTGCAGATTTATCGCTCCGTCATTGCCGGGGCCAGGACCGTGGTCTGGAACGGTCCGATGGGCGTGTTCGAGATCGAGGCGTTTGCCGCGGGCACGATGGCGATCGCGGACGCCGTCGCCGCGGTCAGGGGCACGACCGTCATTGGCGGCGGCGATTCGATAGCCGCCGTGGCCAAAGCCGGCGTGACCGATCGCATCACGCACATCTCGACCGGCGGCGGCGCGTCGCTCGAGTTTCTCGGCGGACGGAAGCTGCCCGGAGTCGAAGCGCTCCTCGCACGCTGACCGCCTTGCCGTTCGACCGTTGGCTGACCACAAGCATCCTGACAGGGATCATCCATGCGCACCCCGTTCATCGCGGCGAACTGGAAGATGCACAAGACCGTCCACGAGGCGGTCGTGTTCGTCAAAGAGTTCCGGAGCATGGTCAAGGACATCACCGACGTGGAGATCGTCGTCGCGCCGCCGTTCACGGCGCTTCACGCGGTGGCCGAAGCGGCACGCAACACGACGATCGGCGTGTCCGGGCAGAATCTGCACTGGGAACGCGAAGGCGCGTTCACCGGCGAGGTCAGCGCCGCGATGTTGAAGGAGGCCGGAGCGGAGTACGTGATCATCGGCCATTCCGAGCGGCGGCGCCTCTTCGGCGAAACGGACGAAAGCGTCAACCGCAAGCTGGTCGCGGCACTCGGGGCGAAACTGACGCCGATTGCGTGCATCGGCGAAACGCTCGAGGAACGGGATTCCGGACAGACGCTCGCCGTCCTCGATCGTCAGCTCAAACAGGGGCTCGATGCGCTCACGGGTGAGCAGGTGGGGTCACTGGTGATTGCGTACGAGCCGGTGTGGGCGATCGGCACGGGCCGGAATGCGACGCCAGACGAGGCGCGCGATGCGCACGCGCACATCCGCGGGCGGCTGCGCCAGTGGTTCGGCGGCGATGCGGCGGATCATTGTCACGTGATCTACGGCGGCAGCGTGAAGCCGGATAACGCGCACGACCTGATGATTCTGCCGGACGTCGACGGCGCGCTCGTCGGCGGGGCGAGCCTCGACCTGCGCTCGTTTTTCGACATCGTGGCGCGCGGCCGTCACACCACGGTCTGATCCGGGCGCTTTCGCACCCAACCGCCTACAGTCAATGTCGAGGCGCTGTGGTGATCGATTGCAGCGTTGCGATGGGTCGCCGTCCCCTGACCGCAGCCCAGCGGTCGTCCTGAGTCCCGTGCAACAGTTCCACCGGCACGTGCCAACGCGGCGGTCTCACAGCCGCAGTATGATCACCGGCAGAACTGGAGAGGTTGCCGTGCGATTGCCCTGCCGTGGCACCTGCGCACTCCTCGTCACCGTGCTGGTGATCGCGTGCGATCAGGTGACCACCCCGACTCCGATTGGCGTCCCGGCGACAGTGACCCTGACCGGTACCTGGTTCGGAAGCGCGTCGGACTCGCATCGACAGGCGCAACAGCTCACTTTGCGACTCACGCAGGACGGCCGGAACGTCACCGGCTCGGTGACGGGTACCACGGTGACCTCCGTACCGCTCTACACCTCGGGGTCGCTGACCGGTACGATGTCGGGATCCACGCTGAGGTTCACCATCCTCATTCCCGTGGGCAGCGTCGTTGACTCACCGACCTGTTCGGTCACGTACAACGGATCCACCACTGACGTAACGGCCACCGGGGTGACCGCCACCGGGATAACGGGCACGTACACGGGCACCGATTCGTGCTTCGGTGATCTGGCCGCCGGCCGGTTCACCCTGGCCAAGCAGTAAGCAGAGCCAGACCTAACCCTTTTCACTTTCCTCCCGGTTTTTCAAACCGATTGCCGTCACCAGCAGCGCCACGAACAAACCGAGCGTGGCGAACGTGTACGGCGACAGATCGATGTAGGCGCGCGCGAGCCGCCTCGAGCGCAAGAGCACGGGAAGGAACGTGGCAACCGCCGCGTTGACACCGAGCGCAGCGATCGCAAACCGGCGGAACGGTAACGTCCGGTCGAATCGAATCAGCGCCCATAGGATCGCGGCCGGCACCGCCAGGCTCGAGAAATGGATTCGTTGCGTCTGCGGCGACAAGAGCGGCATGGCGGTCACGATCAGCGCGAGCTCCAGCGCCCGGCGGCCAGGCTGCACCTTGGCCGCTCCCATGACCCATAGACAAGCGACGACCGCCAATACGACCGCGCAGATCCAGATCGCAGTGATGGCGTCCGGCGACAGCCAACCGGATGCCAGCTTGATCAACGCGCCGCGCAGCGAGTAGTTGCGCATCGGCAGGGGTTCATCCGCTTTCAGGAACGTGTACCTGACGAACCCGCCGGTCAGGTACATGGTCGTGGAGAATCCCCACAG
Source organism: Vicinamibacterales bacterium (assembly GCA_036258055.1). Lineage (GTDB taxonomy): Bacteria > Acidobacteriota > Vicinamibacteria > Vicinamibacterales > 2-12-FULL-66-21 > DATAEK01. Next base: position 12,961 of record DATAEK010000178.1, read on the forward strand.
CGCCGACGGAATCAGCCAGATGGCCGTGAGGACGATGACGGTGGTGGCACACAGCGTCGAGGCCCGCCGGAGACCGAAGTACGCAAGCTGACCAAGCGGCGCAATCTTCGTGGCGATGGATGAGCACGACCCAGCCGGCGCCGAAACCGGAGATCGCTTCAGAGACTGGACGAAAGCGGCCGGACCTAGTACTATCGGACGTTATGCTTTACTACCTGCTCGCGACCGTGTACGTGCTGACGTGTCTACTGTTGCTGCTCGTCGTGCTGCTCCAGCAGGGCAAGGGCGGCGACATGGCCAGCGCGTTCGGCGGCGGCGGCAGTCAGACCGCGTTCGGCGCGCGCGCGGGCGCGACGGTCTTGACGAAGGCGAGCACCGTGCTCGGCGTGATGTTCATGCTGGGCGCGATTGCGCTCGGGATCATCGGGCAGCGCGGCCCGAGCTCGCTGATGGGCGGACTCAGGGGTCCTGCGCCGGCGCCGGTCCAACAGCCGGCGGTGCCTGCGCCGGCCCCGGCGTCAACGCCTGCGCCGCAGCAGCAGCAACAGCAGGCGCCCGCGCCGGCGCCGACGCCGGAGAAGGCGCCCGAGAAGAAGTAGCGTCCCTCCTCGCGAAAGTGGCGGAACTGGCAGACGCACCAGCTTGAGGGGCTGGCGATCGCAAGATCGTGGGGGTTCGAATCCCCCCTTTCGCACCAAATGCCAAAAAGGGCTCCGTCTGTCATTTCAACGGCATGAAGTAAAGGTTCTGCGTGTCGGCGCGCAAGTACTTTCCCACAACAACATAGCGATGGCGGGTGAAGTAGTCGAGGATCTCCTGGCGCACTTCAGGGTGAGCCTCGATGCACACCAATTGGGGTTTGAACCGTTCAATATCAAAGCCGCGAAGCGCCTTCGGCTCCGCAAGCTCGATGTCCATCGAGAGATAGTCCACAGCACTGATCCCGGCTTGATCCAGCACGACATTCAGTGTGGTCGTCGGCACTTGACGCGGGTCACCGGGGAACCCTTCCTTGACGGTGAAGGCGCGGTCGGCAGACGCGACGAGCTTGTTGGCCTCTGGCACGAAAAAGGGGATGTTCTCGCCATGCGTGTCCGACACAAATAACGCGAGAAACCGGGTTCGAGGACGGTACCTCACATAATCCGGCCCGAATTCGGCAAGTGCATCGATGGCGATACCCGACCAGCCCAACTCCTTTTCCAGGTAGTACGTATTGTTCTCGAGCTGAAAATGATTCGCTCCGACATCCACGAAGACTCCGTCCCTTCTGTCCTTGAAAAAGTCTCGAACCAGCCACTCCTCCCAATTGCGAGAGAAGTGATTCGGCCCATACTGATGTGCAATCGGCTCAAGCTCACCGACTCCGTCCTTGGTGTAATAGAGCGACCTCTTCAGATCGCTCTGTCTTACGTAATTGGACGTCGCGACACCCGTCAGCACGGTAGCGGCGGCGCCGACAAGCGCGAGTTCCAACCATCCGAATCCGTGCGAGCTATCGGTTAGCTTCATTGTCAAAATGCTCCTCGTTTGCATCTTGAAAGGAATCGGTGGCGGTCGTTGGTAATCACGAGGAGTTTCTCGTCCATCGAAAGGTCGAAACACACATCTGAATGCTACCTTTGCGTTACCTAACTCAGCCCGATAGCAGACCGCCTGCGTTATTATAAACGAGTGATATTAAGCGCTTATCTGATGGGCCGTCCGGGGAACGACGAAGGCTCTAACCAGGAGTTTCTCGACGGCTTCCAGAGCAAGCGAACTGACCCATCCCAGTCGCGCACGTCTGTAAATCGACTCCGCGATTGCAAATTTGACGGAGCGCGAACCAAATCTGCCAGGCGCTTTTGCGCCGCAATCCCCTGGACCCGCCTCTCCGCACGTTTCTGCGACCCACACAGAGAGTTTCGAGCTGCCGGTG
>DATAEK010000187.1:0-31733 GCA_036258055.1 Vicinamibacterales bacterium
TCAACGGTTCGACGTCGCGACAATCAGACATGCTCGATTCCTGATGCACACATACCCTGGTTCCGCGGCCGGCTATCGGCTGGCCACCCTCGGCGCCGCCGCCTTTGCCGCCGTCAATCGTTCGAAGAGGAGCCGCCGTCCGCGCGAGATCCGCGACATCACCGTCCCGATCGGAATGTTCAGCATCTTCGCGATCTCCGCATACGCGAACTCTTCGACGTCACGGAGCCAGACGGCTTCACGAAACGCGTCTGGAATGGAATCCAGCGCGTCCTGCAGATCCGCGTCGAGCGTCGCGCGCGTCAGAATCTGCTCCGGCGTCTGGGCGCCTCCCGCATGATCCACCGCCCGCTCCACGACGTCGGTATTGACGTCCACCGGATTCCGCCCGTCGTGTCGCCGGACGTTGCGGAACGTGTTGTGAAGGATCGTGAAGAGCCACGCCTTCAGGTTCGTGCCCCGCTCGAACTGGCTCGCCGCGCGAAACGCCTTCAGGTACGTCTCCTGAACCAGGTCTTCCGCGTCCTGGGTACGCCGTGTCAGCCGCAGCGCCGTCCCGTAGAGGCTGTCGATGTACGACAGCGCCTCGGACGCAAACGCTTCGTCCTCGTTCGTAGACGACGGACTCGCGGTCGAAGACGATAAGGGACGTCGGCGAAACACCATGCGGACGCGCGACGCCTACCGGGGAAAACACCGCCGGGGAGTCGCTTTATTCCGTTGATTGTACTCGGGTACCGGTCGAGGTCTGAAGTTCTCCGGTTCTCGGCTTTCTTCGTTCTCGAGCACTGAGAACCGAAACCCCCGCCAGGCGTCCGGGTGAGCGATGCCCCCATTTGGGGACGGAGGCGTTCGTCACCGAGGACAGCTTGCGGACCGACCGGAACGAATTGTGGGCGTTTTCGCGCACGGCGGGAGGGCAAGCGGCTTGCTCAGCGGCGTCGCCAGGCGCCTGAACCGGGTCGCGCCTGGGCCGTGGGCAAGGGGCCATGGGAAATGCACGCCCACTCTCCATCGCCCTTTTCCCAACCCCGGCAAAGCCGGACGGACACTCATTGCCAGTATCCCGAGGCGGCAACGGGGACAGAGCCGTTGCGACAACCGTCTTAGCTACAGTAACATCGGCGATTGCAGCAGGCGATCTGACGTCGCCGCGTTCGCGCAGCCGGGCTGCCTGCCTTCCGCTGCCACATCCGAGGTGAATCATGCGCACGCGCAATACGCGCGGCACCGTCGCGCACGTGGGGGTGGCGCTAGCCATCCTGTTCATGGCTGGCTCGTTCAGCGCGGCGTTCGCGCAGACGGGCTACGTCCCGTATTTCGGGAAGAACCGCATCCGGTATGACAATTTCAAGTGGCACATCTACACGACGGACCACTTCGAGATTTACTACTACCCGGAAATCGAACAACACCTCGAGCGCGTCACCAGCTACGCCGAGAGTGCGTACCAGAAGGTCAGTGCGGATCTCAAACACGACCTCGCCTTCAAAGTTCCCCTCGTCCTTTATAAGACGCAGAGTGAGTTCCAGCAGCAGAACATCGAGCCGGGCGAGCTGCCCGAAGGCGTGCTCGCCTTCGCGGAACCGTACCGCGATCGCATGGTGCTGCCGATCGATGAACCCTCGGATGCTCTCTATCGCCTGATCACCCACGAACTGACGCACATCTTCGAGTTCGACATCATCCCGCGATCGCTGCTCCGCCGCGGGCTCCCACTGTGGGTCGACGAGGGACTCTCGGACTACATGACGGAGTACTGGCAGCCGTTCGACCTGATGACGGTCCGCGACGCGGCCATCGCCGACATCGTCCCCTCGATGAGCGACTTCCAGGGTCAGGCGTTCGTGGACGGGCGACTCCCCTACAACCTCGGGCACGCCGCGTTCGAGTTCATCGAATCCAAGTGGGGCAAAGAGGGCTTGCGGCAGTTCCTCTTCGCGCTGCGTAAGAACGTCATCGGCGGCGGTGAGAGCGCCTACGAAGAGGCGTTCCGCCTCAAGCCCGAGGAATTCGACGAGCAGTTCGAGAAGTATCTCAAGGATCGCTTCAAGCCGTTCCGCGACAAGGAGCGGCCGGCCGACTACGGCAAGGATCTGGCGCCGAAGCGCGAGAAGACGCCATACGTCGCGGTCGTGTCGATCGAGCCCTCGCCGTCAGGTGACCTGATGGCCGTAGCTGCCGGCAACCGCAAGGATCAGGAGCTCGACATCGTCCTGATGTCGACGAAGGACGGCAAGGTCATTCGCAACCTGACCGGCGGATTCAACCAGAGTCACGGCTACGAGTACATCGCGACGCCCGGGGGCTTCCGGAACAACGCCGTGCCATGGATGTCGTGGGCGCCGGCCGGCGATCGCATCGCGTACTTCGCGCGCACCGAAAAGCTCAAGACTCTGATCCTGCAGAATGTCGTCACGAAGAAGATCGAGAAGCGGATCGAGCTCAAGACCGTGGACATGCCCGAGTCGCCGGACATCAGCCCGGACGGCCGCGAGGTGGCATTTGCCGCGCTTCAGGGCGCAACCGGCGACATCTTCATCGTGAACCTGGACTCGGGTGAGGTGCGCAACGTCACCAACGACACGTTCGGCGACTACGCGCCAACGTGGACGCCCGATGGCAAGGGACTCATCTACCTCGCGCGTGTGAGCGGCAACGACAAGCTGTTCCGCCTCGATCTCGCGAGTGGCAAGAAGACGCAGATCACGTTCGGGACGCACGACGATGGCGGCGCGCAGTTCATGGACGAGGACACGATCATCTTTCCGTCGACGGCGGTCGACCCGAATCAGCCGATCGATCCTGAGGTCGCGCGCAACGGCAACATCTACAACATCTGGACCCTGAACCTGAAGAACGGCGAGCTCAGACAGTTCACCGACACGCTGACGGCGAACGTCTCGCCGATCATCCTCCGCGACCAGAAGCCGGCGCGCATCGCGTTTGTCACCTACTACAAGGGTGAGTACGGGATCCACACGCTGCCGCGTGAGGAGCCGCTCCACACGGTGGCGAGCGCGGACTTCGGTTCGCCGGGGCCGATCATCGATTTCACGCCGCCGCTGAGCCACACGCTGGTCAAGCAGAACATCCACAAGAAGGGCACGTTCGAGAAGCTGTTCCTCGAAGGCCGGCCGCCGGTGGCGGTGGGCGTCACGAGCGGCGGGGACCTCTTTGGCGGCACCCAGGTCACGTTCACCGACGTCCTCGGAGACAAGCAGTTCAACATTTTCGCCTCGTCGGTCTCGCAGTACCGGACGCTGTCGTTCTCGTACATCAACCTGTCGCGACGGCTCCAGTATGCGATGCAGGCCTACTCGGACACCCAGTTCTTCTACGGGTACGATCCGACGGCGTTCTACGGCATCAACTACGGATTCATCGACCGTGACACCGCGATCGCGACGCAGACGGTCCGCGGCGGATCGATTTCGGCGATCTACCCGCTCAACCGCTATCGGCGCCTGCAGGCGACCTACGGCCTCCTGAATTTCAACCAGGAGTACTCGGAACAGGCGCTGCAGGACATCGCGGATCAGTACCAGCAGGACCTCTACGGCCGGACCCTGTTCTCGAACGGCACGTTCATGCCGCTCGGCGTCAGCTTCGTTCAGGAGACGACGGTCTTCCGCGAGTACGGGCCGCTCTCGGGCAACACCGTCTACCTCGGTTACGAGTACGCGCCAAGCTGGGGCAGCCTTCTCTCCCGGCAGACCATGGATGGCGATGCGCGGTACTACCTCCGCCTCGGCACCAACGGGGTGCTCGCCCTGCGTGCTCGCGGCTACAAGAGCTGGGGTGAGTTCCCCGGCTATCTCTACTTCGGCGGTAACTCCGAGATGCGGGGGTACGACTACCTGCAATTCCTCGGCAACAAGGCGTTCTTCACCGACGCCGAGCTTCGCTTTCCGATCATCGAAGCCGCGCTGACGCCGATCGGCGTCGTGGGCGGGCTGCGCGGCGTGTTCTTCTTCAACTTCGGCGGCTCCGGATACGAAGGGGTGAAGACGACCGTCTACTCGAAGTCGGACCAGATCGTGGTACCCATCGTCGGGTACCAGTTCGATCCGACGTCACCCAGCCTGGCGAGCCCGGTCTACGGGCCGCCGCAGCTCATTAGCGGTTTCCGTCTCGTGGACAGCCGGGCCTCGTACGGCTTCGGGCTCGAAACGTTCGCGCTCGGGTTCCCGATTCACTTCGATTGGTCGTGGCGCACGCTCTTCAACAAGGGCTGGGAAGATTACGTCTACTCGTACCAGGGCGCGCTCGACGGCACGACCGGCAGCCAGTGGCTCCGCCGGGTGAAGTTCAGCGTCTGGATTGGATACGACTTCTAATCCACGCTGAGGATGATGACGGAGCGTCTGAACTCTCCGCAGAGACGGCGCGGGATGCGGATGGGGACTTTCGGACGAGCCGACGCTTTAGCAATGAGAGGCGTTACGGACGGGCCGCGCGTCGTAGGAAAACGGCCCGTTCCGATACACTTCAAATGCGTACGTCGTTGCGAATGAGCGCCGATACACCAGGACCCAAGCGGCGCTGTCACGATCTCGTGGGCCTCCTGGCGGACTACGTCGAACACCATCTGCCCCCGGAGGTCCACGCGGATCTCGAGCGTCATCTCGCGCGCTGCCCCCGCTGCGTCACGCAGCTCAATACCTACCGCTCGACGGTGTCCCTGCTCCACTCGATCAAAGATGAAGATCTGCCGCCGGAGCTTCGCTACACGCTCAAGGCGTTCTTCGATCAGAAGTGCAAGAACTGAAGAATGGAAGTCAGGAGTCCGGAGATAAGAGGTCGCGGCTAGGGCTTGAAACTCGGGTAGCGGCGCTCGGCGCGCTCGGTTCAGACTGCTGCCGATCCAAGCACCCATTTGTCGCTAACCAGCGGCGCGAGCAGCCTTGAGCCGCAGCGAGCGCGCACGCGCGAGCTGCAGCGTCTTGGGGGTGGGGCCCCAGACGCCTTAGGTAAAGAAGCGAGCGCTGGCAGGTCGTGGGGGTGGGGGTGGGGCCCCACGACAAACCAAGAAATGATGACCCTCTCAAAGCGCCCGGCAGAATCAGCCACCGAGATGGTGCAGGTGGTCTTGCCCAACGACGCCAACGCTCTGGGATTCATCCTTGGCGGGACGGTGATGCATCTCATCGACATCGCGGGCGCGATCGCCTGTCATCGTCACACCCGTAGCCTGCTCGTGACTGCGGCCGTCGACGGTCTTCAGTTCCTGCACCCGATCAAAGTCGGCGACCTGATCATCCTCAACGCCCGCGTCACGGCCACGTGGAGCACGTCGCTCGAGGTGCAGGTCGAAGTTTTCTCCGAAGAGACGCTGACCGGCGTGCGTCGCATGACCAGCCGCGCCTATCTGACGTTTGTCGCCATCGACCGCGACGGACGGCGTATGCCGATTCCGGGCTTGATTCTCGAGACCGAGGAGGAGAAGCGACGGGCCGCGGAGGCGGAGGTCAGGCGCGCCGAGCGACTGAAAGCCCGACAATCATTGAAGATTGATGATCGCTGAGTGTTGATCGCTGGTTGTCGATTGGACCGTTGCTGATTGCAAATGACTTGAGGATTGTGGGTTGCCGATCTGATCGCGGATTGTCGATCGCGGATTGGTCGCGCTGCCAGTTGACGCCGGTGCACCTGTGACCAATCGTCAATCCGCAATCCTCAAGTCATTTACAATCCACAATTCATCAATCTTCAACCAGCGATCAGCACTCATCAATCTTCAATCTTCAATCATTAATTGACAGACTCCAGCCCCACCACACTCCGATCCAGATCTATCGTCACCCGGTACTTGCTCAGGAACTTGTGGCCGACGATGCCCCCGAGCTGGAATCCCAGAAGGGCGCTCGGAGCGCGGAGATTGAGGACGACGACCGGGATGTGGTCGAACCGGATCGAATTGAAGGCGAGATCCACGTTCGGCATCAGGAACGCGTCCTTGTCCCAGCCCGAGGTGCCATAGACCTTCAACGGGATCCGCCGGAAGGGCGTCACCGGCTGGATTTGACCGGCGGTCGTGTCGCTGATCGAAATCACTTCCCCGCCCGTGTCGATGACGAACGTTGCCGGCAGCGAGCCGTTGACTGTGCCGCGCACCATCGCCAGACGGTGCATCCGCAGCGGCAGCTCCGCGGAGTAGGTGGTCGGTTCGAACGTGCGGCTCATCACGAGCTGGCGCCGCCGGTAGTCGATCCGCATCGACAAGCCCAGCGCCAGCGGTGAGAAGCTCTCGGGTTCGCGCCCGGGAATGTCGCCGAGCGGCGGATTCTTGATGAGACACGGCACGTTGCGAAGCTTCAGATCCCCGATTTCGAGCGAATCGATGCGCCCCACCTGCAGGCCGCGTAACCCGACGTCGCCGACGCCCGCGCTCTGCATGTAGGTGATCGGCGCGACCCCTCGCCGGCGGGCGACATCCCGCGAGATCACCGTGCGCTCCGCGCCGGTGTCGAGCACGAAATCCTGTCCGCCTCCGTTGACCTTGCCTTTGACGAACACCTTCTCCTTCTGAATCGTAATCGGCACGGTCCAGGCCCGCGTATCCGACTGGCTGCCCATGTCGAGCGGACGGCGATCCTTGAACGACTGGAGGAACCGAATCTCGGCGCGTGCCCAGGCAGCCTTTTCGCTGCGATCCCGATTGGGCAGCAGATTGACGTAGTTGCCGAATGCGGCGGCGGCTTCGTCGAAACGATTCAGCCGCTCGTAGATCGATCCGACCGTGTAATAGAACTCACCTTCGCGGGGACTCAGTCGAAGCGCTTCCTGCGCCTCGACCATCGCCTCGGACAGCCGACCCTGCGCGGCGAGCGAGCGCGCGCGGCCGTGACGGGCGCGGGCCTGTTCCGGATCGAGCTTGAGCGATCGTTCGTACGCGGCTTCGGCCTCCTCGAACATACCGGATGCCCACAACGCCTCACCGTAGGCGGCGGTGATCTGCGCATCCTCGCCCCGCGTCTGGTTGAGCGTCGTTGCCTCCTTGAAGGCGCCCTGGAAGTCGCCCAGGCGCAGGAGGGAAACCACGAGACCTGCGCCCGCCTCGCTCGACGTCAGCGGGTCTTCGGCCGCGACGGCGCGGCGGTAGCTGTCCCGGGCTTCCGCGAAGCGCCCTTCGGCGAAGAGCAGGTTGGCGAGTTGGAGGTGGACGTCAGCGCCGCCTGCCGGACGCGGCGCCTGGGCAGCAACGAGGAATGGGAGCGCGGCCGCCGCAAAACCGCCAACCACGAGACGCACGAGGACGGGTCGACGCATGGAGCCTCCTGCCGCGGGATCCGGGTCTTACGAAGAGCGTCACGATCTTACGAGTCGCGTCGGCAGACGGCGGTCGAATGCGGTCAAGCGCCGCAATCCTGGCGAACGCTCCGTCCCGTCTTCAAGCTTCGCACCATGTCTTCTCAGTGCTCGCGGGGCCTCGCTCTTTCCTAGCGCGGCGGGACCCCACCCCGCCGCTGTTGCGCCGCGCCATCGCGCGCCGCAACGGCTCAAGGCTGTTGCTCGCTGCAGTCTCGCGTCCGCGCTTGGCTGCGGCCGCAGGCCGCTAGGTTCAGCGGCCTGCCTCCAATTCACCGGCAGCCCAGCACGGCCAGCATTGTACCCGGACCGGCTGGACCCGTCACCGGTTGTACTGTTCGATGGGAACCCCGTCGTACATCTCGTCGATCCGGAGGATCTGGGACTCCCGGCTGTAGCTGCCGAGCTCGTAGTCCTCGCTCATGATCAGCGCCTTGATCGGCCGGGTCGGGCACACTTCGGCGCACAAACCGCAGAAGCTGCAGCGCGAGAGATTGAAGTCGAAGTAGTCGAGGATTTTGATCTTCTGGCCGGGCTCGCGGTGGCCACCGAGCGCGATCAAATCGTCGGGGCACACCTTCGCGCACTGGTCGCACACGATGCACGTCGCGGCGCCGGTTTCCGGCTCGACCTGCAATCGCAGTATTCCGCGGAAGCGTGGCGAGACCGGGCGGCGCTCGGCGGGATACTGAAACGTGAACGCGGGCTGCGGCGTGTACTTGAGGGTCAGCCAGAGGCCCTTCAACAGGTCGACCAGGAAGATCGTGCGGAGGACGTCTCGCAATGTCTGCACTGGTGGCTCTTCTTCTCTTCTTTTTTTGCTCGGGGGCTCGCTGGCGAATCATCCCCGCTCGTGCGCGCTGCGGCGCTCGAGACGCTCTTCCCGCGCGCGGGCGGCAGGCGCTCTTCTCAGACGAGCGTCGGCTCGGTCTCGCCGCTCTTGATGACGCGCTCACGCCGAAGGACGGTGCCTTCGCGCCGGATCTTGTCCTGCAGCCGCATCAGCCCGTAGAGCAGCGCTTCCGGACGTGGGGGGCACCCCGACACGTAGACATCGACCGGGACGATCTTGTCCACGCCCTGCAGCACGCTGTAGGTCGGGAACGGACCGCCCGCGTTCGAGCAGCTGCCCATCGAGATCACCCACTTGGGCTCCGGCATCTGATCGTAGAGCCGGCGCAGCACGGGCGCCATTTTCTTGGTGACCGTCCCGGCGACGATGAGCAGATCAGCCTGACGAGGCGACGCGCGGAACACTTCGGCGCCGAAACGCGAGATGTCGTAGCGGGACGCCGACGCAGCCATCATCTCGATCGCACAGCACGCCAGGCCGAAGCCCATGGGCCAGAGCGAGGATTGCCGCGCCCAGTTGAGCACCTCATCGACTTTCGTCGTGATGAAGTTGTCTTCGAAGCGGTGATCGATCAAGCCCATGGCGGGGAGCCTCGCGAAGCTGGAAAGTCGAACCTTCCTACTTCTGATAATACTCCGCGTTGACCGGGATGAAGTCCTTCCACTTCTCTGGCGTTTCGTCCAACGCGAAAATCGCTTCGACCGGGCACGCCGGAACGCAGGCTCCGCAGTCGATGCACTCGTCGGGATGAATATAGAGCATCTCGGCGGAGGCGAACTCAGGTTCGTCTTTCCGAGGGTGAATACAGTCAACCGGGCACACGTCCACGCACGCGGTATCCTTGGTTCCAATGCATGGTTCACAGATGATGTAAGCCAACGAAGTCCTCGCTATTTGCTGTCCGCTGTCCGCGGCCAGCATCCTGTTTACCGCTTACCATTTGCCTCGTGCCATCCCGTCAGGCCACTCCCGCCGCCGAGAGATAGCCGAGTCGCAGCGACAGCAGGCGCGCCAGTTCCACGGCGGCAGCCGGCTGCTCGGTCGCAAACGGCCGCTCCTCGGCCGCGTGCGTAAAGACGCCGACGCGCGCGACCTGACGACCGCTGTAGTCGTGAACTGGAGCACAGGTGCACAGCAGCCGTTGAACCGGCGGCTGATGCGGTGCTGGCACGCCGAACCGGAGCGCAATGCGATCGGCCTGCACGGCATCGCGCGGCTGTTCGAGCTTCAGGCAACTCAGACGCCGCGTGGCACCGGGCTCGATGTACACCGCGCAGTGTACGGGCATGTCGCGGCCGTAGGTCGTGTGCATCCCGACTTCATCGGCTCCGGCTCTCCACAGATAGGTCACCTCGCCGGCGGCCGGCACCGCGACGAACGCGCGAGCCCCCGTGCGCAGCACGTACTCGCGCAAGAGGGGGTACGCGTGCAGCCGCAACTCGGAACGCCCGAGGATGCGAAAGCCCAGGTCCAGCACCTTTAACGTCAGGCTGTAACGCGACGTGTCCTCATCCTGCCTGACGTATCCGCGGCGTTTGAGGACGCCGAGCAGCCGATGAACGGTCGGAGCCGGCCGCTTCACCGCGCGGGCCAGCTCGGTTACGCTCAGCCCGCGTTGCGAGCCAGCCAGCGACTCACACAGATCGAGCGCTTTTTCCAGAGAAGTCTGCGAGTCGGGTGAGGATGCCGTTCTCATTCCATTATATGGAATATGATTCCACTGCCGTTCATTCGTGTATATACCGGCGGCATGCGATCAATCAAGCGCGGTTGAGCTTCGAGGACTGTCCTGCGCGACTGGGAGGGGCCCGCCTTCAGTGAATCTTCATGCGGCCGGCGAAGCCGTCCTGGTAGCCGTGGTAGTGCGTGATCGATTCCTCGGGGTAGCACCAGCAGTAGTACCCTTCGCCGTTGTCGAAATCCACGAGCCACAGTCCCTTGGCTTCGAGGCCGAGCGTCCGTAACTGCTCGGCCCAACCGTTCACGACATCGCGAAGCGCGGCGGACAGCGTCGCGTGTTCCGGATCGTCTTCGGCGAGGTTATGGAGCTGCGAAGCGAGCGATTCTGCCTGACGCACCGCATCAGCCGTCACGTGTTTCACGTGCGGCAGCAGCGCGCGGGCTTCGTCGAGTGAGAAGATCGGGTGGTGCTCCAGGGTCCCCATGCGGACGATTATAATTGTCGCTTCCTGCTTTTGCCGTGTTTGATGACGCTCCGCCGAGTCTGGTTGCTCGTACTGTTGGTGACACTGGCCGCGCCGGCCGCGGCGCAGACGCTGCCTGAAGGTCCGGTCCGCGTCTTGGACGGCCGCCTGCTCGTCGGCGGCGAAATCGTGGCGACGATCGGCGACAGTGACGATATCGCGTTTTTCAACTACACGGATTACGAGCACAACGTCTTACGGCTGTTCCGGGTGTCACTGTCCGGGGTGTGGCAGCCGGTGTCTCGGATCGCGCTCGTCGGCGAGGTCCGATCCGAAGATCTGCAGCAAGCGCGTGCGTACGCGGCCTACGTGCGGATTCGCCCATGGCCCGAACGCGGCCTGGACATCCAGGTCGGCCGCATTCCCCCCGCGTTCGGGGCGTTCGGCCGCCGCAACTACGCGGGCGACAACATCCTGATTGGCTATCCGCTCGCGTATCAATACCTCACGTCCATCCGGCCCGATGCGATTCCCGCGACGCGCGCCGATCTCCTCAGGATGCGGGCGCGTGGATGGCAGTCGTCCTATCCCGTCGGCGACCAGACTCCTCAGCCGGGCGTACCGCTGATTTCGGGTTTCCGGTGGGACACCGGCGTTCAGGCGCACTGGAGCACCGATACGGTGGAGCTCACGGGCGCCGTGACCACCGGGACACTGTCCGATCCGCAGCTGACCGACAACAACGGCGGCCGGCAGCTGTCCGGACGCGCGGCCTGGAAGCCCGCGACCGGCTTCATCATCGGCACGTCGGCGGCGCGAGGCGAGTGGCTCGACTCTGACGTCGAGCGGTTGCTGCCCGATTCGCACGACTACACCCAGACAGCGTGGGGCGCCGACGCCGAATACTCGCGCGACCACTGGCTGGTTCGAGGCGAAGTGGTCTGGAGCCGCTGGCGAATGCCTTTCGCGGTGACGAACCCCTCCGGCGAAAACATCGACGCGCTGGGCATGTGGGTCGAAGGCCGTTACCGGATTACACCTCGGATCTTTACCGCCGCGCGCGTCGATCATCTGGGATTCTCGAAGATCGCGCTCGCGAACGCGGTGCCCATCGAGTGGGATGCGCCGGTGATGCGTGTGGAGTACGACCTCGGTTACTACATCCAGCGCAACCTGGTCGCCCGCGTCGCGGTCCAATACAACGACCGGCCCGCCGGCCGAGTGAGGACTCGTACGTACTTCGCCGGACAGCTGGCCTACTGGTTCTGAATGCCTGACGCGCCTGGCCGACCCTGGGTTCGCGTTTCGCTCCTCGCGGGCGTGCTGGCTGCTGGTGCGGCAGTCTCCGCGAGCGATCGTGAGCCGATCCGCCTCGCAACGTCGGACTCAACGGTTGCGGGCACCATCCGCGGACGCATCGAGCTGCGGCAACCGCCAGCCGACCGAAGCCGTCGACCCAATGTCGGCGACCTCGGGATGCCGCCGTCGCACGATCCGACGGATCGACGCCGGAGCGTCGTGTACCTCGACCCTGCGCCGCGCGCCGCGTTCGACTCGCGCGACGAGCCGCACGCCGCGATGGATCAGCGCAACGAGTCGTTCGTGCCTCACGTCCTCGCGATCGTCGCGGGAACGACAGTGGATTTTCCGAACAGCGACCGGATCTACCACAACGTGTTCTCGCTCTCCCGGACCAAGAGCTTCGATCTCGGGCGTTATGCCACTGGCAAATCCAAATCGATCCGCTTCGACCGGCCGGGCATCGTCCGCGTGTTCTGCGACATCCACTCGCACATGAGCGCCTTCATCCTGGTGTTCGCGCATCGCTACTTCGCGGTCACCGACGACGACGGGCGCTACCGGATCGACAACGTGCCGCCAGGGTCCTACAACGTGGTCGCGTGGAACGAGGCGATGCCGCTCGAGGCGCGCCGCGTAAGTGTTCCTGAATCGGGCGGGGACGTCGAACAGCACTTCGTTCTCGAGAAGCGATGACCGTCTTCTCGTCGCTCACGAACCGGATCTTCTTCGCCAGCGCCGCGCTCACGGTGCTCGCGATCGCCGTGGCCGTCTACCGGGTGAACGTCGCGGTCACGGCGCAGGCCGAGAAGGAGCTCCGCCGCGGGCTCGAAGAGGCTGGCACGCAGCTCGAGGAGAACCGGACTATGCTCTTCGGACACCTCGCCAAAGAAGCACGCCTCGTCGCGGATCTGTCCAATCTCAAGGCGGCGCTCGGCACCAGCGACCCGGCGACGGTTCAGGCGATCGCCGAGCAGTATCAGGTACGGATCGGCTCGGATCTCTTCGTCGTCACGGATCCCGCGGGCCGCGCGCTCGCGCAGGCCGGCCGACTGCAGACGACGCCCGGGGATCCCACGATGGCAGACGCTATCCATAGAGCGACACAGGGGCACGAGGTCGTCTCGCTCTGGCCTCACAGCAAGGGCGTGGTCCAGGTCGTGACGGTGCCGAGCGTCATCGGCTCCGAGCTGTTCGGGACGGTGAGCCTTGGCTTCAGCCTCGACGAGGAAACCGCAGCGCGGTTCAAGGCGGTCACGAACAGCGAGATCGCGTTCGCGGTCGGCGGCCGGGTGCAGGCGTCCACGCTCCCGGCGCGCTTCAACGAGTCGCTGACCTCCGTCGTCCTGCGAACAGGCATTCAGCAGCTCTCGCTCGACGACATCGAATACGAAGCGATCAGCCGATCGCTCCCGCTGTCGCTCTCCTCTGACGCGGCGAGCTCGGAACAGGTCCTCCAGACCACGGCGCCAACGGCGATCATCCTGCGGTCGCGGACCGATCGATTGCGCTTTCTGAACGCCGTCCACCGTGAACTGGCAGGGACCGCGGTCCTGGCGGTTCTTGCGGCGACGCTCATCAGCTACGGCATCGCGCGCACGGTCACCCGGCCGCTCGGTGCGATCACGGCGACGATGCGCGACATGGCGGCCACCGGCGATTTGACCCGGCGGATCACGCTCCCGTCGCGCACGCAGTGGCAGGACGAAGACGCGCGGTTGCTGGCGACGACCTTCAACACGATGACCGACTCGATTGCACGTTTCCAGCGCGAAGCATCGCAGCGGGAGCGTCTCTCATCGCTCGGGCGGCTCTCCACGGTCGTCGCGCACGAGATCCGCAACCCGCTGATGATCATCAAGACCGCGCTCCGAAGCCTGAAGGGCACGCCCGTCTCCGCCGACGCGGTGCGAACGGCGGCTGCCGACATCGATGAAGAGGTCGCGCGGCTGAACCGCATCGTGTCGGAAGTCCTGGATTTCGCGCGGCCGATCAAATTCGAGATGGCTCCGGCCGATCTGAATGCGCTCTGCGAAGACGCCGCGCGCGCCGTGGGAGCCGACGGCCTGCCTCGAGTCGCGCTCGACCTGGATCGACGCGTGCCCTCGATCACCACGGACGCGGAACGGCTCCGGCTCGCGCTGGTCAACATCCTCACGAACGCGCGACATGCCGTGTCGGCGCGAACGGACGCCGCCCCGGCTGACGCGATCCGGCTGAAAACCTTCACGACCAACGGGCGCGTCGTCGTGAACATCCGTGACCGCGGCGTCGGCATCCCGCCGGAAGACCTGTCGCGGGTGTTCGACCCCTACTTCACGACGCGGCGAACGGGCACCGGGATCGGCCTGGCCATTTCCCGGAATATCATCGAAGGACTCGGCGGTACGATTGCAATGTCCAGCCGCCCGGGCGAGGGCACCGAAGTGCGCCTCGAACTTCCGATCCAGCCCGACGGCAGGTGACTCGAGCAATGATGGCGAATGCGTCTGTTCTTCTCGTTGACGACGAAACCAAAATCCTGAACGCCCTGGCAAACGCGCTTCGCGACGACGGCTACGAAGTCGTCGCGACGTCCTGCCCCCGAGAGGCCCAGAAGCTGCTCGCGCAGCGCATGTTCGATCTGTGCATCGTCGACAACCTCATGCCCGAATTGACGGGCCTCGATCTCATCCGTGACCTCTCGGCCGTCCCCTCGACGGAGCGACCGCAGGTGATCATGATGACCGCGCACGCGACGATCGAGAGCGCAATCGAAGCGATGAAGCTCGGCGCGTTCGATTACCTGCAGAAGCCCTTCGAAGTCGACGAGCTGCTCGTCGCGGCGAACCGCGCCATCGATCACCAGCGGCTGCAGACCGAGCATCGCTACCTCATCAGTGAGCGAGACGCCGATTTCAATCACTACGGCATCGTCGGCCGCAGCCGGCGGATGCAGGAGGTCATCAAGACGGCGGAGGTCGTCGCAAAATCGAAGAGCACCGTTCTCATCACCGGCGAGACCGGCACCGGCAAGGAGCTCGTCGCTCGGGCGATTCACTACCACAGCGCGCAGCGCGAGATGCCGCTGATCAAGGTGAATTGCGCGGCGATCCCGGAAACGCTGCTCGAGAGCGAGCTCTTCGGCCACGTCCGTGGCGCGTTCACCGGCGCGACAACGAGCAAGAAGGGCAAGTTCGCGCTGGCCGACGGCGGAACGATCTTCCTCGACGAGATCGGGACGATGAGCCCGGCACTCCAGGCAAAACTGCTGCGGGTGCTGCAGGAGCGCGAGTTCGAACCACTCGGATCGGAGCGGACGCAGCGCGTCGACGTGCGGGTCATCGCCGCGACCAACCGCGATCTCCGGGCCATGGTCAGCGACGGCCGCTTCCAGGAGGATTTGTACTACCGCCTCAACGTGATCCCGGTGCACATCCCGCCGCTGCGCGAGCGCCGCGACGACGTGCCGGTGCTCATCGATCACTTCATCGCCAAGCACGCACAACGGGCAGGCAAACGGATCGAAGGCGTGCAGCCGGGCGTCATCGAAGCGCTGCAGGCGTCGGATTGGCCCGGCAACGTCCGCGAGCTCGAGAACACGATCGAGCGCGCGGTGGTGCTCTCCCCGTCTGTGCTCATCGGTCCGGACGTCGTGCGTATCCTCGATGTGACGAGCGCACCGCCACCGGGACTCCCGTCACTGAACCTGCGGCAGAACCTCGACTGGACGGAGCGCGAGACCGTGCGCCGCGCGCTGGACACCTCCGGCGGCGTGAAAAAAGACGCAGCCGAGGCGATGGGGATCAGCCAGCGCGCGTTGAGCTACTACCTCGCGAAACACCGGGTGGAGTAGCGTCCGGCTTCAGCCCGACCCGCCACTATTCCGGGATTTACGTCGCTGGTAACGGCTTTCGGCGCGGGTAACATTCGACGGATTAACTCTTGGAATTCCTGCCACTTGCGCGCCGCTGGACCGGCACCGCATTTGCCACGCTCACCGCGGATCCGGGCCCCTGCTAGGGAGTGGTATGCCGGTTTCGGGAGGGACTCTTGAGGGATTTCGCAACGGCTCGCCGGCTGGCCCTGACGCTGATCATTGCGTCGGCGGCCTCTCTCTACAGCGTCAACGCCTTTGCCCAGGGAACGCCAGCCCCGCCGGCCGCGGCCGCGCCGGCGCAGGCAGAACGTTCGGACCCGGACATCCCGGTCGATCCTTTGCAACCCGACTTCACGCTCGCGGCGCTCCCGACCACGCTGCGGATGCCGCTTCACAAGTTCGCGTTCCGCGTGACGCACCGATTCACGCGGCCGCTCGGTGAGGGAGACTTCGGCGACTTGCTCTCCGATGCATTCGGCATCGATGGTGGGGCGCAGATCGGCCTCGAGCTCAGGTTCGGGCTGTTCCCGGGAACGCAGATCGGCGTCCATCGCACGAGCGACCGGACGATCCAGATCTTCGGCCAGCACAACTTCCTCAAAGAGCGCGACGGCAAACCAATCGGCCTCGACGTGCTGGCGACGCTCGAAGGCGAACAAAACCTGACCGACCATCCCCAGAGTGCGCTTGGCGTGCTCGTCTCCCGCAACATTCAGAAGTTCGTCGCGCTCTACGCCGAGCCGATGGTGGTCATCAACTCGAGCTCGTTCTCGTCCGGAGACAGCAGCACCGGCATGATCGGTCTGGGCGCGCGCCTGCGCGTGCGCCCGTCGCTCTACCTGACCGGCGAGATCACTCCACGCTTCGCCGGTTACGACCCCGGCGTCAGCCAGGTGAGCTTCGGAATCGAGGGACGCGCGGGTGGTCACCTCTTCCAGATCAACTTCTCGAACGGATTCGCGACGACTCTCGGGCAGATCTCACGCGGCGCGGCGGACTACGACAACTGGTTCTTCGGGTTCAACATCTCACGCAAGTTCTTCTGAGCCCGGATTCACGCGCATCGGCAACGACGCGACACGGGAGCCACACGCGTCGAGATCGGTTCGCTCATCGAGCTCAGAAACCTCGACACGGACGGCATCATGGCCATCGATTTTCGGGTTCGGCGCGCACTGAGGGCAGGACTCACGTTCGGACTCCTTGCAGGACTGATGGCGTGCGGCGGCAGCAGCTCGCCGACGGGCGCGACGCGCGTCATCGTGAGTGACAGCGGTACCGGAACGAGCGCCGCCACGATCACCATCACCTCGAACGGCGTCAGCCCGTCGCAGGTGGCCGTAGGCGTCGGGCAGGCAGTGACCTTCATCAATAACGACACCCGCTCGCACGAGATCGCGTCGAATCCCCATCCCGCGCACGGCTCCTGTCCGTCGATCGAGGCGGGACTCGGCACCATCGCGGCCGGCCAGACGAAGATCACGCACGCTTTCGGGAACACCGGCACATGCGGCTTCCACGATCATCAGGATCCCAATAACTCGGGCCTGCAGGGGCAGATTGTCATTCAGTAACGGGGCTCGGCCGCGGCGCCCGGTTTTGCTTTCGCGCCGAGTTTTGGCAAATCATGAGGCTCATGATCGGCCGGATGCTGAGCCTCGCAATGCTGTGTCTCTGCGCGACCAGATGCGGCGGTTCGGGATCTCCGCCATCCAGTCCCTCCCCTGGAGGCGCCGAAGGACGCACGATCACGATCACTCCGAGCGGAGTCAGTCCAAAAACATTGACGGTCACGCAGGGCACACGCGTCCTCTTCATCAACAACGACAACACGCGCCATAACATGACCTCTGATCCGCATCCGGAGCACGACGAATGTCCGGAGATCAATCAGGTGGGAACGCTCAACGCGAATCAGAGCCGCGAGACCGGCAACATGAACACCGTGCGGACCTGCGGTTTCCATGACCACGACGATCCGCCGCCTGAGGGCAGTCGCTGGACGGGCAGCATCATCATTACGAGATAGGCGGCAACGGGGATTGCCGTTCGGGGTCGGGATTGCTTGCTCCGCCAGCGTGCATTCCCCACTGTCGAACCCCGAGCCCCGTCGCCATCACTTCCCCGTGAACTTCGGCTTGCGTTTCTCGAGGAACGCGGCCGTTCCTTCGGCCTTGTCGGCCGACGCGTAGCAGATTGCCTGCGCGAGCGTTTCGATCAGCAGCCCCGAGTCGAGGTCGACGCGTGATGCGGCATTGAGGGACAGCTTCGCGAGCCTCGCCGCGAGCGGACCCTGGCGCACGATTCGCTTCGCGAGCTCGCGCGCGCGGACCTGCAGCTGACCGGCCGGCATGATCGCGGTCACCAACCCGATCTCGAGTGCCTGCTTCGCGTCGATGATGTCACCCGTGAGCACCAGGTGCTTCGCCCAGCCGAGACCGACGACGCGCGGCAGGCGCTGTGTCGCGCCGGCAGCCGGAATGATGCCGAGGCCCAGTTCGGGCTGGCCGAACTTCGCCGTCTCTGCCGCAACCCGGATGTCGCAGGCGAGCGCGAGCTCACAGCCGCCGCCCAGGGCGAAGCCGTTGATGGCGGCGATGGTCGGTCGGGGGAACCGCTCGACCGCGGTGAAGAGCGACGAGTTGATCGCTGCGAGCCCATCGTCACGGCCGCGCGCGCGGATATCGTTGATGTCGGCGCCCGACACGAATGCGGTTTCCCCGGCACCGGTGATGATGAGCGCGCCAAGCAGTTCGTCGGCGGCGAGCTCGGCCAGCGCGCGATGACACTCCTGCACCGTCTCGAGGTTCAGCGCGTTCCGCACGGGAATGCGATCGATCGTGAGAACCGCGATGCTGTCGTCACGGTCGACGCGGATGTTGCGATAGCTCATGGACGCCTATCCTACCGCGTGGGCGCCGAGCAAGCGACGCGTGGACAAGTTGTGCTGGACAAGCTCACCCGCTGGTGTAGAATCCGGCAGACCGAGCGCGGTCCCTCCATCGAGAATCCCTTTGACCTCGCTACTCATCGTTGACGACGATGTGCCTTTGCTCCAGGCGTTGAGCCGCTTTCTGTCCGACAATGGATATAAGGTCTTCGCCAGCAGCTCTTTCGAGGATGCCAAGCAGGAGATTGCGGTGCTGCAGCCCGACATCGTGATCACCGATGTCCGTCTCGGCGCGTTCAACGGCCTGCAGCTCGCGCTGCTCGCGCGCGCCGTCAAACCTGATGTGCGCCTCGTCGTGTTCTCGGGGTTCGACGATCCAGTGCTCAAGGAGGAAGCGCGACGGGTCGGCGCGACCTATCTCGTCAAGCCCGTCTCCGGGCACGCGCTGTTGAAGGAATTGCAGGCCGGCGCGTCAAGCTGACGCGGCGAGGCGTGACCGATCGGATCCCGGGGTTGTGGGACCGTCGGCACGCAGGCCGTTGCGGAACTGCTGGAACGGCATGTGGCATTGATGCTTCCGGAGGAAATTCAGGAAGCGTTTGTAATCCCCCGGCGCCATGTTGAACAGCTCGATCAGCGTCCGATAACTGCCGGAGGTCTGCTGAAGCCCGATACCGACGAGCGCCCGCAGATCATCGCGGGTGAGATCGCGCGCCATGAACGGTCCGTAGACCGCTGACCAGAACGACTGATGCCCCGCGACAATCTGCTGAAAGAGCGACTCTGCGACCGACGGCCGTGCACTCGGCGCAGGCTGGGCGGACGCCGCGGCCTGGTTGTGCCTGACCTCAGGCGGCAGATCGTCCAGGCCGACCACGCGCTGCGCCTCGGTGGCACGCACCGTGAGCCGTTCGATGAGATTCTTCAGCTCGCGAATGTTGCCGGGGTAGTGATAATCGAGCAGCGTCCTCCACGCTTCGGGCGCGAACCGGATTCGCGACGTCGAATACTCCGCCGCGAAGAGGGCCATGAAATGTTCGAGGAGCGCCGGGATGTCCTCGCTGCGATTGCGCAGCGGCGGCACCGTGAGATGGATCACGTTCAGCCGGTAGTAGAGGTCCTCGCGGAACAGCTTTGCGGTAACCGCCTGCAGTAAATCGCGATTGGTGGCCGCAATGACGCGGACGTCGACGCGCGCGTTCGATTTGGTGGCGCCGACGCGCTGAATCTCGCCGCTCTCGAGAAATCGCAGCAGGAGGCTCTGCATCCGCGGGCTGGTCTCGCCGATTTCGTCCATGAAGACCGTGCCGCGGTGCGCCATCTCGAAGACGCCAACGCGATCCCGATAGGCACCCGTGAAGCTGCCTCGGGCATGGCCGAACAATTCGCTCTCGAGCAGGGTCTCGGTGATCGCGGCGCAGTTGACAGTGACGAGAGGGTACGTGCCTCGAGCCCCGGCCGAGTGGATCAGACGCGAGACAATCTCCTTCCCGACACCGCTCTCGCCGGTGATCAGGACTTTCGCGTCCGTACGTGCCGCCGCGGCGATGTCCTCGCGAAGCGATTGAATCGCCCGACCCGTTCCGATTAATTTGGCCGATTCCAGCATGTGCGAGAGGACACCGAGCGAGGGCGCAGCGAGTTCCCGTTATAGGCGACGGTCAGGGCGTTGTCAAGGCAGGATAGAGGTTCACCAGGTTTTTTCCGCTCGTTTTTGCCCACAACAGAGCGGAATCCGCCTGCGCGATGAGCGTCTCGCGACTGGTCGTGGGCGAGGCCGTGGACACGCCGACGCTGACTGTCGTGGGCATTGGCTGCCCCGAACGCAGGCCGCTCGCGAAGTGCTGCTCGACCTGGCGGCGGATCCGCTCGGCGATGCGCAGCGCGGTCGGGGCGCCGGCCCCTGGCATGAGAATCACGAACTCCTCCCCGCCGTAACGGGCGCAGACGTCGAAAATGCGCACGGCCCGCCGGAGGATATCCGCGACCTCTCGTAACACCCGATCCCCGACCAGGTGGCCCTGGGAGTCGTTGAGGTCCTTGAAGTTGTCGAGATCGACCATCAGCAGGGCGAGCTCATCGGCCTGCCGGCGCTGCCGCTGAATCTCCTGCTCGAGCCGGGTCTCGAAGTAGCGCCGGTTGAAGAGGCCGGTGAGCCCGTCGACCGTCGCGAGATGGGCCAGGTCGTGAGTCCGGTCGCGGAGCTGTTCGCGGGCCAGAGCCAGGGCAGCCGGGACACCCAGCGCGGTCAGAGTCGCGAGATCCTCGTCGTCGAACGGCGTCGAATCGGCCTTATCGGTCAGAGCAACGACGGCGATGACGCCGTCGGCGGTGACGAGCGGCAGCGCCACGTACGAATCGGTGCGATACCGCCGTCGTCGGGTGGCGCCGGGATTCTCCGATGCCGTGCGCGTCAGGATCGGACGCGCGGTCGAGAACACCCGGCCGAGGACTCCTTCGCCCGGAGCCAGCCGGACGTCCTCGACGACGACCGATGGGTAGCCATACGTGGCGACGACCGCGAGCGTCTCTTCGACGGGAACCAGCACCGCGAGCGATCCCATCTCGGCCCGAACAGCGCGCGCCATGTGCTCGACGATGACACCGTGCAGCGTCGAACTGTCGGTCGCGGTCACGAGCGCGCGCGAGAACCCGTCCAGGCGGACTTCACGAATTTTCACAGCCGCCGCCTCGGTGCGAAGCGCGACGTGCTGCAATGCGTCGGCGATCGCCATGCCTATCGCCTGCGATAGGGATGGATCCGTCTCGTCGCCGGAAGCACCGCCGATGAGGAGCTCCCGCGGCACGTCGTCGATCGTCTCGAGCGGCACCCGTACTGACGGCGCGGCATCCTCCGGCGCCGGCGTGGCGCCTGCAATCACGTTCCAGCGCTTGCCGTCGAACGCACGGATCCAACACGGGCGGTCGACCAACTCGGACAGGTGTGCAGCTGCGCACACACATGCGTCCGTCATGCTGGAGCTCTGCGCCACATCATGGGCGATGAAGAGGAGACGACGATCGCGCAATGTGTTCACGCCTTTTGCAGAGTTAAAGAGCTGTACCCGGACGAAATGCGAATAGTGGAGCGAAGCTGAAGGGCAGTTCGGCCCAAATGCTCCCAAACGCACGGATATGGAGAATATTGTTCCGTCGCCCGGGCGACTTCGCACCACCGGAGACTTGGACGGCGCCGCCGGGCATGGGCGACACCGCTAGCGT
Source organism: Vicinamibacterales bacterium (assembly GCA_036258055.1). Lineage (GTDB taxonomy): Bacteria > Acidobacteriota > Vicinamibacteria > Vicinamibacterales > 2-12-FULL-66-21 > DATAEK01. The sequence continues at coordinate 21,579 of DATAEK010000187.1, forward strand.
CAAGAAAACGTAACAACCGGAACACAAATTGCACTTTTGTCACTCCGCTGTCTACAGCAACGGGGTTGACCTGCAGGGGAGAGGGTTATGGACATCCGCTTCGTCTCGACCTTGACGGCCGAAGACGAGAACAACTTCGCTCCGGCGCTCCTTCGCGCGATTGGTTCGTTGCTGGACCAGCTGCCGATCGCCTACACCGTTCGCATTGAAACGACCGGTGCGCAGGTCTTTCAGCACAGCCATCCGGCATTCGAGGCGACATATCCGGGTGAAGAAGCCCCGACGTTCGAAGCGCCGGCGATTCCGATCCTCAAATCGTAGGACCCTGGGGACGGCGGTCCGGCAGCCTCGCCTCCCCAGCAGCAATCATTCTCCCCACGGGTAGACTTCCCCGCTCCACGCCAACCGGACCCCAGCTTTTCCCCGGGTTTTTCGCATATTTCGCCGGCACTTCCCTTGCGCTCGCGGTCACCTGCCTCCGCACATGCCACAGCCGTTCCGCGATTCCGCCGTTCGAGCCCGTCGCCGCTCCACACTCGCTACCGCATCGGGTCCGCGCATCGTCGCCATCGGCGGCGGGACCGGATTGCCGGCCGTTCTGAGCGGTGTCGCGGATGCGTTCGACGGGCGACCGCGGCCGGTCTCCGCGTTGACGGGCATCGTGACGGTGACAGACGATGGCGGCAGCTCAGGCCGCCTGCGTCGCGAAGCGGGCATGCTACCGCCCGGCGACGTGAGGAACTGCCTGGTGGCGCTGGCGCCGGAGTCGCCGCTGAAGCAGCTCCTCCAGCATCGCTTCACGGCGGCGCCCAGTCTTCGCGGCCACGCGCTTGGGAATCTCCTACTCGCGGCGCTGGTCGAGGTCACCGGCGATTTCTGCGACGCCATCGATCAACTCGGCACCATGATGGGGCTGCGCGGCCGCGTGCTCCCCGCCACCGTGGATCACGTGTCGCTCGTCGGTGAGTTCGACGGCGGTCACACCGTCTGCGGCGAGACCGCTATTGTCGCCGAACGGCGCCCGATTCGCCGTGTGCGCCTCGATCGGACGGCGTGCGCGGTCCCGCGCGCGCTCGACGCAATCGCCCGCGCTGATCTGATCGTCGTCGGACCGGGCAGCCTGTACACGAGCATCCTGCCGAACCTCCTCGTGGACGGCGTTGCCTCGGCGATCGCCGCGTCCCGCGCGGTTCGGGTGTTCGTCGGGAACCTGATGACGGAGCCGGGCGAGACGGACGGTTTCTCGCTCGAACAGCACCTCGACGTCATCGCGGCACACACGGGCAAGGATTTGTTCGACTGCGTGCTGATCAATCGACGCGCGCCGTCGCCACACGCGATCGCGCGCTACGCCAGGCAGTCGGCGCTGCCGATCGAAATCGCGCATCCGGCAGCGGACGTCATCGGGCGCGCGCGCGTCGTGCGCCGCGATCTCGCGAGGGAAACGCATCAGGGAAAGGTTCGTCACTCGCCCGGCGCGCTCGCCCGCGCACTCCTCCAGATCGCGGCCGAGCGTCCGGTGCGCGCCGCGCGTGCAACGGCGTGAAGCCCAAAAGATTACTGCTACACTGTCAGTGATGCGCCGTACGTCGCTGCTGCTGCCGCTGCTGGCGTGCCTGGCGCTCGTCTGCCGTGACGCCCATGCGCAGTCGGGCGCCAACGTCCTCGTGGTCGTCAACGACGCGTCGCCCGCGTCCGCGAAGATTGCCGCGCATTACATCCAACGCCGGAACATCCCGTCCGGCCAGATCGTACACACGCGCACCACGATCGCTGACGAGATCTCGCGCTCCGACTTCGACCGGCTCATACAGACGCCAATCGCGAACTGGCTGGCGGCGAACCGCGCCCAGGATCGCATCCTCTACGTGGTCCTCACGAAGGGCGTGCCATTGCGCATCGGCGGCACGCTGGGTCGCAACGGCACAATCGCGAGCGTGGATTCGGAGCTCACGCTGTTGTATCGGCGGCTGGTCGGATTGCCGGTGAATCCGATGGGCTCGACCCCAAACCCGTACTTTCTCGGGGCCGGCAACCCGAAGGATGCGGCGCGCTTCACCCACGTCAGCCAGGACATCTACCTGGTCACACGGCTGGACGGCTTCACCATCGAGGACGTGATTGCGCTCATCGATCGAGGCCTCGCCCCCTCGTCTACAGGACGTGTGCTGCTGGACCAGCGTGCGAGCCTCGCGGACCAGGGAAACGATTGGCTGGCGAGCGCTGCCAAGCGACTTGCGGATCAAGGCCTCGGGGACAGAGTGACCCTTGAGGGTACGAGCCGCCCTGTGTCGGGCGAAAAGAACGTCATCGGCTATTACTCCTGGGGATCGAACGATTCCGGCCAGAGCCTGCGTGCCCCAGCCGTGCAGTTCCTGCCTGGTGCAATTGCAGGCATGTTCGTGAGCACGGACGCTCGCACGTTCATCGAACCACCGGCAAGTTGGAAGCCGGGCGGATGGGATTCGCAGCAAGCCTACTACGCCGGCTCGCCGCAGTCGCTCACTGGGGACTTGATCCGTGCGGGAGTCACTGGAGTCTCCGGACAGGTTGCCGAACCGTATCTCGACAGCGCTGTTCGGCCGGAGATTCTCTTTCCCGCGTACCTCGCAGGGCTCAATCTCGCCGAGTCGTTCTATCTCGCGATGCCGGCCCTGAGTTGGCAGACGATCGTTATCGGGGATCCGCTGTGTGCGCCGGTCCAGGGTGTACCCATCGCGCCTGCCGAACTCGATCCAGCGATCAGTCCCGAGACGGAACTCCCGGCACAGTTCTCCACGCGGCGACTCGCGCAGATCCAGATACCCGCGACGCCCGAGGTACTCAAGCTCTTCCTGCGATCCCAGTCGAGGATCGCGAGCGGCGACAAGGCAGGCGCACGCGAGTCGCTCGAGCAGGCGGTAGCGGTCGACGATAAGTTGACGATCGCGTGGCAGGTTCTGGCCAGCCTCTACGACGAGGCCAGGGACTACCCGAAGGCCACCGCGATCTACCGGAAGCTGCTCGAACGCGATCCGAAAGACCCACTAGCGCTCAACAACCTCGCCTACGCGCTCGCTGTCCGCGAAGGACGTCCCGCCGAAGCGCTTCCATTGGCAGAGCGCGCGAACATGATCACGCCGCGCAGCGCGAGCATCATGGACACGCTTGGGTGGATCAAGCACCTGCTGGGCGACGACAAGGAGGCGGCCAGGTTGATCATCCCGGCGGCACTGACGATCACGAGCAACGCCGATGCGCAGCTACATGCGGCCGTTGTGTGCGCTGCACTCGGAGCCTTGGACGACGCAGCGAAGTTCCTCAAGGCCGCGGAACAGGCTGACCCTTCGACGAAGGATCGCGCGGAGTTCAAGGACGTGCAACGCAAGATCGGCCGGTAGCATCACGGTACTCGGGGTTCGCGCCAACGATCCCAGCCCGAGGACCTAAACCCCCGAGAGCTCGAGACTCACCTACGCCCGACGGGTCCGCCGGCGGCGCGCCAGCCAGGCGCCTGCACTGGCGCCGACGAGGACGATCGTCGAAGGCTCGGGAACCGGTGTCGGCTGGCCGGGGGGATTTGACGGCGGATCATCGGTGTGCGGCGGACCCTCCGGTGGCCCGCTTGGGGGACCGAAGGTAGCCGGCGGCTGACCACCGGGTGGCGGCGTCTGCAGGCTCGGAATCACATCGGCCGGCGACAATGGATTCGGCGGCAGGTTCGGGTTTCCGGGATTGCCAGGGCCTCCACTCGGTCCGCCGACGGGATTCTCCGGCGTCACCGGATCCTGATTCGTATCGGGCGTCGCGTGGTCGCCGTCGCTTGGTTGCAGCGACGGAGTGGTCGTCGGCGTCGTGGTGCGGCCTACCCCACCAGGCCCGCCGATGCCGCCTCCAGTCCGCGATCCCGCGGGTAGGGGGCCAGGTCCACCAACCGACGACGGCGTGTTGCCAGGACCACCCACGCCAGGCGCGGCCAACCGGATCGTCAGCCCCGACAGCGGCCCTCGCGTGAGCGCAGAGAGCGGCGTATCCAGCACGGTCGGCGCGGGCTCGTCGGCCGCGATGACGCCCGGAACGTCCGCAACCTGGTTTCCGCACCGCGTTCGCGCGACATGCTGGCCGTCGGTGAGAATCTTCTCTCCGGTCCCGAGGACGACCGTCTTGCGAGTCCAATAGACGCTGTTTCCGACGCGATAGGAAACGTGCGCCACGTGCGGGGTGTCGAGCGTCACGACCCGGGTCTTCGTCAGATCGAAATTCGCAAAGTGCGTTCTGACCACCGGGTCGGCGTCGATAGCCGCCTTCAGCTCCGACGCAGAATGGGCGCCACCGGGAATGATCGAGTACGGATAAACTGGGCGGTCGTCTCCCCTCGGATCCGCCGCTCCAGGCGGCGTTTCCTGGGACTCTCCAGCGTCAGTAATGTCGAGAGTGGACGAGTGCCACCGCGAAACGGCAAGAGCGAACCCAGCGGCGGCAAGGGCGAAAAGTATCATCCCAGCCAAAAAACGACGTTGCGCGGCGCGGCGGCGACGTCGGACGGGTCGGGATTGAGTCACGAGCGTCATGCTGACGAGCAAAGGGCAATTGCCAGGCCATCTCAGCCATTCATCTATCTCTGGGGTTTATCAACATTAGTTCCACATTGGTCAGACTAATTGCGGCATTGCTGAGGCTATTCATCGTCGCTGGTGGCGACATCTTATAGGCGAAAGTCAGTAGTCGTCCGAGAGACAACTTCATCGGAACTTGATCGAGGTCAGGAGGTTCGAGGTAGTCGTCGGTCCAAGCGAGGACGCGTGGGTCGCACGAAGCGGGTCGCCAACCCGGACTGTTCGCGAGCCCGGACAGGGCGGCCGCGTCTCCCCCGACTGTTGCGAAAGTCTGTCCCTAGCGAGCCTTTTGTGGTTCGCTGGCAAGAGATAGCGGCGGAATCACGGGCCGGCTGGATCTCGTGAGAGGCCACCGACTTGACCAGTTCCGCAGTTGGCAGTATCTAGTTAACAGTCAAGAAGATACACGGACAAGTCCGCCGGACCACCTCGTGGGGGATGAAGACGACACTTGCAGATTGGCACGCGTCACGCAAATATACGCCCCGAGTTCAGCCGACACGCACGCCCGTCTGACGTCGTTCAATCCGGGGACGAACCATGAGCTTGCGCCAGCACGGGGATCATCGCCGCCGTTCTCGACACCGCGACGCGTCGCAGGATGCAGCCGGTCTGGAATTGTCGGTCGTCATCCCCTGCCTGAACGAAGCCGCGACCATCGGACGGTGCGTGTCCAGCGCGCGTGACGCGATGGCGCTGTACAACATCAGCGGCGAAGTCGTCGTGTCTGACAACGGCAGCACGGACGGCAGCGTGTACCTCGCCACCGCGGCCGGTGCGCGCGTCGTGCACTGTCCGACGCGCGGCTACGGTGCCGCGCTGCAGTGGGGATTCCGCCACGCGCGTGGACGCTGTGTGCTCATGGGCGACGGCGATCAGTCGTACGACTTCTCGCTCTTGCCGCTCTTCGTGCAGCGGATGCGCGAAGGCGCCCCGTTCGTGATCGGCTCGCGGCTGAAGGGACGAATCGAACCGGGCGCGATGCCGTTCCTGCACCGGTATCTCGGCACGCCGGTTCTCACCTGGATCCTGAATCGCCTATTCGGCACGTCGATCACCGACTGCAACTGCGGAATGCGGTGCATCGACAAGCGCACGTTCCTGAGCCTCGGCGTCGTCTCGTCGGGCATGGAGTTCGCGTCGGAAATGGTCGTGAAGGCCGCAGTGCAGGGAGTGCCGATCACGGAAACGCCGATCGACTTCTATAAGGACGGCCGCAGCCGCCGTCCGCACCTGCGTCCGCTGCCGGACGGTTGGCGGCATCTCCGCCTCCTGCTCTCGCATGCGCCCGATCACACGATGACGCTGCCCGGCATCTGCATGCTGCTGCTCGGCTTTCCGCTGGTGCTCGCGCAGCTCACCGGTCCGATCACGCTGGGCCACGCCCACCTCGATATTCACTACATGATTCTCGGCGTGACGCTCGCGCTCATGGGCACGTCGGCGACGACGATGGGTCTGGCGGTTGGCGCGACGATGCCGCGAGGGAAAGTGCGGCAGCTGGCGGTGCTGGCGCGGGCCCGTTCGTGGTTCTCGTTCGACAAGGCGGCAAGCCTGGCGGCCGCCGCTTTCGCAATAGGCGTGCTGAGCGATGCGTTCGTCCTCGGGTACTGGCTCTATCACGACCGCGGCGAGCTCACGCTCTGGTTCACGCGGCTCACGCTGTTTGGCCTGGTGATGATGTCGATCGGCGTCCAGGTAGGGATGTCCGCGCTACTGTTGGGAACAACGACCAGTGCACAGGCTGCACCTGAAATAGGACGCATGGCCGCCGAGAGGCGCTCTTTGGCCCACGGTCGACGCGCCACGTTGCGTGAACAGTCCACTCACGTACTGAACTAGGATTCAAGCGCTGGGTCCGGGCAACCGCGCTCACGCGATTCTCCAGGACACGCTCGACTGACTTGCATCGAAGCGACCCACACGGGACCCTTCAATTCAATCCTGCGCCACCGGGCCGCATACACTTGCCGGACTAATGGATCGCGACCTCCTGGCAGAATTCCTCCATGTCTATCCGTATCAGCCAGCAACTGCTGTTTGGCGAACTGTGGAGGTCGCTTGCCTCGCGACCATCGGCCTACCTCAGGGACGAGGACTGGATTTAGGCTGCGGAGACGGTCAACTCACAGCGGTCCTCTGTCGTCGAACCGGCGACCGACAGCTAGTCGGAATCGACGTCGATTCGAAGGAAACTGATCTGGCGCGAGGAAGCGGCCTGTACGAGGCGGTTCACACTTGTCGCGCAGATCGCATCCCTGAGCCTGACGCCGCATTCGATTTCATCGTTTCCGTTTCGGTGCTGGAACACATTGACAACATCGAACCGGTTCTCGCGGAAGCGCGGAGGCTACTAAGGCCGGGCGGCCGGCTCATTGCTTCTGTGCCCGCCAGCGGCTTCCACACCTGCCTGCGGGGGCCACTGATGGTTGGGACGTCTCGCACCGTATACCTCCGTGAACTCGATAACCGTTTGGCTCACTTTCGTTACTGGTCCACCGAGGAGTGGCGAGACGCGCTCGACAAGGCCGGAATGGAGTTGCGCGGATGTCACCCGTTTCTGAACTGTAGTGAGGTTCGGAGGTGGGAAACTCTGTCGCGGTTCACTGCGGGAGTGCTGCACACGCTCTTTCGACACAAAGCACCAATCGAAATCCAGCGCAGCCTTGGAATGAGAACGCCCGGACTACGCATGCCAACGATGCTCGCTTCACTCCTTAGTACGCCACTGACTATAGGACTAGAAGACGCTGCCCCTCCAGACGAACGAGCGGCAGGGTGCATCGCCTTCACAGCAACGCGGCGCGACCCATCCGATTAGCACATGGCTCAGCCTGTGGTTTCTGTCGCGGTGGTTGGTCTAGGCTGGGTCGCTCTCCACCGTCACCTGCCGACGATTGCGGGAGATCGACGGTTTCGGCTTGTCGGCGTAATCGACAGCCGTCCAGGTCTTGCCGAGGCAACTGCACGCCGCCTAGGTGTTCGTTTGTTTCAGCAGACCAGTGACTTGTCCGAGGTACGCTGGCTGGATCAGGTTGACGCGGTCGTCATCGCCACAAGCCCCTTCACCCACTACCAGCATGCGAAAGCGGCGTTGTCGTTGGGTAAACACGTCCTCGTCGAGAAGCCGTTCGCGCTTATGGTACCCGAAGGCGAGGAACTGCTCTCGCTGTCGAAAACCCACTCCGCCGTGCTGGCGATCGTCCACAACTTTCAGTTTGCGAGCTCAACTCGACGCCTGACGGCTGACTTGGCCTCTGGCACCCTCGGCCAGATCCGCGCAATTGTCGCCCGACAGTACGGCAACCCACTGCGAAGGCTCCCAGAATGGTATGCGCGGCTGCCCTTAGGCCTCTTTTACGACGAAAGCCCACACCTCCTGTATCTGCTACGCCGCCTCTCACCAGGCCCGCTCACGTTACTCTCATCGAATGTTTTTCCCGGAACGCGCGGTGAAAGTACGCCCGCGTTGATCAATGCGGTCTATTCCTGCACGACCCACACGGGCACCATCCCAATCACCTTGTCGATGCACTTCGAGAGCCCTGTGAGCGAGTGGCACGTGGCTGTTCTTGGAGAGCGATACGCGGCTGACGTCGACATCTTCCGCGATATTTACGTTCGCTTGAAGAACGACGGAGTACATGGATCGTTCGATGTTCTCCGCACGTCGCTGGATGCCACGTGGCAGCACTGGAGTCAGCACCTGAGCAAAGGACTCCTCCACGTACGGGGCCGATTGCTGTATGGAAATGAGGAGGTTTATTCGAGGTTCTACGCGGCGGCCGTCAACCGCCAGCCAGTTGAGGACATTTCGGCGACCGACGCCCTCGATGTCCTCAGAATGCAGCACGAAATTCTCGAGCAGAGCGCGGTTGCGTCCTGATGCGCCTCGCGATAGTCACACACTATTTCTCGACCCATCGGGGCGGCATCGAGCTCGTTGCAGCTCAGCTCGCTGCAGCGCTCTCGACCGAGCATGACGTTTCGTGGATGGCGAGTGACTGCGACGACGTTCCAACCGATCTTCCCCCCACCGTCCGACTGGTCCCGATGTCCTCGACCAACATCGTCGAGCGCATTGTCGGTGTACCGTTTCCGATTTGGAGTCCGCTCGCTGCCCTCCGGCTGTGGAAGGAGCTGCGCGGAGTCGACGTCGTTCATCTGCACGATTACGCTTACTCGAGCAACTGGCTCGCCTTCCTCATGGCGCGGATGAGAGGAGTGCCGGTGTTGATCACGCAGCACATCGGATTTGTGCCATACAAGAGCAGGATGCTCCGCTTGGCGCAATGGCTACTAGAGTCCACTATCGGTCGAGTCATGCTGGGGCGAGCAGATAAGGTCGTGTTCGTTAGCAGCGTAGTGCGCAAGTACTTCCAGCAACGCGTACACTTCACGAGCCGCCCAACAACAATTGCCAATGGCGTTGATACGGTTGTGTTTGCGCCGCTGTCGAGCGCCGAACGATTGAGCCTGCATCAAGCGACCAGGGCGGAGAGTTCTCTTCCGCGGCTGCTATTTGTTGGAAGATTCGTCGAGAAGAAGGGGTTGGCGATCCTTGAAAAGCTGGTCGAACGTTTTCCAGATGTTCAGTGGGTCTTTGCTGGGTGGGGACCTCTCGATCCGAGCTCTTGGGGACGCAGCAATGTGCAAGTTTTCTCTGACCTACGCGGACGATCTCTGGCACCTCTCTACCAGGGAGCGGATCTCCTCGTCTTGCCGAGCGTCGGAGAAGGCTTGCCGCTCGTGTTACAGGAGGCGATGAGCTGCGGGACCCCTGCTGTCGTTGGCGAAGAAACCGCCGAAGCAGTAGGGGCTAACTCGAACGTGCTGTTCTCCTGTCCGGTGAGGGCCTCTGGCGCTGCTGAAGACTGGACACGAGCTCTGAGGGGCATCCTAGAGAAACGGCGGGACTTGGAAGCGATGCGCGCGGATGTGGCCACATTCGCACGAACGCGCTGGTCGTGGGAATCGTGCATCTCGGCCTATGACCAAACACTCAGGCAATTGCTGGCTCGTCATGCCTCCTGATGCCAATCAGAATCAAGACTATTCCGGCAGCCACACACGACCCGAGTGGCGCAGAGTGCGACGGATGTTCTGCGATCAGTAACGCGCCGCCATTTCAGCTGCCGGGTACCGTATAGGCTTCGACTTCCACGAGTCGGCTATATGAGGCCAGACCGTTTGTGATGTTGACGCGAATCCGCGACGTAGTAATTGGCGCAAACAGGAATTGACGCCAGACGAAGGCGTTCCCGGTGACCGCGCCGCCGGGCACCGTTTGCCACGCGCTGCCCGTCCAGTACTGCACGGTGAAATCGCGCACGCCATATTGGCTGAACGTCATGCTTGGTGTGGGGTTGCTGGGCGCGGTGTAGTTGTCCTGCACAGTGAAGACGTCAATCTCCCCGATCGTCTGCAGCCCGTTGAACTGCACCTCCAGCCAGTCCGGCCAGGCGTTCGCCGTGCCATCGGACCAGCCGCCCCCGTTCCCCCACTGCAGTCCCCGCCGGTCCCCGTTAATAACACCACTTGCCGGGTAACCGCTGGTGTA
>DATAEK010000194.1:0-14581 GCA_036258055.1 Vicinamibacterales bacterium
CGCACAGGATCGCACCGGCCGAGATGATGGTCAGACCGACGAAGACACGCGCCGCACGCATCATGGACGAGCTCCTTACCAGATCGGGGGGCTTCGCCCCGCCGAACCCCCATCGCCGTCGCTCGCGTGGGCCCCTGCGCCCCGCTCCGCTCCGGCGGGCGCGCCCATGGCGCGCCGCTTCTGCAGCTCGGGGGGCTTCGCCCCGCCGGACGACCCCCATCGCCGTCGCTCGCAGGGGCCTCTGCGCCCCGCTCCGCCGGCGGGCGCGCATGTTATGCAGCTCGGCGGAGACGAGGACGGCGTTCTCGTTTCACCCGCATCACGGACCGGACCAACGCAGACGCACGATTATAGCCAGCCGCTGCGCGCATCACGCGCGAGGGGACGAAGGCCGCCTTGCGGATGGCAAATGGTAAATGGCAGAGGGCAAATGGCACAGCGACGAATGGCACACCTCATCGAGCAGCGAACAGACTCGGACGGCCTGTTGTCCTGCGGATGCCTGTGGCCTATCCTGTAAGGACCTATGAAAGTCTCTTCCTCGCGGCTGGCTGTCTTTCTTGCTCTTGCCTTGACGGTCCCGGCGGCAGCGCTGCTTCGTGGCGCGGATTGGCCCGACTGGCGCGGGCCCGCGCGAACCGGCGTCTCGACCGAGACGGGGCTCCCGTCATCCTGGTCGCCCGCGGGCCAGAACCTGGCCTGGAAGGCACCGTATGGTGGCCGTTCCAGTCCCGTGGTCTTCGGCGATCGTCTCTATCTGCAGAACACGTCCGCGTCCGGCGAAATGGAGCAGGAACGCGTGATGTGCTTCAACGCCGACACCGGCAAGCTGCTCTGGGAACATCGCTACAACATGTTCACGAGCGACGTACCGGCGCACCGCATCGCCTGGGCGTCACCGGTCGTCGACCCCGCGACGGGCAACGTCTTCGCGATCAGCGGCAACGGCCTGACGATGTCCTTGAACAAGGACGGCAAGCTGCTATGGGAACGCTCTCTCGCTGAAGAGTACGGCATGTGGACGACGCACGGCGGGCGTATGTCGACGCCGATCATCGACGGCGACCAGCTGATCGTGAGCGGGCTCGTGTTCGGGTGGGGGCAGACGGCATCGCCCGCACACCGCTTCATCTCGCTCGACAAGACGACCGGTACCACGAACTGGGTGAGCGCGCCTGAAGGGCGGCCGACCGACACGATCTACGCGAACCCGTACGTCGCCGACGTCAACGGCGTGCGGATGTTCTTCTCGGGCGGGAGCGACGGCGCGATGCACGCGCTGAAGATCGCCACCGGCGAGCCGGTCTGGCACTGGGACGTCAGCAAGCGTGGGCTCAACACCGCAGCGTTGATGGTCGGCACGGACGTCATCGTCACGCACAGCGAGGAGAACATCGCGACGAGCGAGATGGGCATGGTCGCCGCAGTGCCGGCCGCATCGAAAGGCACCCTCACCGACAAGGACGCGAAATGGATCACGCGTGACGTCCAGGCCGGCTACGGATCGCCGGTCAGCGACGGCGAGCGCATCTACCTCGTGGACAACGGCGGCATCCTGTTCGCGTTCGACGTGAAGACTGGCAAGCAGCTCTGGACCGAGAAGCTCGGGACGATTCAGAAATCATCACCCGTCCTCGCGGACGGCAAACTATACGTCGGCACCGAGAACGGGAAGTTCTACATCGTCCGTCCGCATCCCGACAAAGCGGAGGTCCTCGACAGCGATCAACTCGGCACCGAGGAAAGCCCGGAGGCAATCATCGGCTCCCCTGCCGTCGCGCGGGGCCGCATTTACCTCGCGTCGATGGGCGCGTTGTATGCGATCGGACCCAAGGGCACACCGCGACCGACGAGCAGCGGCGCGACCGGGGTCCCCGGTGCGGCGGGAACCTCAGGGACGCCGGCGCTGACGACGCCGCAGGCAGGACCCGCAAGCATCATCCTGGTGACGCCGACAGATCTGATCCTCAAGCCAGGCGAATCCACGACGCTCAACATCAAGGCGTTCGATGAGAAGGGGCACGCGGTGGCGAGCCCCGGTCAGGCGACGTGGGCGGTCGAAGGATTGAAAGGGACGATCGACAACGGCAAGTTCACGGCCGACGCGGCGAATGTTGCGCAGGCGGGAACGGTCAAGGCCACCGTGGGCTCACTCAATGCCGTCGCGCGAATCCGCGTGCTCCCACCGCTTCCCTGGACGTTCGATTTCGAGGACGGCAAGGACACGCCGCCAGCGCAGTGGGTCAACGCGACAGGCAAGTTCGCCGTGCGCGATCTCGACGGCAGCAAGGTCCTGGTCAAGCTCGCGGAGAACCCGTTCGCGTTCGCGAAGCGCTGCCGTCCGTTCTTCGGCGGCGTCGAGTACAGCGACTACACGATCGAAGCCGACGTTCGTGCGATGGAAAAACGTCGCCAGGTCGGGGACATCGGGGTCGTTGCGCAACGCTACGAGCTGGTGCTGTTCGGCAACCAGCACCTCGATCTGCAGCCGTGGCAGCCGGAGATCAAGCGGACCGCGCACGTGCCGTTCAAGTGGGACAAGGACACGTGGTACACGATGAAGCTCGAAGTGCAGACGATGGGCGGAGGCAAGGTCCGCGCCCGGGGCAAGGTGTGGCCGAAGGGTCAACCCGAACCGACCGCGTGGAGTGTCGAACGCATCGACCCGATCGGCAACCTCAAAGGCGCGCCCGGCATCTACGCCGACGCGCCCTCGGCCACGGGCGGCGGCTCGGAGCTGTACTGGGACAATATCAAGGTGTATCGGAACAGCGGGAAGTGATGCTGGCCGCTGTCCGCTGTCCGCTGTCCGCTGGGCGCTCGGCGTTAGGGCTGGTACAGACTGATGCCACTCCAAGCAGCTTGTGCAACGAGCCAGCGGCGCGAGCAGCCTTGAGCCGCAGCGAGCGCGAACGCGAGCTGCAGCGCCTGGGGGTGGGGCCCCAGGCGCACTTGAGAATGAAGCGAAGCGCTGGCAGAGCGCCTGCGGGCTCGCGCGAGGCGCGAGGTCGCCGAGCGCGGCGCGTGGGGGTGGGCCCCACGCGCAAGTGAAAAACGTGGGGGTGGGGCCCCACGACAGAACTAAGAAATGCTGACCTGATGCCACTCCAAGCATCCGATTGCAAGTAAGCAGCGGCGGCGAGCAGAGCGAGCCGCTGGCAGGTCGTGGGGGTGGGGCCCCACGACAAACCAAGAAATGCAGACAGAGTCTTATGAGAAAGCTTTTTGTAATTAGTAGCCTGATATCGCTCGGCACGCTCGCCCTCATCGCCCGATCCGATCCCAGCAGCGGCGACTGGCCGATGTGGGGCGGCACGCCCGACCGGAACATGGTGTCGAGCATGAAAGGGCTTCCGACCACCTGGGATGTCAAAACGAAGAAGAACGTGAAGTGGGTCGCGGACCTCGGGTCGCAGGCCTACGGCAACCCGGTCGTAGCCAACGGGGTCGTGCTCGTCGGCACGAACAACGAAGCGGTCAAGGATCCGAACGTCAAGGGGGACAAGGGCATCCTGATGGCGTTCAAGGAATCAGATGGCTCGTTCCTGTGGCAGTCGGTGCATGACAAGCTGGCGGCGGGACGCGCGAACGACTGGCCGTATCAGGGCGTGTGCTCGTCGCCACTGATCGCCGACGGCATCGCCTACTACGTGTCGAACCGCGGCGAGCTGATGGCGGTCGACATCAACGGCTTCCGCGACGGCAAAAACGACGGGCTGGTCAAGGACGAGAAGTCGCAGAAGGAAACTGACGTCGACATCATCTGGCGCCTGGACATGATGGACGAGCTCGGCGTGATGCAGCACAACATGGCCAACTCGTCGCCGGTGATGTACGAGAACCTGATCTACGTCAGCACGTCGAACGGTCAGGACGAGAGCCACGTCAACGTGCCGTCGCCGAAAGCGCCGGCGATCATCGCCGTCGACAAGAACACCGGCAAGGTCGTGTGGGAAGACAACTCGGTCGAGGATCGGATCCTCCACGGCCAGTGGTCGTCACCTGCGGTCGGCAAAGTCGGCGACACGGTGCAGGTCGTGATCGGTCAGGGCGACGGCTGGGTGCGCGGGTACGAGGCGAAGACGGGCAAGAAGCTGTGGGAGTTCGACCTCAACCCGAAGGATTCGGTCTGGCCGAAGACGCGCAACGAGGTCATCAGCACTCCGGTCATCTACGAGAACGTCGTCTACATCGCGAACGGGCAGGATCCCGAACACGGTGAAGGCGTCGGCCACCTCTACGCCATCGATCCGACGAAGCGCGGCGACATCACCCAGACCGGACGCATCTGGCACTACGGCGACATCCGCCGATCGATCTCGACCGGCTCGATCTACAACGGCATCCTCTTCTACTCCGACTTCAGCGGCTTCCTCCACGCGCTCGATGTCAAGACCGGCAAGCCGTTCTGGAAGCACGACATGTTTGCGGCGATCTGGGGCTCGCCGATGGTGATCGACGGCAAGGTCTATCTCGGCGACGAGGACGGCGACGTCGTGGTGATCGCGGCGGATCGCACGCTCAAGGTGATCGCCGAGAACAACATGGGGAGCTCCGTGTACTCGACGCCGGTTCCCGCGCACGGCACGCTGTTCATCGTCAATCGCAACCAGCTGTTCGCGCTCGCCGAGTCCGGTCAGACGAGCAGCGGCAAATAGGGCCGTCACAGAGGAACGCGGAGCTTCAGCTCCGCGTTCCGCGTCTGTCTCATCACGAGTGCGATCGCAGATGCCCACGCTGATCAGCGCCCTCCTGCTCTTCGTCGCCCTTTCGGATCCCGCGTCGCAGAACTGGCCGGCATTCCGCGGCGCTGATGCTGTTGGTACCGCGTCCAACGCCACGCCGCCGGCCCGCTGGGATCTGAACGCGTCCACGAACATCGCCTGGAAAACCACGATTCCCGGCCTCGGCCACTCCAGCCCGATCGTCTGGGGCGATCGCGTGTACGTCACGACGGCGGTGGCGGCGAGCGGGAAGCAGTCGGTCGTCACCGGCGACTCGAGCAAGTCGGGGATCGATCCCGCAACGGACATGGTCAGCCACACGTGGCGCGTGATCGCGATCGACAAGTCGAGCGGGAAGATCGTGTGGAATCGTGTCGCGCACGAGGGAGTACCGCGGCTGAAACGCCACGTGAAGGCCAGCCACGCGTCCGCGACGCCGGCCACCGACGGCAGCTACATCGTCGCGCTCCTTGGTAGCGAGGGACTCTTCTGCTTCGGCATGGATGGCGCACTGAAGTGGCGCACGGATCTCGGCCTGATGGACGTCGGGCTCGTGGACGACCCGACGTATCAGTGGGGACCGGCGAGCTCCCCCGTCATCTATCAGGATCGCGTGATCGTGCAGAACGACCGGCACAAGGATTCGTTCCTCGCAGCTTACGACCTCGCGAGCGGACGCGAGCTCTGGCGCAGCGCGCACGACGAGCTCCCGTCGTGGGCGACGCCCACCGTCGTCCGCCGTGGTGGCACCACGCAAATCGTCACCAACGCGGGCAAGTACATCCGTGGATTCGATCCCGCGACCGGCCGCGAGTTGTGGCGGCTGTCCGACAACCTGACGCAGGTGAAAGTGCCGACGCCGATTGCGTCCGGCGATCTGGTGATCGTGACTGGTGGCTACCCGCCCGGTGGACGGCCGATCTACGCAATTCGGAGCGGTGGTTCAGGCGAGCTCGGTTCGAATGCCCTCGCGTGGCGAACCGATCGCGGCGCGCCGTACACCAGCACGCCGCTCCTCTACGACGGTCTGCTCTACGTCGTCACCGACAACGGCATTTTGAGCGCGTACGATCCGGCGTCGGGTCAGCGAGTCTACCAACAGCGTGTCGGGAATGCGGGTGGCTTCAGCGCGTCTCCAGTCGCGGCGGCGGGCCGGATCTATCTCTCGAGCGAAGAGGGCGACATCTTCGTCGTCCGCGCCGGCAGGACGTTCGAACTGCTCTCGACCAACCCGATGGGAGAGATCGTCATGGCCACGCCCGCGCTGAGCGGCGACATGCTGATCGTTCGAACGCTGACGCAGCTCGTCGGGATCAAGTCATGACGCGCGCTTCGATCGCGCGCGCTGGTGCCGCCGCACGCCTCGTTCTGACTCTGGCCGTCACGGCCACGTCAGCCGCCCAGGCCCCCGCAGGCGCCCCGGCCGATCGCTGGGCGCAGTTCCGCGGATCGCCGGCGCTCACCGGCGTCAGCAGCGCGACGCTACCGCCGACGCTCAAGCTGCTGTGGACCTACGAGGCCGGCGACGCCATCGATTCGTCAGCCGCAATCGTCGACGGGGTCGTCTATGTCGGATCGCAGACCGGCGAGCTGCACGCCGTCAATCTCGCGGACGGCTCGGTCAAGTGGAAGTACAAGGCGTCGACCGACGGGATCGGTGAGTCATCTCCCGCCGTTGCCGATGGCCGGGTCTACATCGGCGATCTGTCGGGCGTCGTGCATGCGGTGGATGCCGCATCCGGCAAGGCCGTGTGGACGTTCAAGACCGGCAGCGAAGTGAAATCCTCGCCCGTTGTCAGCGGTGACAGGGTTCTCATCGGGTCGTACGATTCGTATCTCTACGCGCTCGGCGCGAAGGACGGGAAGGAAATCTGGAAGGTGCGGACGAACGGCTACGTCCACGCCACGCCCGCCGTCGTCGACGGCATTGCCTACATTGCCGGCTGCGACGAGATGCTGCGCGGCATTCGGGTCGCCGATGGCAAGGAAGTGTTCGAGCTCTCGTCTGGCGCCTACACCGGCGCGTCTCCGGTCATCGTCGACGGTCACGCCTACTACGGCACGTACGAGAACGAAGTGCTGGGCGTCGATCTGAAAGCCAGGAAGATCGTCTGGACCTACAAGCATCCGACGCGCAATTTCCCCTTCTACTCCTCTGCCGCCCTCGCCGACACGCGCCTCATCCTCGGCGGCCGCGACAAGATCGTGCACGCACTCGATCGGCGGAGCGGCAAGTCGCTGTGGACGTTCGATACCCGCGCGCGGGTGGATTCTTCAGCGGTTGTCGCCGGCGGCCGCGCCTACATCGGATCGAACGACGGTAAGCTCTACGTCCTGGACGTCGCCTCGGGCAAGAGCGTGTTCGAGTTCGACGCTGGCGGTCCGCTGTCGGCCTCTCCTGCGGTCGCGTCAGGGAGGGTCGTGATCGGGTCGCAGGACGGCAAGTTGTTTTGTCTGGGGTAGATTCCGGCGCTCGGCGCTAGCAGTTCAGCCCCGCGGCTAGATGTCAGCCGACGGTCCTGGTCTCACGGTATGACGAAGGTTTACGACGCGTTGAGCGCCGAAGACCGCTGGATCGTTGGTTCGATGGTTTTGACCGTGACGGGGATCGTGTCAGGTGCAGTGCGTCGCGATCCGCGAGCGTTCGGCATCACCACCATCGCCGTCATCGGCGTGCTGCTCGTCGGTTCGGCGATCACGCGCAGTCCGCGTTTTGCCTGGCTGCTGCTGTTTGGCCTGGTCGGCGGCATCCTGGAGCTCTGGGCCGATTGGGTGCATGTCGTGTACTTTCAATCGCTCGTCTATACCCATGACTTCGGGGTTGTTTTGCTGTCGTCACCATCCTACATGCCACTCGGGTGGTGGCTTACGATCGTTCAGTTCGGTTATCTCGCGCTTCGCCTGAGTGAAACCTGGTCGCGTCGTTCGGCGATTGGCCTGGTCACCATCGTCGGTGCGTTGCTGCCGCCGTGGTACGAGGAACTCGCGTTTCGAGCCGGAGCCTGGCATTACCGGCCGAGTCCATGGATGCTCGCTCATACTCCGGGCTGGATCATCTTCACGTATGCCGGCTGCGCATTCGCCATCGCGACGCTCGCGATTGTGTTCTACCACCCGCGCGCGTGGGGGCGGGCCGTTTTGGCGGGTCTGTTTACTGCTGGAAGCCTGATGTTCTCCAGTGTGTTTTGGTACGCGACGATGGGGCGGCGCTGAACGCCGCCCAGTGATTCCCGCTGTCGTTCGGAGCATCCAAGCCGAGGCCGGACCGGCCGGCAGTCCCCGACGTGACCCTACGAACGCCTCGCCGCATGCTCATCAACTTTCTGACGCGCACGGCCGATCGCTCCGATGCGGACGACATTGCACTGGCCCATCGTGACTCAATCCGGACGATCGGCCCGGCATTCTATCCGCCCAACGTCGTCGTCGATTGGGAGGAAGGCCTCATCGGTGAGGTGTATCGCAAGGCGATGGATGACGGAGAGGTCTTCTTCATCGCGACAGGTGAGATCGACGGGCGGCAGCTCGTGCTCGGCTTCGGAAGCGACTACCGGATCGAGGGCTCCACGCACGGGACATCGGTTTACGTGCGTGGCAGCGTCGCGCGACGAGGGATTGGGTCTGCGCTTCTGGCCCTCGCCGAAGCGCATGCGATCGCGAACGGAGCCACGAGCCTGAAAATTGAGGCCTCACTTGCTGGCGTCGAATTCTACAGGGCCAGGGGATTCATCGAAACGGGGCGCGGGGAGACCCGTCTGATGTCCGGGCGTCCCATCGCCTGTGTGTTCATGCGCAAAGAGCCGCTCCGCGGCGTATGAAGCGTGAGTTCGGCGTCCGCGCTCTGGCGGCCGTCGACTGGAGAACAGACGTGGGTCCACAAGCACAGGTCATCTGGGATAGCCTGGAATTTCGAACGCCGGCCATCTTGCAGAGTCTCGAGCGCCTCTCAGATAACCAGCTTCGCTGGCAGCCGCCGAATGCGGCGAACTCGCTGGCCTGGCTGCTTTGGCACATTCCGGAAGTCGAAGACAACTGGGTCCGGGACAAACTGCTCAATCTTCCGAGGAGGTACCCATTTGGCTTGTCCGTCAAGAGTCGTCAGGCCGGGGACTGGCCGAGCAAGTCGGCGCTTCTCTCGTACTTCCATGAGGTCCGCGCGCTGACCAGGGACCGGCTCGAGCGAACCTCCGAACAGGACTTCGACCGGACAGTCGTGGACGAACATTTCGGTTCGATCACGGTCAGGCAGCTCTGGGGCGGTGTCGTGACGAGTTGCGCATGGCATGGCGGACAGATCGTGCTCATCGTCAACCGTCTCCTTCCGCGCGGCGGTCTCGAGTCTGGCACGCGTTGACAAATGGCTATTCGTCGTCATTGAGGGAAGTGCCTTGACGATCTGGTCACAGGACACGGGTGTTGTGGTGGGATCCGTGAACCTGTAGCAAGGGAGGACTACACAGTGACTCGCTACCATCTGGCGCAGGTGAACATTGGACGCCTTCGTGCGCCGATCGATGATCCGGCCATGGAGGGTTTTCGGTCCCAGCTGGATCCCATCAACGCATTGGCCGATCGCAGCCCTGGATTCGTGTGGCGACTCCAGACTGAAGAGGGCAATGCCACGGCAATCCGGCCGTACGAGGACGAGCGGATGGCCATCAACATGTCTGTGTGGGAGTCCCTGGCGGCGCTCCAGGAGTACGTTTACAGGAGCGCGCACGTTGGACCGTTGCGCGACAGAAAGCAGTGGTTCGAACCCCTCGACGGCCCGATCCTCGCCCTGTGGTGGATTCCCGTTGGACACATCCCGACCGTGGCCGAAGCGAAGGATCGTCTTCAGCAGCTCAAAGAGCGAGGACCGTCGCCTGACGCTTTCACGTTCAGAACACCGTTTCCATCCCCGGAAGCAGAGTCGGAGGCCGCTGCTGGACTGGATGCAAGGTTCTGTGAGTGGGCCACCTGACAACCGATTCGCGCCAATTCCGCGGTACCCGACGATCTCTTGGAGATTGCGGTGCCGTCATTGACTGGAATCCTGGAAACCGCTCTCTACGTCAGCGACTGAGACGCGTCTGCGCCGGCGCTATGCGATCATGGGCGGGCTCGGCCGTCCCAATGGCCGCTGATCCTGACTGCGAAACGCCGTCGTACGCGCGCTGACTGACTGTTCGTGACCTGACTCCGAGAGGTTGACCGTGGCGCTTCACGAGGTTGCCGGCGCGCTCGACCTGGGCTTCCAATTGCGACGACATGCGTTCAGACGATCTCTACTCAGTTCCGGCCAACCTCCCCGTCCCGACCGATGATGGCGCCTGCCGCCATCTTGTGGGCCTGGACGTGCCGCCGCTCGATCTGCCGAGCACCGACGGCCGCGCCGTCCGCCTGGGCACTGCGGCCACGAGATGGACCATCGTCTATGCGTATCCACGGACTGGAGTGCCGACCCAGGACTCACCACCCGGCTGGGACGCGATTCCGGGCGCACGGGGCTGCACGCCGCAAAACTGCGCCTTTCGTGATCACCACGCGGAGCTGCAGCGGCTGGGGGCAACGGTCTACGGCCTCAGTACTCAGTCAACCGAGTACCAGCGTGAGATGGCCGAGCGCCTCCACCTGCCCTACCCTATCCTGAGCGATGCGACCCTCGCGCTCACCGATGCCCTGCGACTCCCCACCTTCCGCTACGGGGACTGGACGCTCCTCAAGCGCCTGAGTCTGATTCTCGAGGGGCCTCGGATTGCCCATGTCATTTACCCGGTGTTCCCTTCCAATGCCGATGCCCCGGTAGTAGCGGCATGGCTCCGCGCACGTATCGGCTGACGGCACGAGGAGAACTCGTAGCTCTCGCGGTCCTTCTGAGAGGGGTCAACGTCGGCGGCCACAGGACTTTCCGGCCTACGAAGGAGACATTCTTCTTCTCCTAATCTCGTCGTCTCCTGTGAACAACTGGAGGCGAGGCAAGCCGGATCCGACGCGAACGACCATGACCACCGTGATTGAGCGGGTTACACCAGGCTCGTGGATGAATTCCTGTGAGTTGGTGTGTTGGCGGGATTCGATGGCGCTTAACCAGCTTGCAGCGGACGGCGGCCGCAGCGATCATGAGGCGCCCCGACTGAAGCGACGCGTCAGCCGGACGCCAGATATGATTCAACGATTCAAGCGCGCGTTTTTCTGAGCTCGTCGTGTCGGGGTGGACGCCATGGACGCTCACTAGCGCGATCAGAGGCCTTCGAAGACTGCCGGTGGAGGTGTGATGGCCAGAAAGCATTCTGTGGATCGACGGCACTTTTTGAGGGGTGCAGCGGTAACGGGTGCTGCCGCGCTCGTGCCGGACCGAGTCGCCGCGGCCGCCGCACAGGTGCCCGCCGGCGTGCCGGCGCCGGCAGCTCAGGCACCACGCCCGTCGCCCCCCACGGCGGTTCGCGAAACCGACCCGCTCGTCGAGGTCGAGGCGCTCACGACCGACCGTCCCGGCAGCGACTTCATGGTCGATGTCCTCAAGTCGCTCAACCTCGAGCACGTCGCGTCCAATCCGGGATCCAGCTTCCGCGGCATCCACGAGTCGATCATCAACTACGGCAACAACCGGATGCCCGAGTTCCTCACCTGCTGCCACGAAGAGTCGGCCGTGGCCATGGCCCACGGCTATTTCAAAGTGGAGGGAAAGCCGATGGCGGCGCTCTGCCACGGCACGGTCGGGCTGCAGCACGCGGCGATGGCCATCTACAACGCGTACTGCGATCGGGTACCTGTCTACATTCTTGCGGGCAACACCGTGGATGCGACGATGAGGCGGCCCGGTGTGGAATGGGCGCACAGCGTACAGGACGCCGGCGTGATGGTGCGCGACTTCCTCAAGTGGGACGATCAGCCGGGTTCGCTGCCGCACTTTGCCGAGTCGGCCGTCCGCGCCTACAAAATCGCCATGACGCCGCCAATGATGCCGGTGATGCTGGTGATCGATAGCGGGATCCAAGAAGACCCGATCCCACACGACGTGGCGTCGCGCCTGCGCGTCCCGAGGCTGACGCTGCCCACGCCGCCGCAGGGCGAGGCTGGGGCGGTGGCCGAAGCCGCGCGTCTCCTCGTCAACGCGCAGAATCCGGTGATCGTCGCCGACCGCGCCGCGCGCACGCCGGCGGGCATCGCGCGTCTGGTGGAGCTGGCCGAGACGCTCCAGGCGCCGGTCATCGATCAGCGCGGTCGCATGAACTTCCCGTCGCGGCATCCGCTCAACCAGACGGACAGCGGACGGCAGCTCGTCGCCAATGCCGATATCATCCTCGGTCTCGAGCTGGCCGATTTCTGGGGAACGGTGTCGGCCTTCCGCGATTCGCTGCACCGGTCGTCGCGGTCGATCATCAAGCCGGGCACGAAGTTGATCAGCATCACCACGCTCGATCTGTTCGTCAAGAGCAATTTCCAGGACTTTCAGCGCTATCCCGAAGTGGATGTCGCGATGGCAGCCGATGCGGAAGCGACCATGCCGGCGCTCACCGAAGCCTGCCGCAAGCTGATCACGGATGACCGGCGTCGCACCTTTGGCGAGCGCCGCCTCAGCCTGGAGCAGGCGCACGCCCGCGCGCGGGAAACATCGCGGGCTGAGGCCGCGTACGCGTGGGACGCGTCGCCGATCAGCACCGCCCGCATGACCGCGGAGATCTGGGCCCAAATCCGGAATGACGACTGGTCCCTCGTCTCCGAGAGCGGTAACACCAGCGGCTGGGTGTACCGTCTGTGGGATTTCGACAAGCACTATCACCATCTAGGCGACGCCGGCGGCGCGGGTGTCGGCTACGGCGCGCCGGCTGCGGTGGGCGGCGCGTTGGCCAACAAGAAATATGGCCGGCTGTCGGTCAACATCCAGGGGGATGGCGACCTGCTCTACGCGCCGGGCGTGCTGTGGACTGCCGCCCATCACCGGATTCCGCTGCTGACGGTGATGCACAACAACCGCGCCTACCACCAGGAAGTGATGCACATCCAGCGGATGGCCAACCGCCACAACCGCGGGATCACGCGCGCGAACATCGGGACGACGATCGAGGATCCGAATGTCGACTTCGCGAAGATCGCGCAGGGAATGGGCGTGTATGCGGAGGGACCAATCACGGCCGCGAACGATCTGGGCCCTGCGATTCGGCGCGCGCTGGCCGTGGTCCGACGCGGTGAGCCGGCGCTCGTCGACGTGGTGACGCAACCGCGGTAGACGCTCTCTCTCAAACCGAGACGCGGCGAGCGGTTAAACGTAGAGACAACGTGCGAGCGAGCGTCGCGAGCGAGCCACGCGACCGGCCCGCCTTCGCGCCGAAGGCGCTACGGCGCGTCCGCCGTAGCCTTGGCGAAGGCGGAAGCGAGCCGGCGCAGCGGCGAGCGAGAGAGCGTGTCGGGGAGTCCGAGGGGCGAAGCCCCTCGGATGAGACTGGAGGCACACATGAGGGCGGTGTGGTTGGGTCGACTCGTGGTGGTCCTGGGCCTGACCGTGGCGGCATCAATCGGTGCTCAGACGGCACCGGCAAGACAGACGGCCTCCGCGGCTCCCGCCGGCAACGCCGAGACCGGTCAGAAGCTGTACGTGAGCATCGGCTGTTGGCAGTGCCACGGCTACGAGGGCCAGGGCGGTGCCGCCGGCCCGCGGCTTGCCGGACGTCTGGCGCCGTTTGCCGTGTTCTCGATCTATGTGCGGCGGCCGACGAACCAGATGCCGCCGTATACCCAGAAGGTCGTGCCAGACACGGATCTGGCCCACGTCTACACCTTTCTGCAGTCACGTCCGGCACCCCCGCCGGTCGAGAGCATCCCTTTGTTGCAGAAATAGATCGAGGGTGGCCTCATCCTCGGCGGCCGCGACACGATCGTGCACGCACTCGATCGGGGCAGCGGCAAGTCGCTGTGGACGTTCGATACCGCGCGCGTCAAGCGAGCCTAGGATTTAGAGAGGACGATCTGAGCTCGAACCCAACCGGCGAGCTGCTCCTCGGTCAGTCTCCCATCCGCCAGCATCACCATCTCGGTCACGACGTCCTGCTCGGTGGCGTCGAAGTCGACTCCGTTGATGCCAAGGAAGGTGACCAGCGCCAGGAATCCGATGCGCTTGTTGCCATCCCGATACGGATGGTTCTTCACAAGGCCAAAGGCATAGGAGGCCGCCAACGCGGCGAGGTCGACCGCCTCCTCGTAGTGCCAGCGCTGCTGCGGTCTGGACAATGCGGATTCGAGGGCATTGTCATCGCGCACGCCTGGGAGGCCGCCGTGCTCGCGCAACTGGTCGGTGTGGACGGCGTCAACCAGCAGCCGGTTCAGCCAGCGAGGTTCTTTGCGGCGTCTCGCCACACATCACTTCGCCAGTTCGCGAAGCGCGTTGCGGTATTTCTTAGCGGCCTTGGCGGCAACTCTCAAGGCCCGCTCTGTATCCTCCGCGTACGGGGTGAGCAGGATGCCACGGTCGGTTTCCACCGCCAGAACCCGGTCGCCGGGCTCGAGCCGCAACCGATCCGCCATGTCTTTTGGCAGGGTGGCACTCACCGAGCCGCCGGCCTGTCGCAGTGTCACTTCCTTGGTCATGTCAACGCCCTTGACGTTCAGTGTAGCACAAGAGTGCTACAGGAGACGGCGCGCGGGCGGCTTCGATCCGGATTGGCTGGAGTCCAGGATTCAGCGTGGATTCTCTCCTGTGGCTTATCCTGGGCGGCCACTGCAGGACGTCTCGGGCAAATCACGTCCGTTTCCTGGAAAGGAATCAAGCCTCGAATCGATGCTCACCGCGCCGCCAGCGCTCCACACAATCGAGCCTAACCCTCGACGCGCATCACCGTGTCATCGACGCGGCGGCAGCTTATGCGATCATGTGTCAG
>DATAEK010000203.1:0-1701 GCA_036258055.1 Vicinamibacterales bacterium
TGCCTCACCAGACCTTATCGGAAATCTCAACGACTTACGGGCACACGGTCAAGCGACACCGGGAAAAGAGTAGGCCGCTCGAAGAACTGGGTCTGGACAGGGCCAGACATCGCCGATCAGGACGCTTTCAGCAAGACCGCCGGGTCGATTTTCAGCGCCCGCCGTGAGGGGATCCACGTCGCGAGGGCCGCGATCACCAGGATGATGAGCACCGGGATGACGAAGGCCTGAACGGGAGGGTCGAAGATACTGCCACCGCCTCCGCCGGCTCGTACCAGGCGCGACAACGTGAATGTGAAACCGACACCCAGCATGGACCCGAGTGCGACGAGACGCATCGCGTGGCCGGTGACGAGACGCACGAGGTCCGTTCCTCGGGCTCCCATGGCGACGCGGACGGCGAGCTCCCGGGATCGCCGCGTGATCGCGAACGCCAGCACACCGTAGATGCCGGCCGTGGTCAGCAGCATGCCGGTGGCGATGAGCGGGAAGAGCGGGGCGGTGCCAAGGAGCACCTCCTGCCCCATGACGGCGAGGATCTGATCCATCGTGAACGATCTCGTCACCGTCACTTCCTTCACCCTATCGCGGACTTCGCGACGAATGGTCTGGACGAGCGGCGAAGGTTCGCCATCCGCGCGGACGAGAAACTGCATGCGGGTGACGTCCTTCGATTCCGGCGGGAGCGGCAGAAACACCCGTGGCTCGAGCTCGCGTTTCTGCAGCGGGTTGTTCACGTAGTCGGCCACGACCCCGACTACGTCGAAGGGGACGCCGGCGATCCAGACCCGACCGCCCACCGGATCGCGCCCGCTGAAGACGCGTCTGGCGAGCGCTTCGTTGACGATGGCGGTGCGGGTGACGCTCGAGTCCTGGTCGGAGAACGCGCGGCCGGCGCGCATCGCTACCCCCAGCGCGGTGAAGAAGTTCCCCGTAATGGCACCTCGCTCGGCGATCACTTCGTTGGTTCCGGCCGCATCGGCGGCCACGCGCTCGCGCGGGCCCGATGCCGCGATCGGGACGGTTGTCGATGCTGCCGCGGCCGCCACGCCGGGCAGACCACGCAGCACCTCGAGCACCCGCTCCGTCGGGACACCCGATGGGCTCTCGACGCGAACCGTCATCAACGGACGGGTCGAGTACCCCATATCCGCCGTCCGCGCGCGCAGATAGCCGTCGATCATTGCGGCTGTTTCGACCAGCAGCGCAACCGTCACCGTGATTTCCAGCACGACCAGCGCGTGCCGCCATCGCTGGCGGACCCGGTCGGACGTGGTCATCGTGCGAAGCGGATTGCCGTGCAGCCGTCTCGTCTCCGACAACGCGGGGGCAAGCCCCGCCGCGAGGCCAGCCAACAGCGCGATCGCTGCCGTCTTCGCGAGAATGCCGAAATCGATCCCCACGTCGAAGAACGACAGATCTGCCCCTCCGCCGTGGAGCACCCACGCGCGCAGTGCGTAGGTCGCGCACACCCCGAGTGCGCCGGCGAAGGCGGCGATCAGCACCGATTCGGTGACGAGCGCGCGCACGATCCGGCCGCGGCTCGCGCCGATTGACGCGCGGATGGCAATCTCGTGCTCGCGCGCGGTCCATTGCGCGATCATCAGGATCGCCACGTTCGCGCAGGCGATGAGCAGCGTGAGCAGCACCGACGTGCCGAGCACGTACGGCAGAATGAACGCCATCTGATTCCCCAGCGGC
>DATAEK010000207.1:0-8573 GCA_036258055.1 Vicinamibacterales bacterium
TCAACGGATCGGTCGTGGCGAAGTGAGCGAGTCGATCGGCATAATGACCAAGCATGGCGCCGAACACCGCCAAGACGACTGGCGTCGACGTGGCGGTATAGACATAGCTTTCGAGATTGGCTCGTATTTCCTGAATGCCCAGACGCGCCGGGACTCCGTGTTTCAGCATACGAACCACGAGCAAGCCTGCGGGCGCCCCCAGGCCGAGCACGCCGCCAACCAGCGCGTATCGAGTGCGCCTCGACACCGCACCGCCTGCGAAGGTTCCGATGGGGCGAACAATTGATTGCATGCCCTGCTCCTTCCGGACCGCGGTCTGACGCAGGAGGAGTACCGCGCCTAGGCGGCGGCGACGCCGCCAGCGCCCGCACCCAAATCACTACAATGCGAGAACGGGCGGTGTTCGGCTCGCCTGCGAATCGGTACAGCTAACCCGCATTATGGCTCGCAGCGCGCGTCTTGCCCAAAGCGCCGGATCTGATTTGAAGGACCCGTTCGTGTGTGATCGAGCAGTCGCCCGATCTCGGGCAGGGAACTGTCGGTCGCGCACAGCCCGATGATTCGCGGACACCGGTCCCGCTTGCGAGCTTTCCTCGGTGTCCCGGAAGTGATTCCCACACGCCCGAGCGCCACGCGCACGTGGCAGCGCTTGGCGAACAAATGGACTGGGCCGACTGCAGTCCGGTGGACAAGGCTTCGGTAGACAAGACGATCGACATTCAGCAACCACTCAAGCAGACGCTCGATCGCGGTTTCCGCAAGTAGAGTGCTTCACGCCATCTGACATCGAGGCGCGGGATTCGCCAGCGTCCCTTCGAACACGCGCTCGAGCAGCTGCGAGAGAGGTCCGCAGAGCCCGGTCATCTTCTTCAGGCGGCAGGTCTTCGTCAGCGGCTCGAATTCGGGACAGATGAGAATCGTCACCTCATCCTCGAAAGTCGCCACCATCGTGACGTTCGCTTGCAGCACCGGACACCACGTCGTTGTGATTGCCATATGCCACCTCGCGTGGTCGATTACCCAGAGCTATTCACAGTGGAACCTGCAAACGCGCTGCCCGTGGAACGGCTGTCGCGACTCGCTCGGGCTCGATGCGCTCGGCGTGGCAGACGAGCGCGCTCGCGACGGAACTCGACGCGGAGCGATTTCACGCGAGTTCCCTGGGATTTTTTCCCATGACTGGGGAAACCCTCGCACTGGACACCGAGGAATCCGGAAACGGGCACCGTCAGGGCGCCTGCGCAGGCGCAATGGCCCTGGCTCGCGGGTTGCTCTCTCGTGGCAAAAGAGACCTGGAATGGCGCCAATGCGAACGATGCGACCGGTTTACGTGGACCGCTTGCCGCCGTGCAACCACGCCTGCCCGGCCGGCGAAAACGTCCAGGCTTGGCTCGCCGAGGCACAGGCCGGCCGCTACCGCGAGGCCTGGGACGTCATCGTCCGCGACAATCCGATGCCTGCGGTCCATGGCCGCGTTTGTTATCACCCGTGCGAGGAGGCGTGCAACCGGAAGGAGGTTGACGACGCGGTCAGCATCCATGCGGTCGAGCGGTTCCTGGGAGACATCGCGCTCAGCCAGGGCTGGACCGTCGCGCCGGACGAACCGCCGTCCCATCAACGCGTGCTCGTCGTCGGGGCTGGACCGAGCGGTCTCTCGGCCGCCTGGCACCTGGCACGCCGCGGCCACGACGTCGTCATCTACGAGGCGGGGCCGATGGCGGGTGGGATGATGCATTTCGGCATCCCCAAGTACCGCCTGCCACGGGAAGTGCTTGACCGTGAGATCGAACGCATCCGCAGAATCGGCGTCGAGATCGTCCTGAACCACAAAGTCACCGACCTCCTGACAGAGAAGAGCAAGGGGCGATTCGATGCCGTCTTCCTCGCGGTCGGCGCACATCTCAGCAAGCGGCAAGAGATTCCGGCGAGAGATGCCGGGAAGGTCTATGACGCCCTGCAGTTCCTGAAGGACGTCGAGACCGGCGACCAGAAACCGCGCATTGGCCGACGTGTCGCCGTTTACGGCGGCGGCAATACGGCGATGGACGCGGCTCGGACCGCCGCGCGGCTCGGAGCGGAGCCGCTCATCATCTACCGCCGCACCCGCGAGCAGATGCCGGCACATGAATTCGAGGCGGACGAAGCCATTGAAGAAGGCGTCAAGATCCACTGGCTGCGGACGATCAAGGAGATCAACGGCACAACCCTGACTGTCGAGGTGATGCGGCTCGACGAGAACCGTTATCCGGTGCCAACCGGCGAGTTCGAAACGCTCGAAGCCGACTCCGTGATTCTCGCCCTCGGACAAGACACTGACACGACGTTTCTGAAGGTCGTTCCCGGCATTACGTTCAAGGGTGACGGGACGGTCGTGGTGGGACGCGACATGCGGACAGGCTGTCCCGGCGTGTTCGCGGGCGGCGACATGGTGCCGTACGCGCGGTCGGTCACAACCGCCGTGGGTCATGGAAAAAGCGCCGCGCGGCACATCGACGCCTGGCTGCGTGCCGAGACACGCTTGAGGCCACCGAAGCACGAGATCGCATCGTTCGACATGCTGCGGCTCTGGTATCACGCCGAGGCGAAGAAGCGCGGCCAGAGCATGATCGACCTCGATCGGAGGCGGCACACGTTCGACGAAGTGTCCGGTGGACTCGATCCGACCGCGGCCCGCTACGAGGCACAGCGCTGCCTGTCCTGCGGCAATTGCTTCGAGTGCGACGGATGTTACTCGGCGTGCCCCGAACAGGCCGTCATCAAGCTCGGCCCGGGCCGGCGGTACGAATACGACTTGGCCAAATGCACTGGCTGCGCGATTTGTTACGACCAGTGCCCATGCGGTGCGATCACGATGGTCCCGGAGCCGGTCGCCACGACAACCGCCGACCTCTAGGCCCGTGGAGAGCGCCGACATTACGGATAGCGTCTTTCGCGCCGGCGACTGAGGAAGGCTACATGGCGACTCACGTGAAAACCCTGGACGGCAACGAGGCCGCCGCCTCCATCGCTTACCGCACGAACGAAGTCTGTGCCATCTATCCGATCACGCCGTCCTCGACCATGGGCGAACTGGCTGACCAGTGGGCCTCCGAAGGCAAGACGAACATCTGGGGAACCGTGCCGCACGTCGTCGAAATGCAGAGCGAAGGGGGCGCCGCGGGCGCAGTGCACGGCGCGCTGCAGACAGGCGCGCTGACGACCACCTTCACGGCCTCTCAGGGCCTGCTGCTGATGATCCCCAACATGTTCAAGATTGCCGGTGAACTGACACCGGCGGTCTTTCACGTGGCGGCGCGCGCGATTGCAACGCAGGCACTCTCGATCTTCGGCGATCACTCCGACGTCATGGCCGCGCGAATGACCGGCTGGGCGATGCTCTGTTCGAGCTCGGTGCAAGAGGCGCACGACCTCGCTCTTGTCGCACAGTGCGCCACGCTGGCATCGCGCATCCCATTCGTCCACTTCTTCGACGGTTTCCGCACGTCACACGAGGTCAGCAAAATCCAGGTCCTCTCCGACGACGACCTGACCGCCATGATCGACGACGAGCTCGTGTTCGCGCATCGAGCGCGAGCGCTCGATCCCAATCGACCAGTCGTGCGAGGCGTGGCACAGAACCCTGACGTCTACTTCCAGGGGCGCGAGACGTCGAACCCCTTCTACGCGGCCGTTCCGTCGATCGTCGAGGCCGCGATGGACCGGTTTGCCGTATTGACCGGTCGCCAGTACCGGTTGTTCGACTATTTCGGCGCGGCCGACGCGGAGCGCGTGATCGTGCTCATGGGCTCAGGCCTCGAGACTGTGCGAGAGACCATCGACTTTCTGAATGGTCGCGGGGCGAAGCTCGGCGTCGTGCAGGTCCACCTCTTCCGGCCGTTTTCAGTGAGTCATCTGCTGGACGCCGTTCCCAGGTCCGTCCAGGCGATCGCGGTACTCGACCGAACGAAGGAACCGGGGGCCTCTGGCGAGCCGCTGTATCAGGACGTCGTGACCGCCTTTGCCGAAGCGATGACCGACAATCGTCGCCCCGACATGCCGCGAATCGTCGGCGGGCGCTACGGCCTCGCCTCGAAAGAGTTCACGCCGGCGATGGTCAAGGCGGTGTTCGAGAACCTCGCGTCCGCTTCCCCGAAGAACCATTTCACAATTGGCATCAACGACGACGTCTCGAAGACGAGCCTCGAGTACGACCCGCGCTTCATCACCGAAGCGGCCGACGTGATCGGCTGCATCTTCTATGGCCTCGGCGCCGACGGCACGGTGGGGGCGAACAAGAACTCGATCAAGATCATCGGCGAGCAGACCCCCGGCTACACGCAGGGGTTCTTCGTGTACGACTCGAAGAAAGCCGGGTCACGCACGACGTCGCACCTCCGTTTCGGGCCGCAGCCGATTCGATCGGCGTACCTCGTGCAGCGTGCCCGATTCATCGCCTGCCATCAGTTTCAGTTCGTCGAGCGTGTCGACATGTTGCTCGAGGCGACCGACGGCGCGGTATTCCTGCTCAACAGCCCCTTCGCGCCGGGTGATCTCTGGGAGCAGCTGCCACGAGCGATGCAGGAGGCACTCGTCCGCAAGCACATCCGGCTCTTCACCATCGACGCGGATCGCGTGGCGATCGAGGCTGGCATGCCGGGCCGGATCAACACGATCATGCAGACCTGCTTCTTCGCGATTTCGGGCGTGCTGCCGCGCGAAGAAGCCATCGCGCGGATCAAGGATGCCATCCAGGCGACGTACGCCCGCAAAGGGACGGAGCTTGTCGAGAGCAACTTCACCGCCGTCGATCGCGCGCTCGAGAATCTGCACGAGGTCACGCTGCCCGCCGCCGCGACCAGCACGCGCGAGTCATCCCCAATCGTGCCCGAGCGCGCGCCGGACTTCGTCAGACACGTCACGGCGATGATGATCGCCGGACGCGGCGACGACCTGCCAGTCAGCGCTGTCCCGGCTGACGGAACCTATCCGTCCGGGACGGCTCAATGGGAAAAGCGGAACATCTCCGACATCGTCCCCGTGTGGAAACCGGAGCTGTGTATCCAGTGCGGGAACTGCGCGATGGTGTGTCCGCACGCCACCATCCGCGCGCGGTACTACGACGATCCCCTGCTGGCGGACGCGCCCGCGGGGTTCCCGTCCGCACCGCTCGCCGGCCGTGGATTCCCGAACCTGCGCTACACGCTGCAGGTGGCCGTGGAGGACTGCACGGGCTGCGAGCTCTGCGTCGAGGCGTGTCCGGTGCGGAGTCCGGAAGCGGCGGGCGTCCGCGCCATCAACATGGAGGCGAAGGCGCCGGTCCTCGAACGCGAACGGAGGAACCTCGAGTTCTTCGAGGCACTTCCCGACAACAAGCCCGTTGGACTGGATGCTGCGCTAGTGCGCGGCGCGCAATTCCTCACGCCGCTCTTCGAGTTTTCCGGCGCGTGTGCCGGATGCGGTGAGACACCCTACCTGCGGCTCCTCACGCAGCTCTTCGGCGATCGCCTGCTCGTCGCCAACGCGACCGGCTGTTCTTCCATCTATGGCGGCAATCTGCCCACGACCCCTTGGTCGGTCAACAAGCAAGGTCGCGGGCCGGCGTGGGCGAACTCGCTCTTCGAGGACAACGCCGAGTTCGGGCTCGGTTTCCGCGTGTCGCTCGACACGCAGCGCGAGGAGGCGGAGCGACTGCTCGGCAGGCTTGCGCCGCAGCTCGGCCCAGCGCGGGTTCGCGAATTACTCGAGGCGCCCCAGACCACCCAGGAGGAGATTGACGCGCAGCGGGATCGCGTAGCAGCACTTGAGAAGGCGCTGCAGCCCCTGACCGATCCGACAGCCCATCGATTGCGGACGCTCACCAGGCATCTCGTGCGAAAAAGCGTCTGGATTGTCGGCGGCGATGGGTGGGCGTACGACATCGGCTACGGTGGCCTGGATCACGTGCTGGCTTCGGGACACAACGTCAACATCCTCGTCCTCGACACCGAGGTGTATTCGAACACCGGGGGCCAGGCGTCCAAGGCGACCCCGCGCGGCGGCGTGGCCAAGTTCGCGGCCGGTGGGAAGCTCAGCGCGAAAAAGGATCTCGGTCTCATGGCGGTCGCGTACGGGAATGTCTACGTGGCACAGATTGCCATGGGCGCATCTTCGCAGCAGACCATGGACGCGTTTCTCGAAGCCGAAGCGCACGACGGGCCGTCGATCATCATCGCCTACAGCCACTGCATCGCGCATGGCATCAACATGCGCTTCGGCATGCGGCAGCAGAAGCTGGCAGTCGAAAGCGGACACTGGCCGCTCTATCGCTTCAAGCCGGCAGCGGCGGGCCGGGACCGGCAGGAGTTCCTGATCGATTCGCAGGCCCCGTCGATCCCGCTGAAGGCGTACGCCTACAACGAGATTCGCTACAAGATGCTCGCGTATACGAATCCGGGCGAGGCGAAGCGGCTGCTTGGCCTGGCACAGGAAGACGTCAATCAACGCTGGCGCGTCTACTCCGCCCTCGCCGAGCGCTGGCCGGCCACCGCCCGGCGCGGCCAAGGCGAGCCCGGGAGTCACGTGTCTGCACCGGCCACTGCGTCGGCGGAAAAAGCCACGACGGTGTAAGACGCAGGAGACGCACCATGGACATGACGACCCGCTACATGGGCCTGACGCTCAAGAATCCGCTGGTGGCCTCGGCATCACCGCTGTCGGAGAGCCTCGACGCCATCCGCTCCCTCGAAGACAACGGCGCGGCGGCCGTCGTGTTGTTCTCGCTCTTCGAGGAGCAGATCCGCCATGACTCGGCCGCGCTCGAGCACTTCATGACACTCGGCAGCGAGAGCTTCGGCGAGGCGGTCTCGTACTTTCCGGCCATTCAGGATTATGACGTCGGTCCGCGTCAGTACCTCGATCTCATCCGCAGGGCCACCGGGGCCGTCGACATCCCCATCATCGCGAGCCTCAACGGGGTCAGTGAGCGCGGATGGGTGACCTTTGCAAAGGAGATGGAGGATGCAGGCGCGAGCGGTATCGAGCTGAACGTCTACTACATTCCCGCCGAGACGTTCCGATCGGGCGCCGAGGTCGAGCAGCAGTATGTGGATGTGCTGTCCGCGGTGAAGGCGACGGTCTCGATCCCGGTCGCCATCAAAGTCGGGCCCTATTTCAGCTCGTTTGCGGACATGGCCTGTCAATTGGAGGAGGCCGGCGCCGACGCACTGGTCCTCTTCAATCGCTTCTATCAGCCGGACTTCGACATCGAGACCCGCACCGTGGCTCCGTCGATCGCTCTCAGCACCCCGGTTGAGATCCGTCTTCCGCTGTTGTGGATCGCACTGCTGTACGGCCGCGTGTCGGCCTCGCTCGCGGCGACAACTGGTGTGCACAGCTACGTCGAGGCCATCAAATACCTGATGGCTGGCGCCGACGTCGTGATGAGCACGTCGGCGGTCCTGCAGCAGGGCCCGTCGTTCTTCGCGCGCGTCCTCGAGGGAATGACGACATGGATGGAGCGGAAGGGCTACCCATCGGTCAGCCAAATGCGTGGATCGATGAGCCAGCAGGCGGTCAGGGACTCAAGCGCTTTCGTGCGAGGGAACTACATCAAGGTCCTTGAAAGCTACACAAGAACAACGGGCCGCGATCGCATCGGGGAGCGGTTGAAGCTGGGCCCGAGGTAGGCAGGAACGTGCTCAGCGTCCATTGTCCACCGTCCGGCGGCACAACGTGCCTTGACGCTCCGAGGCCTGTTCACCGGAGTGGTCTTCGGTTGACAACCGAAACTGACCCACGACGAGCCCGGAAACGACTCATTGTGTCAGGTTTCGGGCTCTCGAGGGTTCTTGCGCAGTGCGCGTGAGGAGAAAGCTCGATGTTCCGTCACACCGATCCTGAGGTCCTCGTCGTCGGGGCCGGTCCGGTCGGTCTCGTCGCGGCCCTGTTCCTGCAGCAGCACGGGCTCCGTGTGGAGGTCGTCGATACACACCAGCGGACGACTCAGCACAGCTACGCCCTCGCGATTCATCCGCGCACGCTCCGGGTTCTCGACGAGGCAGGACTCTCCGAGGGGCTGATCGGCGCGGGACGGAAGTTGACGAAGGTCGCCTACTACGAAGGGCGGGAGAGGCGCGCCGAGATCGACTATTCGGCCCTCGCTTCCAAGCATCCGTATCTCCTCGTCCTCCGCCAAAGCCTGCTGGAGAGGGCCGCCGAGGAGGCGCTCCGCCAGAAGAAGCTCAAGGTCCTCTGGGGACACCGTCTCGAGTCCCTCAACGCGGATGAAACCACCCTCCGTGCGGAGGTGGCGAAGCTCGACCAGGTCGCAACCGGCTACCCCGTCGCGCGAAGCGAGTGGGTCGTCGTGCGACGCGAGACGATCCGACCGGACTATGTAATCGGCGCCGACGGGTACGACTCGGCCGTGCGGCGGATGGCCGGCATCGAGATGGCCGAGCACGGCGCGGGCCAGATCTTCTCCGTCTATGAGATCGAGGCAACGGGGGAGCTTCCCGCCGAGGTGCGCGTCATTCTCGATCCAGACCTGACGAGCGTCTACTGGCCCCTCGAGGAGGGCCGATGCCGCTGGGGATTCCAGATCCAGGACGCGTCGG
>DATAEK010000215.1:0-12494 GCA_036258055.1 Vicinamibacterales bacterium
GGAGGTGATCGTCGGAGAATCGTAGATGCGCCGCCGGAATGGTACCGTACCGCCGGTGGGATTGTTGGTATCCAGCAGCGCCAAATCCACGATCCCGGGGTTGCCGCCACTGGCGTAGCGGATATCCGTCGCATTCGAGAGCCTTGGCTGCGCAAAGATGCCGGTCTGGAACTCGTGCGATCCGATCCAGCCATCCTTGAAATAGGTCAGGTCGGCCTGCGCGGTCAGCTTGGACGTCGGGGCAGCGGTCAGGGCCTGGTTCGTCGTTGCCAGTATGCCTTGGCCTGTCCGCCGTCCCGAGGAGACGAACGACGAGGTGTAGATATTCCCGATTGGGCCAGGGAAGGTGTATCCCTCGAACGCGGAGAAGGTCCCGTTGATCGATTTGTCGTTGTACGCCACCAGCGCCTTGGTTGTCACACGGGGTCCCCAGACTGACGACAGCCTGGCGCCAAAGCCATTACCGCCGAACGCGGTGACGTTGAAGGGCTGCGACTCGGTCGGAAACGCTGACAGTTCGGGGTTGAAGTCGCGCTGGTAGAACACATACATCTGATGGTTCTGCGTCAGCTGCGCCGTGACCTTGCCGTAGTAGTACTTGCTCTTCCCGCCGTTGTCGAACGGAGTGAAATTCGGATCCGACGTCAGCCCTGCGAGCTGTGCCGACGTGCGTGAGATGCCGACTTCACGATCGGCATAGCGGAAGGAGCCGAAGAAAAACACTTTATCCCTGACGACTGGTCCGCCGAGCGAGGCGTCGGTCTGGAATATCTTGACGAAGGCGCTCTTCCCGCCGGCAGCCGCATTGTTGCCGTTCCAGTCCCTTCC
The DNA here is from genome assembly GCA_036258055.1 of Vicinamibacterales bacterium. Taxonomy (GTDB): domain Bacteria; phylum Acidobacteriota; class Vicinamibacteria; order Vicinamibacterales; family 2-12-FULL-66-21; genus DATAEK01. Next base: position 829 of record DATAEK010000215.1, read on the forward strand.
CTGATAGGCCGTCGAGACGGCGCCTCGGTAGTTGTTCGTGCCTGATGGCGTCGCGACGTTGATGACGACGCCCACGCCAAGTGGCGCCGAGGCATCGACGCCCCCTGTTTTCACCTGGGTGTCATCGATCGAGTCGCTGCTCAAGCCGACGTACAATCCAGCCCACCCCTGCCGAAATGACCCCATGTCCGCGCCGTCGACCTGGGTGACGTGGTTCTCGATCTCGCTGCCTCGCAGCATGTAGACCTGTCCGCCGGATCCCTGATCAAAGGTGCGGGCCGTGATGCCCGGCGTGACCTCGAGAAAGTCCGAGTAGTCCTTTCGGCTGCTGAGCGGCAGCGCGCGCTGCAGTTCTCCGCTGATGTTCACCGCCTGCACCGGCTTCTGCACTTCGAGCATCGGGGTTTCGCCGACGACCTGCACCGTTTCTTCCATGGACCCGACGCTGAGTGTGATGTCGACCGCGATGTTCAGGCCGCTTCGGACGACAATGCCGGATCGTTCCTGTTTGGAAAAGCCGGAGAGCTCCGCAACGAGTGTGTACTCGCCCGGAGGCAAATTGAGCAGCCGATACGCACCATCGGGTCCACTCACTGCGGTCATATTTCCGGCCGCGTTCGGGCTCTTTGCCGTGATCGTCACGCCCGGCAGCACGGCGCCTTGCTGATCTTTCACGACCCCGCGGATCGTGCCCTCGGCAGAGGCCTGTGCCCACGCCGGGCCCGCTATCGAGATCGACAGCAGGGCCGCCAACACACAGCGCTTTACCATTGCAGCTCCTCCTTGATGGTTCCGTCTCCCTCGGGCGCGAGCACCTCCATCCATGCCGCAGTCTTGGTGCGATTAGGCGAGTGAGTTCCTTCCTCGACTGCTACTGTTGACTCGTAATCTTCTGCGAAGCCTTCTGACTGTCGGGTGCCTTCTCCCAGGTGTACGCGCGGTTCATCGCATACTTCTCGAACCACTCGAGCTCGATGTTCATCTTGAACAGCTCGTGTCGCAGCTCCTGCCATCCGTGCGGCTCGCGCGGCGCAATGTACAAGTGGGTCGGGACGCCATTGCTCTTGAGCGCGCGATACATCTCGACCGACTGGGGCGGCGGCACGCGCTCGTCGCGCTCACCGACGAGAATGATCGTGGGCGTCTTCACGTTCGAGGCATATTTCAGCGGCGAATTCTCCCAGTAGACGTCGATCGGCGCGTCCTTCTGCCACGGCGTGCCGCCAAACCACGGCGTGCGGTTCGTACGGGTATCGCTCTGGGCGTACATCGAGATCCAGTTCGAAGAGCCGGCGCCGGCTGACGCCGCCTTGAACCTCGTCGTGTAGGTGATGATCTTGTTGGTCATGTGACCGCCGCCGCTCCACCCCATCTTGACGAGCCGATCGCCATCCGCGAGCCCTTTCGCGATGAGGTAATCGACGCCAGCGATCACGTCGAGATGCGCGTTCTTGTAGTAGTGTCCGACCATGTCGCGCAGGAACTCGTCGCCGTAGCCGGTGCTGCCGCGGTAATTCGGCTTCAGCACCATGTACCCTTTGGCGGTCAGGACCTGCACGTAGTCGCCCCAGTTGCCGAATCCGTACTTGTCCGAGGCCTGCGGGCCGCCGTGGGTCTGGACCACGAGTGGATATCGCTGCCCTTCGCGATAATCGAGCGGGTAATAGAGCAAGCCCTCCACCGTGGCGCCATCGGCGCCCTTCCATTGAATCGCTTCCAGACGCGGCAGCCGGAAGTCGCGCGCGAGATAGTCGAAGACGCGCGTGACGCGCGCCGGAGCGCTGGCAGCAGTGCTCCGGGCGACGAGATAGACGTCGCCGTTGTTCGTCGCGTCTTCAATCGTCAGAACGTGACGATCGGCCGCCGGGACGAACGTCCAAGCGCCGACGCTGTGTTTCCCGTCAGTGAGCTGGCGCGCTTTACCGGTCTTGACGTCGAGCTCGAAGAGCTCGCTGTGCACGCCCATGTTGGCGAGAAAGAAGATCGTCGAGCTGTCGCGGCCCCACGTCGCCGAATCGACGGCGTAGGGGAGTTGCGCGGCGACGAGCTTCGCGTCGCCGCCGCCGCTCGGCACGACGAACAGCTTGCCGTTGTAGTACTTCTCGAATCGCTCGTTCGTGCCGGAGAGAAACAGCACCTGCGTGCCATCCGGTGAGATCCGCGCCGCGCGTTCAGGGACCGCGTTACGTGTGAGCTGAACCTGATTGCCACCGTCGACGGTCATCAACCAGATCTCGCTGGTGTCCGCCGATTCGAGCAGAGGTGTGGTCGCACGTGTCAGCGCGACGCGCTTCCCGTCGCGCGAAAGCTCGTAACCCTGGATCGCGTAGTCACCCCGAGTGAGCTGCTCCGTACGGTCATCGCCCACCGAGGCGCGCCACAAATGCCGCTGTTTGAAGTTCTCATCGAACGCGAAGACGTCGTCCTTGGCTTTGTCCCGATCTTTTTCTTCGGTGGTCTTCGGATCCGGCGCGATGAAATAGATCCATGCGCCATCGGGTGACCAGGCAATGGACGAGACCGCCGACGGATGATGCGTGATTGCCCGCGCCTCCCCGCCGGTATTCGGAATCACGTAGAGCTGTGTGAACTCGTCCGAGCCGCGCTTGGCGAGAAATGCGATCGATTTACTGTCCGGCGACCAGCGTGGGCTGGATTCGCCATCCGACCCGGACGTCAATTGCACGTTGCCGGAGCCGTCGGCGTTGACGCGCCAGATGTGCGAGATCCGTTTGTTCTCTTTCCAGTCGGCCTTTGCGACTACGTAGGTCACTTGCTGGCCATCGGGCGACAGCTGTGGATCGGTGAGATTCGGCACGTTCAACAGATCCACCAGCGTCATGTCGCGTGGCGTTTGCGCCGCGAGTGTCGCCGCAGCGGCGAGACACGCAATTGCTCCACACGCCGCACGCCAAACCGTCACCGTTCGGAAACGGCTGGTACGTCTGCGACCGGCACATGCTGGGGGGAGTGACGCGAAACGGTCGTTGAGCATCGGGCCCTCCGGGATACAAGGAAGGGGACCGGGACGGAGTGTCTGTGTCGGCCCGATTATGGCTCTACCGCTGGCGGTGTCAATCGACTCTTTCGGGCTGTCGGCGGCCTTTCTATCTCTTGCTGGGACGAAGGCAGGGATGAGGCGGCGAATTGACGAACAGAGGCTCCTCCATGATGCCGCACTTCGATATACTCGCCGCCCAGTAGTGGGCTGCCCACCAAAAACTACTCCGGGTACGAGCTGGTACCACGGTGAATACAGCCCATTGGCAAGGGAATCGGCGCCCGCGCTCACCCGCGCGTGCGCGACCGCGGTGGAGGAGGATTGTCATGCGCTCCTCGCATTTATTTCCCGTTGCATTGATCGCTGTCGCCTGCCTGCTGCATCCAGGAACCTCAGCCGAACCTCAACAAGATGCGTCGGCGATCGATCAGGCTCGCGACACCCGTGCCCGTGAGGACGACTGGGACGTCACGAAGCCTCGTGGCGTCACGCGCGAGATTGACTTCACGACGACAGAGGGAACCTGGACGTCCGTCGACCTCTCACCGGACGGCACCTGGATCGCGTTCGATCTGCTGGGGCACATCTATCGCGTCCCCTCCACCGGCGGCGACGCGACGTGCCTGACGCAGGACAGCGGTGTGGCTCTCAACTTCCACCCCCGGATCTCGCCCGACGGAAAGACCATCGCCTTCGTGTCGGATCGCAAGGGGCAGAACAACTTGTGGCTGATGGATATCGACGGGCGCAATCCGCGTCCCGTTTCGCTGAACAAGGATGTTCGGGTCTTCGAGCCGGCCTGGACCCCCGACGGACGCAACCTGATCGTCCGCCGAACGTCGGTGGCGCGTGATGCCGGCCCGGCCGCCGGCGGCATTTTCATGTACTCGCGTGAAGGGGGTGAGGGCATCCGGATCGTACCCGAAAACTTCCGCGGCGCGGCATCACCCTCGATCTCCGCGGACGGCAAACACCTCTACTTTCAGGTCAACACGGGAGGGCAAGGCGTCTGGAGCGGTCGCGCCGACGTCATGCAGGGGGCTCGACAGCTCCGTCGCATGGACATGGCGACGGGCCAGGTGGTGGAGATCACGTCGGGCGAATTGGTCCAGCAATATCAGGGATCGAGCGGAGGCGCCATCGCCCCGGAGGTTTCGCCCGACGGTCGATGGCTGGCCTTCGCCAGACGGATTCCCGACGGCACGATTACCTGGAAGCGTCACAGCTACGGACCACGCACCGCGCTGTGGCTGCGCGACCTGCAAACGGGCGCGGAGCGCATCGTCATGGATCCGATCGAACAGGACCAGGCCGAAGGCATGAAGGTCAGCCGCGATCTGCCCGGCTACGTGTGGGCTCGCGACAGCAAGTCGATCGTGTTGTCACAAGGCGGGAAGATCCGGCGACTCGACGTCGCGAGCGGCCAGGTGGCGACGATTCCGTTCAGCGCGCGTGTTCACCGCACGATCTCGGAGCAGGCCTACGCCGACCAGGAATGGAACGACACGTCGTTCGTGATCAAGTTCCCGCGCTGGACCGCCGCGTCTCCCGACGGCCGCCGCCTGGCATTCCAGGCAGCGGGACGTGTCTGGGTGATGGATCTGCCGTCCGGCACGCCCCGTCGCCTGACCGACGCCTCGTTCGAGCCGCTCGAGATGTCGCCATCCTGGTCACCCGATGGTTCGCGTATTGCCTTCGCGAGCTGGGCCGACAAGGAGATGGGACACATCTTCATCGTCGATGCCGGTGGTGGCCAACCACGTCAAATCACGAAGCAGGCCGGGGAGTACCTGAACACGCTCTGGACGCCTGACGGTCAGCAGATCGTCATGTCGCGCGGAGCCGGTGCGACCGCCGCCGGCCGGACCGTTTCGAACAACCTGTATTACGAGCTGGTGCGCGTACCCGCCGCCGGTGGCGACGTGTCGGCGATTACGACCGTCAATCGTCCCTATGCCGCGGGGCGTCCACTCATGCCACGCAGGCCAATCGTCCAGGCGTCCATCGGAACCGACGGTCGCCTCTATTACCCCGAAACCAGCGGACCGGGTGAAGGTGAGAACCGTGAGTTCACGGAAATCAAATCCATCAAGCTCGATGGGTCCGATGCACGTGTCCACCTGCGTTTTCCCTATGCCGATGAGGCCGTGGTGTCGCCCGATGGACGCTGGCTGGCGTTTCAGGAGGGCGACAACGTCTATCTGATGGCGTTTCCGGCTGGCGGCATGGGCGCGGCCACGGTGCGCATCGACAAACGGCGCGGCCAGCTCAATGTCGTTCCGGTGACGACACAAGGCGGGAACTACCCGCGATGGCGCAACAACTCGACTCTGGAGTTCGTGAGCGGACCGCAGTTCGATACCTACAACACCGACACCAAGAAACTCGACACGTTCCCGATCCGGCTTGAACTGCCGCGCCGATTCGCCAAGGGATCGATCGCGCTCACCGGCGCGCGAATCATCACGCTCGAGGACCGGCGAGTGATCGAGAAGGGCACGATCGTCGTCCGCGACGGGCGTATCGCCTGCGTAGGAAACTGCGCCACGGCAGGCGTGTCGAAGGTCGTGGACGTCAAGAGCAAGACGATCATTCCCGGACTGATCGACATGCACGCCCACCATCATCGCGATCACGAGGGGGTGCTGCCGCGTCAGAACTGGGAGTCAGCGATCTACATGGCTCACGGCGTCACGACCACGCTCGACAATTCCATGTGGTCGCACAATGTCTTTCCGACCGCGGAGATGATCGAGGCGGGCGTGACGATCGGACCGCGGAGTTTCAGCACCGGCGATCCGCTGTATTCGGGAGACGCGTCTCGCCAGAACGAAATCACGAGCTACGAGGTCGCCGAGCAGAACATCGCGCGCCTGCAATCGTGGGGCGCGATCACCGTCAAGCAGTACATGCAGCCGCGTCGCGACCAGCGGCAGTGGGTCACCGATGTCGCACGCAAACGCCAGATGCGCGTGACGGCCGAGGGCGGCGATCTCGAGTACGACCTGAGCATGATCATGGACGGCCATACCGGGTGGGAACATCCGCTGTCGTATGCGCCGCTCTACAGTGACGCGGCGAAATTCTTCGGGTTGGCGAAGGCCGTGTACTCCGTCACCTTCCTGGTCGGCGGCTCCGGGCCGTGGAACGAGGAATTCTTCTACCAGGACAGCGACGTGTGGAAGGACGAGCGTCTGCGGCGATGGACACCCTGGCGGATGCTGATTCCCGGGACTCGCCGCCGCATGCTGCGCCCGGCCACCGACTACAGTTATCCGATGCTCGCGCAGGGCCTCGCCGACATCATCTCGAACGGTGGCTACGGAGCGATTGGATCGCACGGCCAGCAGCACGGGCTGGGATCGCACTGGGAGGTGTGGGCCGCCGCGTCGGCGCTCGGACCAATGGGCGCCCTCGAAGTCGCGAGCGTGCATGGCGCGCACTTCCTCGGCCTTGGCAAGCATCTCGGATCAATCAGCCAGGGCAAGCTGGCGGATATCGTGGTGCTCGATGCGAACCCGCTCGAGAACATTCGACATACGAAGGAAGTCCGCTACGTCATGAAGGCCGGCGTACTCTACGACGCGATGACGCTCGACGAGATCTGGCCCGTGGAGAAGCCATTTGGCACGCCCTACTGGAACGATCCAAACGTCCTGCGAACCGATAGCCGCGGCGTCGACTATTGGGATCAGAAGACCGCGACGCCGACGTCAACGGCAGGCAAGGAGGCACGGAAGCTGGACCGACAGCACTGATGAGCGCCGTGCAGTCGTTGAGGCGAGCCGTCCGCCGAGATGGCCGCCAGCGCGGCCGGTCCGTGACCGATCGGCGGTCACCGGCCCGAGGGGCGGCGCGCGCGGAGTGATTCGAGCACGATGATGTTGCGCTGGTGGAGCATCACCTGGCGCGAGCGGCGCGCCTCCTTGAGGATCGTGACGATCGCCTCGAAGACCTGGCGATCGGATTCCGCCAGCTTCGGATCTTCCAGCGCATCACTCAACGTCAGCTCCAGCTCGGGGATCGTGCGCGGCTGATCGAAGGAAATCAGCGCGCGTCCGTCGGCCGTCGGCACCAGCTGAACCCCGGCGCGTTTCTCGAGCGACGGCGTCGGGCGGACGGTGATGACCGCGTGGCGCCCGAACACCGAAAGCTCCGCGAGCGACTTCGCCTTCGACGCGACCCGCCGCTGCGTCAGCTGGACGATCGCTTTGCTGATGTCTCCGTGAATACCCGACAACGTCTCGAGCACCGATTCGGGTAGCGTCAGCGTGACCGCGCGCGAGGGGACCGCGAACTTGCGCGGCCGGCCGCGGCCGCGACGCAACAGCACGGGCACCGCGGTCGCCGAGGCGACCGGCACGGGCGCGTCGTCCGGCGAATCCAGGAGGAGCGGCAGTTCTCCGGACATGGAGAGCAGCAGCGCAGAGAGCACGAACAGCAGCGACATCAGCGGCATACGTCGGAGGTCATTCTACCGCACCCTACCGGCGACCGGTGTGCGCGAACGGTGCCGTGGTAATTGTCAATTAATAATTGCCATTTGGCATAAATTCTGATAAATATTCGCCAACGGATCGGTCCGGCCTGCGGATACATCCGCGTCGATGCTGAAAAGGGTTCTCCTCATTCTTTTTGGAGCCATCGCCGGTATCGCGCTTGGCATCGCGGCTCCAAAAGCCTTGAACCTGGTGCGCCCTGCTGCCGCGCCGCTCACCGCCTCGGAGCGGCGGCAGCTCGAGCATCTGCTCGACGACAATCCCAACGAGATTTTCATGTTCGACGAGGCGACGTCGTACCGGTACAAGCCGAGTTTTCGCGGCAACCGCACCCGCGCCAACCACCTGCAGAATCGCCCTGCGGTGACTTACCCGCATGTGACCAACAGTCTCGGTCTCATCGGCCCAGAAGAGGTGAACGCCGATCCGCGCCGCACTCGACTGCTGCTTCTCGGCGACTCGGTGACCTACGGGGCCTGGGTTGATTTCCACGACACGTTCCCGGCGCGCCTGCAGGCCATGGGCGCCGGCGTCTGCCAGATCGCCATTGGCGCATGCGAAGGGTGGAGCACGAAGCAGGAGCTGGCGTTTCACGACAAGTACCTTAGTCACCTGCCGTGGAATGCGATCGTCCTCGTCTTCTGCCTCAATGACCTCGTCGACTTCGAATGGGTCTACAAATCCAGCGCCGGCTTCCAGTTGTCCCAGGAAATGGCAGAGGCTGGGACGGGTCTGAGCAAGACCAATCAATCCATTGCCGGATTGAAACTCGCGGCACGGCGTCTGCGGTTTGCGGAGGACGCGCGCACCGAGCCCCTGGCGAAACAGACCAATACGACGCTGTGGGCGTGGGACGCCGACAAGTGGCAGGCGTACCTGGACAACACTCTTGCGCCGTTCGTGCACCGGCGCGAGCGGCCGCCGCTCGCTATCGTGATTGCGCCGACGAAATGGCAGCTGGAGTCGCTCCAGCTGGGCGCTGACCCGCAGATAGTCCTGTATCCACAATTCCGGCTCGAGTCGTTCTGTCGAGATGAGCGTCTGACGTGCATCGATCTCGTCGAGGCGTTTCCGCGTCACGCGGCGACGCCGCTCGACACGCTGTTCCTCGACGACCTCCATTTCTCGGAAGAAGGGCACGCGGTCGTGGCCCGCTATCTCTGGCCGCGCCTCATCGCGGTGTTGCGCGAAGCTGCGCCGACCGCGGTGCCCCCCACGCCCGCGAAGGAACACTCGTGAACGAGCGCTGCGCTGACCGTCGTTACTGCGCTTTGGCCCGCGCAGCGGGCAGCGGCGCCAACTGCCAGCCCGTGTTCACCCACGCGCCGTTCTGCTTCACGAACACCTCCGTCGCCACGCCGCGTTCTGAGGTGGTTTTGCCGCCTGAGACGCGATCCAATTCGTAGGTCGTGTAGAGGATCACCGTGCTGCCATACGCCTGGAACTCGGTGTGCGGGAAGACGAGGCGCGCGAGCTTGCCGCCGGACGCGGCGAACCCGCGTGAACCCTCGAGATTCGATGCGCGCGTGCCGAACGTCGCGGCGCCGGGATCGATGGTGACGAGCTCGGGCGGCACGAGCTTCGAGAGCGTGTCCGTGTCGCCAGCGAACCACGCGCGCCAGACCGCCTCGCGAGCGGTGAGCACCGCTCTGCGCTCCGCCTCGTCCAGCGGCCTGAGCCGCGAGGTCTGCTGGCTCATCTCGTCGGGATGCAAAGAAGTGTTCGAGGCGACCTGGATCCAACCGCTCGGCTGTTTGTGAAACACGTCGAGCAGCGTGAGCTTCTGCGCGCGCTTCTCGGTGCCGTACACGAGATCGAGGTCCAGGACGAAGGACGCGACCGCCGTGTCGCCGTAGAAGACGACATCGAAGTCGGACAGACGGTAACCGACCATGCCCTGCCCCTTTGGCGTCCCCGGCTCGAATGTCGCCTCGTCCATGTATCCGTCGAGGCCGCGGATCACATGATCGGACCAGGGCGTGAACCCACGCCAGTCCTTGCCATGGGTCGCTGTCAGGGTCGAGCGATCCTTGTCCACGAATGCCTGGCAGATGCGCTCGATCTCGGTGCGGATCAGCGCGGCGTCGGTGGCGCGGTCGGGTGGGATGGCCTGCGCGCCTGCCGCCCGTGGACTGGCGAGGATCAGCCCGATACAGAGAATCCGGATCGCGAGCGTGATACGCATCGTTCTCCCTCCTGGCCCGGGCGCGAGGGTCGGCAGGAACGGCTTGGTTCGTCACGGTTCCTTGCGCCCGTCAGCCGGCATGCGCGACTCGATAGCGCTGAAGGTAGTCCTGGCTTTTCAGCAGCGTCAAGCGTCGAATAGTTGTCGGTTCCGTCGGCGAGTCGGCCGCGTCGTGCTTATCTCGGAGTCTTCACGATCGGTGACAACGATGATGCTGGAGTGTCGGCGCGATGCAGGGCTTCCCACACACGCCACGGAACGACGCCCCGTTCGGGGAGCGGCTCATGTGGGAGCATGGAGATGTACTCGAGCAGGTGGTCATCGGGGTCGCGAAAAAAGACCGAAGCCGCCGCCATCCAGGCGAAGACCACGGGTTCGTCAGTGGGTCGCCCGTCGAAGTCGAGCGGCGTGATGCCGGCAGACCGCAACGCGCGCGGGGCGTCGAGGACGTCTGCAAGGCTCGCGCGAAACGCGATGTGCAACGCCATCCGCTGCGGGCCGGAGCCGGTCCCCCACAGTCCAAGCATTGCGTTCCCTTCAGCACCGATCCAGAAGAACGCGGCCTGCCGTGCGGACACGACATGGGCCAGCCGAAGACCGACGACGTCTCGATAGAACGCGATCGCCCGGTCCAGGTCGCTCACGGTCAGGTGGGCTTCGAAAAGGCTGTCGACGGGAATCATCGCGCTGGTCTCCAGTGCAGTTGGTCTTGGCTGAGTCAGTCGTTCGTGCGACGGGACCGTCCTCGAAGCTGGAACCAGGTGAGGCCTCGAAATATTCCAGTCACATGGACGCCGCCCGTATCGTCGACGCCGCTATCAGCTAGCCCGCGAACGTTTCTTCAAGCCGAGCGCACGCAGTCGTGAGTTCAACGTGTTCGCATTCACCCAACAATGTGGCCGCGCCGTTTCGGCCCACAACCTGACTCCACCGTTGCCGACGTCATCTGCGGCGTCTGTGACCGCGGTGCGATCTCCGGCGCGATGACGTCGGGCGGTAGTTGAAGAGTGCGTGGCAACGATGTAGAAAAGAGAGCGCAGGAGGCGCATGGGTTTTGTAGACGTGCAATTGCATCGTGGCATCGCGACGGTCGTCCTCGAACGCGGGAAGGTCAATGCGCTGAACCCCGCGGTCGTCGAGGACCTCTCGGCGACGTTCGATGCCTTGCAGAGCGATACCGAAGCCAGTGCGGTTGTGCTCACCGGACGCGGAAAGTTCTTTTCGTTCGGCTTCGACGTCCCAGAGTTTCTCTCGTATACGCGAGAGGAGTTCACGAACTATCTCGCGAGCTTCACGACCCTCTATCGCCATCTTTTCATCTATCCCAAGCCGCTCGTGGTGGCGCTCAACGGTCACGCCATCGCCGGCGGTTGCATGATTGCGCTGGTCGGCGATAGCACGATCATGGTGCGGGGCGGCGCGAAGATCTCGCTCAATGAGATCGGGTTCGGGTCATCGATCTTTGCCGGGAGTACGGAGATGTTGCAGTTTCGCACCGGCTCACGGGCGAGCGACGTTCTCTACTCTGCGGCCATGTACTCGGCCGCCGAGGCGCAAACGATCGGCCTGGTCGCCGAAGTTGTTGCCCAGGAGGCGTTGCTCGACCGTGCGTCGGAGATTGCCCGAGAGCTGGCGTCGAGGCGGCCGGCAGCATTTGCGAGCATCAAGTCGTTGCTTCGGAAGCCGGTTGCCGACGCGATGGCACGCCGAGAGGCTGCTTCCATCCATGAATTCGTAGAGATCTGGTACTCCGAGCCGACCTGGACCAATCTGCGAAGCATCACCATACGCTAGGCCGAGTGACACTCCGCCTGGAGGCATAGGTTGTCAGACATAATTCACGTCCGATGAAACGGATTCTCGTCACGGGAGCGACCGGGAACATCGGCCGTCAGGTTGTCACTCAATTGGGTGCCACCGACTGCCGGATCCGCGCGTTGAGCCGCAACCCCCAATCAGCCAACCTGCCAGACGACGCCGA
>DATAEK010000229.1:0-2859 GCA_036258055.1 Vicinamibacterales bacterium
GTTCGAAATCATCGCCGACATGGCGGCTGCCGGTGAAACAGGCTCGGTCGTCACGCTGATTTGCGACTCGGGCGAGCGGTACATCCAGAGTTACTACAACGACGCGTGGCTGGCGCAGCGCAAAGTCGACCTGAGACCCTATCGGCGCCAGCTCCAGGCGTTCATCGAGCGCGGCGAATGGCCCCATCGTCAACCACGGGCGGTCGCCGAGCGCAGCGACCAGGCGCTTCATGCAACCGCCGTGGTGACGCCGGGGTCGTGAGCCGATGGGCGATATCGACGCCGTTGTCGCGCAGATCCGCTATGAGCTGCGCAACCCGATCAACACAATCCTCGGCTACAGTCAACTGCTGTTGGAAGAAGGCGATTCGACGCCGTTGAGCGTTGCCGAGCGACACGACCTCGAGGGTGTCGCGGACGCCGGAAAGCAACTCCTTCAGACGATCGGCGCTCTGCTGGATCCGGCCGCGGTCACTGATGGTATCGAAGAGTATGCCTTCCGGCTGCGATACGCGACGCGCGTCCCGCTGACGACGATCCGGGGCTGCATCAAGACGTTGCTCGAGGGGCGCCAGAACGCTCCGATCGGCGACGATCTGCGGCGGATCGGCGTCGCGGCCGTTCGGTTCTTCAAGCTCATCGACGGCATCGAACACACCTTCGTCTCTGCTAAAGGTGACGTGCCACCGTCGGTGTCCGTCACCGCGGCGGACATCGAAGCCACTAACCACCTGGCGGGCGGCGGCTCGATTCTCATCATCGACGACGAGGAGGCGAACCGGGCTCTGCTCTCTCGTCGGCTGATTCGCCAGGGGTACTCTGTGCTGGTTGCCGCAACCGGTGAGGCCGGCCTGGCGATCGCGGCACGCGAATCGGTCGATGTGATCTTGCTCGACGTTTGGCTGCCGGGTGCCAGCGGGTACGAGATCCTCGCCAGGCTGAAGAGCGATGAGGCGTCGCGAGAGATTCCGGTGCTGGTCATCACCGCGGTGGATCGCCCGGAGAGCGTCGCGCGGTGTCTTGCACTCGGCGCCGACGACTATCTCCCCAAACCCTTCGATCCGGTGGTGCTCGGCGTCCGCATTCGCAGCTGCCTGGCGAAGAAGCGGGCCCGCGACTTCGATCTCGCATATCTGCGGGGCGTCGCCAGGGTCACCGCGGCGGCGCTCGCTGTCGAGTCTGGCACCTTCTCCGCGGAGAGTCTCGACGAGATTGCTCAACGGCCCGACGCCCTTGGTAATCTCGCCCGGCTTTTCCAGCGCATGGCAATGGAAGTGGCGGCGCGGCAGCGCCGGCTCGAAGACCAGGTCCAGCAATTGACCATCGCCATCGACGAAAGGAAGAAGGCCGCTCAGGTCGAGGAGATTACCGATTCCGACTACTTCCGGGATCTCCAGATCCGTGCCCGTCACTTTTCAGCGAGGCGCGCCGCCCGCAGCCGCGAATCGGACTGACCGACTCCAGTGGCCAAAATCGTGTCCATTCACTCGTACCGCGGCGGCACGGGGAAATCAAATCTCACGGCCAACCTGGCTGCGTGCCTTGCAGCAGGGGGGAAGCGTGTGGCGGTGGTCGACACCGATATCCAATCGCCCGGAATCCACATGCTATTCGGGCTCGAGGACACGAGTGAGCGACGCACTCTGAATGACTACCTCTGGGAGCGGTGCCGCGTTGGAGAGACGGCCGTGGACGTGACACCTGAAAGGATCGAGGAGGCCGGGGGACGCATCTGGCTCGTCCCCTCTAGCCTCCATGCCGCAGAGATCGCCAAGGTGCTGCGTGAAGGCTATAACGTGGGCCTCATGAACGATGGTCTCCAGGATTTGATCGACGAGTTCGTGCTCGACTATCTGCTCATCGACACCCATCCGGGGCTGAACGAAGAAACGCTTCTCAGCATTGCCATCTCCGATGTCCTCGTGGTCCTGCTTCGGCCCGATCGACAGGACTTTCAAGGAACAGCCGTTACCGTGGAAGTCGCCCGGAAGCTCGAGGTCCGTCAGCTCGTCATGGTGCTCAATAAGGTGATGCCGAGCGTGATCGCGCGAGGGTTCGTCGAAGAAGTCACTCGCGCGTATGGAGCACCGGTGATCGGCATTCTTCCGGAGGCGCCCGAGATGCTGGAACTTGGGAGTCGCGGACTCTTTACGCTGCAGTTTCCCGATCATCCGCTGTCGGCGGAGATTCGTCAGGCTGCTGCTCGCCTTGCGTGAGGTCCGCACTCGTCAGCGTTTGCAGTCAAGGCGTGCGGGTCAGGGGTGTGATCACGAAAGACCGCTCACGGAGCGGTGAACAGTGCGCCACGACACGGGGCCTCCGTGTCCGCGTGATCAATTCGTGATCAACTGGCTCCCGAACACCACGTAACAGCAGGATTCGCCGTGGAGCTAAACCCACGAAGACTCAACACGATAGCCAACCTGCGTTAACCTGTTAACCGGAGGGTTGTAGGTTCGAGTCCTACCTGAGGAGCCAATTCCTGAACATTTAGAATCAATACGTTACAGCGTCAATCCGCGCTGGATTCGAACTTCGCGATTCGATCAGGCCGTATAAGCTGCCAACAGCGGCGCTCCGCTGGACGGTCAAGACAGCTGGTGGGATCATCCCACCATGGTGGTTACGCTTGATGGCAAACGCCGACTGACCGTGCCGGCCAGACTCTCGTGACGGTAAACGCAAAATCCTAGGAGTTCCTGGCAGGACGCTGAGGCACGTCGCCTTCAACGACGACGGCAGACCCTCCTTCAACATCTTCAGAACTGCGGATCCGGGATGGCGGCTGTTTTCTCCTTCGTGTTCGACGTGATCCGCTCCTACTGCCGGCTGGCGCTCGCGCTCGACGACCCCTTCACC
>DATAEK010000234.1:0-39738 GCA_036258055.1 Vicinamibacterales bacterium
CTCGAGCTCTTCCCGATCGATGAGATTCTCGCGCGCGAGCTGAAGATCGACCTCAAGAAGATCCGCTTCGAGAAGATGCCGATCGGATCGCCCACCTACGAAGTCGTGGTGACGGGTGGTGGCGCGGAAGTTCTGCGGCAGACGTTCGAGCCCAAATACGTTCTGCGCTCCTTTTTTGACGTCTTCCCCGACTACGAAAGGGTTCGCGTGACGACCGGCTGGATCAACGCCACGGTCGCGGGGCGACAAATCGTCGACAAGCGGATCGCGACGGATCTCGAAAAGTTCTGGGACCGCTTCCAGGGCAACACGCTCAAGGCCATCTACTAGCACGTGATGGCCGTATCCAAAGGCAAGCCGCGTCCCGAGGATGCACCGTGGTTTGGCGAGCTGGTGGTGGATCTCACGCTCAGCGAGCCGAACTACCGGTTGAACCTGGACAACGAGCAGATCATGTCGCTCGAAAGTATCAATGAGGAGGTGTACTTCAACACGCTGCACTTCTTCGACGTGCTCGGCCGCTACGCGCGAGGCCAGGGACTGAACTACGTCGGGCGCGTCATTCCGCTCACGCATGCGAAGGGAGACGGCACAGCGGGTCACGGGAAGATCACGTTCACCGGCTTCGCCACCGACCGTCCCGCCGTCGTTGTCTCGTACGAAGAGCGCGGCGGCCGCAAAGGCGAGGCACGCCGCAGCATCGGCCCCGTCGCGATCGAACGGCCGTCGGCGCTGGCTGCGCGCGTTCGCGACGGCCAGAACGGCCTCACCGAGCTCGATCTGCGGGTCAAGGTCGATACGGACAAGGATCAGCGCAAAGAGCTGCTCGTGAGGGCGCGCGCCGAGCAGGTCGACGCGCAGATGATGTCCGCGGAGCAGGTCAACGCGCTGATCGCGGCGGTCCAGCGCTTGCGCGCGGCAGGCGTGTACAAAGACGCACTGGCCTATCACGACCTGGGCACGATCAAGGTCGCCGCCGGCTGGCAGTTCGAGTCCAAGCCTGACACCGAGCGCGTCGCGACGCTGACGCCGAACGGCACGCCGGCCCCGTTCCCCGACATCCTCAAGCTTCTGCCCGCCGGCTACAAGTACACCGGCGAGCGCATCGTGCAGTGGGATACGCCCATTCCGCCGCCCGAAGGACACCAGATGGTGGCGAAGATGGTGTCGGCCTTCAAAGAGGCGACGGCGTACAAGATCAGCCAGAGCTATCTTGGTAAGGACATCTGGGTGATGGAGCTGCATCCGGCGATCGAGTCGTCGCACGTCTCGATGGCGAAGATGACGACGCTCAAGCCGACGATCGTGTACTCGGCGCGACAGGATGCGAACGAGGTCTCGTCTACGAGCCACACGCTGCGCCTCGCCGAGTTGCTGCTGACCGACCCCGAATACAAGGAGAAGTTGAAGAAGGTCAACGCCGTATTCCATCCGTTCACCAACCCTGACGGCGCGCAGCTCGCCTACGATCTCTACAAGCTCAATCCCGATTACATGCACCATCCGGGCTATCTGGGTCCGCTCGGCGTCAGCCTCGTCTCGCGATGGGACAGCGACCCGACATACCCGGAATCAGGCAACCGTCCGAAACTCTGGCGGCGATACCTGCCGGACATCTTCCTCAATCCGCACGGCTACCCGTCGCACGAGTGGGTCCAGCATTTCTCCGAGTACGGCGGCTGGGTGCGAAATCGTGTGACCGAAGCTCGCGATTGGCAGACGATGCGCGGGTGGTTCACGCCGGGGTTCAACTACCTCGACGATCCACGCTACCCGCGTCACAAGGACGCGGCATTCAAGATCCGCGACATGTTCACCAAGAACATCGATGCGGTGCCGGAGATCCGCGCACTCAACCAGCGGGCCTACGATCGTTACCGGCGCTATGGACACGAGTTCGACCGCGACACGTTCCGTCTCGATTTCACCAACAACGTGCTCGTCTACACGGCGTTGAAGGGACAGCGAGCCAGGGGCGGCGGCGATGAGGGCGGCGGCGCTGACGCGGCCGGTGGGCGCGGTGGCGGCGGTGGCGGCGACGACTTCGTCACCCGCAATCCGAACATCACCGTCTGGTACGGGAGCACCGAGGCCCCGGACGAGACCGCCTACGGTCCGTGGATGAATCTGGTCGCCACGATGGGGCTGCAGTGGGACAAAGCGCTGCTGCAGTACCTCGTGGACGGCAACCATGTCGTCGAGCGCCAGGGAGAAAGCTTCTGGGGTGGCGTGACGCTGCGCCTCAATCGGGCGCGTCCGCCGAAGCCTGCAACGGAGAGTCGAACGACGACGACGTCACAGGAGCGGTAGATGGATAGACGATGGGGCCGATGGTCTATTCTCCCGTTGCCCATCGCCGCAGCGCCGGTCCGTATGCCGCGTTCGGACCCGGCACTATACCCTTGCGGGTTGAGGCCTGCGGCGGCAAACCAGTGAGATAACGCGGGGCCGCGGTTCTGAATTTGGCACGGGGAGCTGTCTATGGGATCGATGGTGGTGCTCGCGGCGGCGATCCGCGACGCGGCTGTCGTGAACAGCAGCGTCTCCGCTCTCTCGATCTGCCGACAGCCTTGTCGGATGGACTGCTGGTCACGCCGGAATCCCGATCCGTCAGGCTCCCACCCGTCTGATCGGTTCGCTTCGCAACCCTGAAACCGTTATTCAATCAGTGTGGCCGCAGGCCACGAGTTTGGAGGTCCTATGGCAAACGATCCTGAATGGCTCGTGATGCTCTATCTTGCGGGCGACAACAACCTCAGCTCCGAGATGATCTGGGCGTTGAAGGAGATCGAAGACGAGGGTCTGCCATCGGGGTTCGAGATGACGATCCTCTACGACGCATTGTCGCCGTGCTGCCCGACCTATGTGTATGACCTGAGCGGGAAGACTCGAAACGGGCCGGAAGGCGCTACAGGCATTAAACGTGAGGCGATCGCTCCACTTCCTCTCATCAGCATCAACGGCACCAAATCACGAGTGTACGAGTGGGGCGAAGACTCGAGCAATCCGGAGACTCTCCGTAAGTTCATCGAGTGGAGCGTCGTCGAACGGCCTTCCAACCATCGCATGCTCATTCTGTCGGGTCACGGCAGCGGTGCCGTTGGGGACTTTCTGCCGGACGACCATGCCGGGAACGGTCTCAATCGCTCGTTGACGATACCCTCGCTCGAAAACGCGCTGGAAGACGCTCAGACCAATTTGCGGCCTCACCTCAAGGGGAAGTTGATCGATGTCCTCGGCATGGACAGCTGCCTCATGAGCATGGCCGAGGTCTGCTATCAGGTGCAAAAGTCGGTCGACTACCTCGTAGGCTCCGAGGGATTCGTGCAGAATGCGGGATGGCCCTATGGTTGTCTGCTCAAGCAGCTCCGCCGCCGCATCGCGAACAATGAGGAGCTCACTCCAGACCGAATCGCGGGATACGTGGTTCAGGACTACATCGCGTACTACCGTGAGTACCTGCCGGCCAACGTGTCGGTCGATATGGCGGCATGTGAGCTTGCCCGACTCGGTAATCCCGGTGACGCTTACGAGTCGAAAACGGTCAGGCGCAGGGTCAGGGAGTTGACGGACTTTCTCATCCCTCCATTGACCATGTGTAAGCCGGACACCGACGGGCCTTCCAACGATACGTCAATCCGCGACTTGGTCACCCTGGCCCACTGGCGGGCGCAGTCGTACAAGTTCGAGCAATACACCGACCTGTGGGATTTCTGCCTGCAGCTTCGAGAACTGAGCAAAGGCTCCCCCAGTCCGCTCGTGAAGGAGATCGCCCAGGCTGCCGAACGCGTCCAGAACGCGATCGACGAAACAGTTGGTCGAAGCAACGGGACTGCCGGCCGACAGGACTACGAAGGGATCGACTTCCAACACTCGCATGGACTTTCGGTGTGTTTCCCCTGGTCCAGTGCGGCCTTCTCCGAGACCGACCAGAAGGCCTATCGAGAGCTGGCGTTCGGCCGTGACTCGGGCTGGGGCGACTTTTTGGTCGCGTACCTCGAGAGCAGCAGACGAGAGCTTCGCACGAACGGCGACAGACAGCTGCCGATGTTTGGCCTAGGTTCAGAGGACGCCAAGAGGAAGCATGAGGCCGCTCACCGCAACGCGCCCGACAGCGGCAAGAATGCTCCCGACAGCGGCAAGAACGCACCCGACAGCGGCAAGAACGCGCCAGACAGCGGCAAGATGCTGGCGCTGCTTCTTGGTTCCTCGCGCCTGAGTATGAAAAACCCGCCGCAGTCGGTGTATTTGCGGCCGACGCCGGAGGCCGATCAGGAGTATCCGGTCCCAGACTCTGAGTTGACGAGCCACCGAGAGTGAGCTGACTCATCGTCGCGGCCCGACCGCCGCTCGCGGCGAAAAGTCCCGAACCATGAACAGAGCCCACCACCCAGGCCGGTCGTTACTCCAGAAGTGTCAGTCGTCTGGAGTGACGCACCGGGTGGTCGGGCTGCTCCTGTTCATGATTCCTGCCTTCGGTTCCCCGGGGGCGGCTCGAGACCAGTCGTGTGCGCCGCAGGTCGAGGAGGAAGCGTTCCCGCCGGTGGTGGGCGCGCGTCTTGTCCGCGCGCTCTCAACCGGTGGTTCCGATCGTTACCGCATCGAACTTCGCGCGGGCGATTTCCTAACCATCGAACTCAGGCCGCAAGGTATCGACCTGGGCGCGCGGCTGCTTGCGCCCGACGGCACATCGCTCGCCGACGTGAGCCACAGACAGTCCGGCGAGCGAGTGCTTTCCGCGATCTCCCGAACCTCCGGTATCCATCAGCTCGAGATCAGGGCGCTCGAAACGTCCTCCGTCTCGGGCTGCTACGCGGTGTCGATCAGGGAACTGCACGTCTCCGAGCCGCGCGACAGCGCCCGCGTGCAGGCGCGGTCGGTCTTCGTACGAGGGGAAGCCCTCTGGGCGGAAGCGCGCCGCGACGCCGCAACCAAGGCGCTCGTCCAGTTTCAGCGCGCGTCAGCGCTCTGGAAGGGTGCCGCGGACGATTCTGGACAAGCCATTGCCCTGCGGAAACTGGGCACCGCCCTGCACGCCCTGGGGAGACCCGACGAGGCGCTGAAACCGCTCCTCGAGTCCTTGGAGCTTGCACGTCGAGCCGGTGAGACCGAGTCGGAGGCGGCCGCGCTCAATGCGCTGGCTCGCGTCGACCTCGATCTGGGGCGAATGGAAGAGGCCTCCGCGCACGCCGAGCGCGCCCTGGTCGTGAGCCGCGCGAACCAGATTCAGTCGCGTGAAGCAGAAGGCCTGAACGTGCTCGGCGACATCTACTTTTTCAGCGGACGATTTGTTGAAGCGTTTGACGCGTACGTGAAGTCGGTCGATCTCTCAAAGGCGCTGTCGGATCGCGAGGGCGAAGCGGCGGCGATGGTGAACAAGGGCTACGCGGAGGTCGATCTGAGCCGTGTGGGCGACGCACAGGCCTCGTACCAGCAGGCACTCGCACTCTGGACGGTTATCGGCGACCGTCGTGGCCAGGCCGCGACCCTGACCGCTCTAGGGCATCTCCATGTCGCGATTGGAGAAAACGAGCGCGCGCTTGACCAGTATCGTCAAGCCAGCGCACTGGCCGACCAGTTGGGCGATTTCATCGGTCGAGCCCGAATTCAAGCAGGGTTGGGCGCCGTCCATCTCAATCTCGGGGAACCAGCGCAGGCAATCCCGTACTACAGAAGGAGCGCGGAGCTTTTCCGCGCCGCGAAGTATCCGAATGGCGAGGCCACGGCACGCTTGTGGCTCGGTGCGTCCCTTTCGTCCTTCGGTCAGCAGACGAAAGCGCTTCAGGAGCTCACGCGGGTGCTTGCGCTGGCAAGGTCAGTCTCCGATCGGCGCCTCGAGGCTCAGGCACTCGAAGGCCTCGGCCGCGCGCATCTCGCGCTCGGTGAGCCACGGTCGGCCCTTCAACGCTTTCGCGAATCGCGACATCTCGCGGGCGAGATCGGGAACCAGAAGTGGGAGATCTACTCGCTGAACGGCATCGCGATGGCGCTCGATCGACAAGGCGATCACGAGCAGGCACTGACATACCTCACGGAAGCGCAGCAGATAGGCGAAGAGTTGAAGAGCCGATTCGCGAGCTCGCTGACTCTCTTCAACCTCGCGCGCGTGGAGAGTGCCCTCGATCGTGTCAACCAGGCCGTGACTGACGTTCAGGCCTCGCTCGAGTTAGCGGAAACGCTCCGCTCGGACGTCGCGAGTCTTGACTTGCGAGCCTCGTACGTCGCGTCGGTCCGGGACAGACACGAGTTGGAGATCGAGCTGCTCATGCGCTTGAACGAGCGCCGCCCGGGCGAGAAATACGACGTCCTCGCCTTTGAAGCCAGCGAACGCGCGCGGGCTCGTTCACTTCTCGACGGCCTTGCCCAGACGCAGGCCCGCATTACCGAAGGAGTCGCACCCGAACTCCTCGAACGCGAGCGATCCATCAGAAGCTCCTTGAACGCCAAGACGCAGCAGCTGGCGCGAATTCAGGGCGAAAGCGGAAAGGCCGATGAAGCGAGCGCGATGCGCCACGAAATCGATTTGATGAGCGCTACGCATCAGGAAGTGGAGGATCAGATCCGTGCCGTGAGCCCTCGCTACGCTGGTCTCACGCAGCCGAAGCCGCTCAGCCTTCAAGAGGTCCAGACCCTGGTCGTCGACGACCAGTCGGTGCTCCTGCAGTACTTCCTTGGCAAGAACCGAAGCTACGTCTGGGCCGTAACTGCTAAAGAAATCGACGGCTTCGTGCTGCCGGGCCGCAAAGAGATCGAGCGACGGGTGCGCTCGTATCGCGAGGCATTGACCGCCCCGGCAAGCGTGCCTCAGGCGGGACAAGGCCTCTCATCGGACGGCCTTGTCCAAGCGCGGGCGCTCGGCCGGATCCTACTCGGTCCCGTGGCAGGGTACTTGAGCCGGTCTCGTGTGCTGATCGTCGCCGACGGCATTCTCCATCTCCTTCCTTTCGCCGCCCTGCCAGATCCGCGGACCCTGGTGTCGGCCAGGCCAGACACCGTTCCTCTCATCACCCGACACGAGGTGGTCAATCTGCCGTCGGCGTCCACGCTGGCGCTGGTCCGTGGAACCTGGAACCAGGAGAGACGTTGGTCGAAGACGGCTCGGATTTTCGCGGACCCGGTCTTCACAGCCGATGACCCGAGAATCACCAAGGGCAAGGCTGTCACGACGGCCGGCGTGAATTCCGTCGAGAGTCGGATGGGGACCGCAGATTCCCTGAAGCGCGCGTTGCGCGACGTCGGCGGTCCGGGAACGACCGCCGTACCGCGACTGCTCGCGACGCGGCGCGAGGCTCGCGATATCGCGAGGCTTGTGCCGGGAGTGGATGTCGCACTCGACTTCGAGGCCAACCGCGCCATGGCGATGAGTCCCAGGCTCGCTGACTATCGGGTCATCCACTTTGCCACTCATGGACTCATCGACAACAATCATCCGGAATCGTCGGGAATCGTGCTCTCGCTCTACGATGCAAAAGGCCAGGCCCAGAATGGCTTCCTGCGACTGCACGACATCTATAACCTGAACCTCCCAGTCGATCTGGTCGTGCTCAGCGCGTGCAGTACGGCGCTTGGCAAGGAAGTCGTCGGCGAAGGTCTCATCGGACTCGTTCGCGGGTTCATGTACGCGGGGAGCCGCCGTGTCCTGGCCAGCCTCTGGAAGGTCGACGATGAAGCCACCGGCGAGCTGATGATGGAATTCTATCGGGCGATGTTCGAGAGGAAACTTCCACCGGCGGCCGCGCTGCAGGCGGCCCAGATCGAAATGCGCAAGAGCGGGCGGTGGGCTCATCCCTTCTACTGGGCGGGATTCGTACTGCAGGGCGAATGGAAGTGACGCGGATGTGCCCAGCCCGAGGAAGTCGCGGACGAGACGATGGATCGAGTGGCTCGCCGGCGGAGGGAGACTCGGCTCGCCGCCGAGATTGGCAGGTACTTGGCGTGAACGACGCGGGCGAAGAAACGCGCAGGGCCACATCAATTCGACGTTGATCAGGAGCCTACGCGCCACGTCGAGTGTGCTACGCTGAAACGACGGCCGCGCAGCGCGGCCGAAACGGTGACCCGGCACGGCGTCCGGGATGAAAGGTCGGCAATGCCCGTCTCTGACTCCCTTCGCATCATCGAAAGCTCCGACGCCGGGCAGCGGCTCAGCACTGCGCATGCCTGGGTGTCCGCACGCGCGGCGCGCGGAAATCTCCTGATCGTTGCGGCGTCGCGCGGCGCGGCCGATGACCTCGCAAGAGCCGTTGCGGTGAATCTCGGCGGCGCGATCGGCCTCCACCGCTTCAGCCTCGCGCAGCTGGCAGCGCGACTTGCGGCACCCGTGCTCGCTCAACGCGGCATCGCCCCCGTGACGTTCATCGGATCCGAGGCAGTCGCGGCTCGCGCGACGTTCGAGGTCCGGCGCGAGCACGAGCTCCAATACTTCGAGCCGGTTGCGGGCACCCCGGGCTTTCCTCGCGCGCTGGCGCGAACGCTCCACGAGATCATGCTCGCCAACGTCAAGGGCCCGGCGCTCGCGGGCTTGCCGCTCGGCGGGTCCGACCTCGCTCTGCTCCTCGAGCGCTTCGAAGCGCAGTTCGACGCGGCCGCGGCCACCGATCGCGCGACGCTCTTCGAAGCGGCGGCCGAAGCGGTCGGCTCGATCGCGGGCACCCCGCTCCTTTTGCTCGACGTGCCGATGGACTCCGCGATCGAGTTCGGCTTCGTCAAGCGACTGATCGGTGCGGCCTCGGAGGCGCTCGTGACCGTGCCGTTCGGCGATCTGAACGCGCTCGATCGACTCCGGCCGCTCGCTCGCATCGAGGTGCTGGAGCCGCCGGGCGAAGGCGATCTGACGGCGCTGCGCCGCTATCTCTTTGCGACGAAGCAGCCGCCCGAGCGGAAGCCGCGTGGCGACGTGCGGCTGTTCTCGGCGCCAGGAGAGGGTCGCGAGTGCATCGAGATCGCGCGGCGCATTCTCGACGAGGTGCGCGCCGGCGCCCGCTTCGACGAGATTGCGGTGTACCTGCGATCGCCGCGTGAGTACGTCGGCCTCCTCGAGCACGCCTTCGCCCGCGCCGGCATCGAGGCCTGGTTCGATCGCGGAACACGCCGCCCCCATCCATCAGGCCGCGCGTTTCTGGCAGTCCTGAGCTGCGCCGTCGAACGCTTGTCCGCCGCGCGCTTCGCGGAGTACCTGTCCCTCTCGCAAGTCCCCGACGTCACGCCATCGCATCCTCAGCCGGACTCACCGCCTCCGTCTGACGACTTTCTGAGTGGCTTCTCTGGAATCGAGACGGCTCCCGACGCGCCGGAACCTCCCGGCAGCGAACCCGACGGCGACGCCTCAGACGATGCGGCGGTGGTCGCCGGCACGCTGCGAGCGCCGTGGAAGTGGGAGCAGCTCATCGTCGAATCCGCGGTCATCGGCGGCGATCCGGCGCGCTGGCACCGCCGCCTTGCCGGCATGGCCGAACAGTACCAAGGGCTGATCAACGAGGAGCTGCGCGAGGACCCGGACTCCCCGCGGCTGCTGCGTCTCCGCCGGGACATGCGCAACCTGAAACACCTTCGCGAGTTCGCGCTGCCGATCGTCGACGCGCTCGCGGCGTGGCCGCTGGCTGCGACGTGGAACGACTGGCTCGATCGGTTCGAGGCGCTGGCGCCGCGCGTTCTTCGCAAGCCCGCGCGCGTCCTCCGCGTCGTCGGCGAGCTGCGGCCGATGGGCGTCATCGGACCGGTCACGCTGGAGGAAGCGCGCGACGTGTTGCGCGATCGCCTGACGACGCTCGACGAGCACCCACCCGTCCATCGATACGGGCGCGTGTTCGTGGGAAGCCCTCATCAGGCGCGCGGCCGCGCGTTCCGACTCGTGTTCGTGCCCGGTCTGGCGGAACGCATGTTCCCGCAGAAGCCGCGCGAGGATCCGATGCTGCTCGACGAGGAAATGCGGGCGCCGCTCGGCGCCGGTCTGGCGATGCAGGACGATCGCGCCAAGACCGAGCGACTGCTGCTCCGGCTCGCCGTGGGCTCCGCGACCGACCGGCTGTGGCTGTCGTATCCACGGATCGACGTTGGTGGCGCGCGCCCGCGCGTCCCGTCGTTCTACGTCCTCGACGTGATGCGCGCCATCACCGGGCACATCCCGAATCACGAGGACCTGCAGCGCGAGGCGGCGGCGCGCGGCGGCGCCCGGCTCGACTGGCCGGCGCCGGACCATCCAGACAAATCCATCGACGATGTCGAGCACGATCTGTCCACGTTGCGCCAGCTGATCGAGGTCCCGGATCGAACGCGGGTCCGCGGTCATGCGCACTACCTGCTGCGCCTCAACGACGCGCTGCGCCGGTCGGTGACGACGCGGTGGGCGCGCGCGCGATCGCGATGGCTCCCGCAGGACGGCCTCGTCCGCGTGACCCCTGCGACCGCTCCGATGCTCGCAACACAGCGGCTGAACGCCCGGCCGTACTCACTGTCCGCACTGCAGAAGTTCTCCACGTGTCCGTATCAGTTCGTGCTCTCGGCGATCTACAGACTGGAGCCCAATGAAGAGCCGGAGCCACTGCAGCGGCTCGATCCACTGATGCGTGGCGCGCTGTTCCACGAGGTGCAGGCTGGCGTCTTTCGCGAGCTCCACGCTGACGGCCGTCTGCCGCTGACGCCGCCGGGGGTTCCACACGCGCTCGGCGTACTCGCGCGTGTTCTCTCACGTGTCGCCGCCGAATACGAAGAGCGTCTCGCGCCGGCCATTCAGCGCGTGTGGCAGCAGGAAATCGCGGCGCTCGGCCGCGATCTGCGGGTCTGGATGCGCAAGCTGCCGGAGTCGGCGGACTGGGTTCCCGAGTACTTCGAGTACAGCTTCGGCCTCTCCGACGAGGGTCGCGATCCGCGCAGCGTGCGCGAGCCGGTCCTCATCGACGGACGGTTCCTGTTGCGCGGATCGGTCGATCTCGTCGAGACTCGCCCGGGCTCGCAGGAGCTGCGCATCACCGATCACAAGACCGGACGCAATCGCACGACGCCGCGGACGGTGATCGGTGGTGGGGGCACGCTGCAACCCGTCGTCTACGGCCTCGTCGTCGAAGAAACGTTGAAGCGACCCGTGACGGCGGGGCGGCTCTTCTACTGCACCGCCGCCGGCGGTTTCGCCGAGCACGTGATTCCGCTTTCGGCGGTCAACCGTCGCGCGGGAGTCGAAGCGCTCGAGATTGTCGACCGCGCCATCGAGCTCGGGTTTCTTCCTGCCGCGCCGGCTGAGCGCGCCTGTGCCTGGTGCGACTTCCGCCCGGTGTGCGGTCCGGACGAGCCGAAGCACGCCGCGCGAAAACCAGCGGATCTGCTCGGTGACCTCGCCGCGCTCAGGGAGATGCCATGAGCGTCGCGCCGCGCACGGACAAACAGGCCAGGAACATCATCGCTACTGCCCTCGACGACACGCTCATCGTCGAAGCCGCCGCGGGCACGGGCAAGACAACTGAGCTCGTCGGACGGATCGTCACGATCCTCGCGGACGGGCGCGCGAAGGTCGGTGAGATTGTCGCCGTGACGTTCACCGAGAAGGCCGCCGGCGAGCTGAAACTGCGCCTGCGCGAGCGTCTCGATCGCGCTCGTGCGGTCGAGGCCGCCGACTCGGGCCGGCGGCAGCGGCTCGATCTGGCGTTGAAGGGTCTGGAGGAGGCCCACGTCAGCACGATTCACGGATTCTGCGCGGACCTTCTGCGCGAGCGCCCGGTCGAGGCCGGGGTGGATCCGCTGTTCGAAGTGCTCACCGAGCCATCGTCGGCGCGACTGTTCGACGATGCGTTCGGACGATGGCTGCAAGAGCAGTTGGCGAGCCCGCCGGAAGGCGTCAGGCGCGCGTTGCGGCGGACGTCGTTTGGCGGTGATGACGGGCCGATCGATCGCCTGCGATCGGCGGCCTGGGAGCTCGCACAATGGCGGGACTTCACCGGCCAGTGGATGCGCGAGGCGTTCGACCGTCACGCGGAGATTCGGGCGGCCGTCGGCGTCCTGCACGAGTTCGCGAAGCTCACTCGCGATCCCGGGTCGAAGAACGACCCGCTTTTCAGCGGCACCGAGCCGGTACGGCGACTGAGCGACGAGATCTCACTCCAGCAAGAGTTTGGCGACCTCGACGTCGAGCCGGATCTCGACGGATGGGAAGCGGCGCTCGTGGACCTCTCACGCGATCGCATTCTCGCGACGGCGAAGAGCGGCCGTGGAAACTGGTATCGCACCGGCGTCTCACGCGACGCTGTACTCGCCGCCCGCGACGCATTCCGGGCACGGCTCGATCAGTTTCGTCTGGCTGCGGATGCTGATCTTGCGGCGCTCCTGCAGCAGGAGCTCGCGGGTGCGATCGAGCGTTACGAGGCGTTGAAAGCCAAGGCGGGCGCGCTCGACTTCCTCGATCTCCTGCTCGGCGCGCGAAACCTCGTGCGCGACAACCCCTCGGTGCGGCGCGGCTTTCAGTCGCGGTTCAAGCGGATCTTCGTCGACGAGTTCCAAGACACCGACCCGTTGCAGGCCGAGATCCTGCTCCTGCTCGCTGCAGACAATTCGGAGGAGACCGACTGGCGTCAGGCCAGGCCGGTTCCGGGACGCCTTTTCCTGGTCGGCGATCCGAAGCAGTCGATCTATCGGTTCCGTCGCGCCGACGTTGGAGTCTACCGCGAGGTCTGCCGTCAACTCGAGCGGCTCGGAGCGGTCGTGGTGCACCTGACGACCAGCTTCCGCAGCGTGCCCGAGATCCAGGCGTGCGTGAACGGCGCGTTCGCACCGATCCTGACCGGCGACGACACGACGCTGCAGGCGCCGTACGTGCCGCTTGCGCGCCACCGGCACGCGCTGCCGAACCAACCGGCCATCGTCGCGCTGCCGGTGCCGGAGCCGTACGCGAAGCGCTACATCGCCGGCATGGCGATCGAGAAGTCGCTGCCGGTCGCCGTCGGTGCGCTCGTCGACTGGATCGTCAACAACAGCAAGTGGATGGTGACCGAGCGCAGCGGCACGGCCCCTGTCCCCGTGGCCGCGAAGCACGTGTGCCTGCTGTTCCGCCGGTTCATCAGCTTCCGGACGGACATGACGCGGGCCTACGTCGAAGCACTCGAGGCGCGGGGCATTCCCCACGTCCTCGTCGGCGGGCGGGCGTTTCACGAGCGCGAGGAGGTCGAAGCGATCCGCGCGGCACTGGCGGCGATCGAGTGGCCCGACGACGAGCTGTCGATCTTCGCGACGTTACGGGGACCGTTCTTCGCGATCGGCGACGAAGAGCTGCTCGAGTGGGCACATCGTTTCGGTACGCGTGGACCCGGCGGATTCCGGCGTCAGGGCTTCCATCCGTTCCGAGTGCCGGCCATCTTCGACGGCGACCCGCCCGCTGACGTCGAACACCTGCGGCCGATTGCGACGTCACTCGCGTTGTTGAAACGGCTGCACCGACGACGGAACTACGTGCCGGTGGCCGAAACGCTGCACGAGCTGCTCGGCGCCACGCGCGCCCACGTGGGTTTTGCATTACGGAGCGGCGGCGAGCAGGCGCTTGCCAACGTACTGCACGTCGCCGAGCTCGCGCGCCAGTACGAGCTCGACGGCGGGATCTCGTTCCGCGGATTCGTCGACGAGCTGCGGGCGGAGGCGGACACCGCGCAGGCCGCGGAAGCGCCCATCCTGGAAGAAGACAGTGACGGCGTCCGGATGATGACCGTCCACAAAGCCAAAGGACTCGAGTTCCCGATCGTCATCCTCGCGGATCTCACGTGCAAGCTGTCACGGGCGGAAGCGGGCCGCTGGATCGATGCGGAACGCGGCATCTGCGCGTTGAAGCTCAGTGGCTGGGCGCCGAGGGACCTGATCCTCCACGACGCCGAGGAGTCCGCGCGCGAACGGGCCGAAGGTGAGCGGCTTGCCTACGTGGCCGCGACACGCGCGCGTGACGTCCTGGTCGTGCCCGTCATCGGTGACGACGTGTTCGAGGGAGGCTGGCTCGATCCCTTGATGCCCGCCGTGCATCCCCCGCACGCAGCTCGTCGGCAGGGGCAGCCCGCAGCGGGATGCCCGTCGTTCCCATCGAAGGACAGCGTGCTGACGCGGCCTGACGGCGATCCCGCGAAGGCGGAGACGGTGTCTCCTGGGTGTTACGACTTCGACGTGCCGGCGATCACTGGTGAGCACGGCACGTCGCCGGCCGACCGATACTCGGTCGTCTGGTGGGATCCACACCAGCTCGCGCTCGATGCGCCCCCGCCCGTGGGCCTGCGCCGCGACGATCTCATCGCGAAGGATGGTGACCAGGCGGGTGTCGAGTCGCGGCTTGCGGCGTACCGCGCGTGGCAGGCAGCGCGATCCACCGCCGTTGCCAATGCCGCCGTGCCGTCGCTCGACGTGCGCACTGCTACGGACGTCGCCCGTCACACGCCGCTGCTCGACCAGACGGACGGCGATACTGAAGTGCCACTCGTCGACCTCTCGTCGGGTGCGCCCCGTCCGTTCGGCCCGCGATTCGGATCGCTCGTCCACGCGACGCTCGCAACGGTGGCGCTCGATGCCACGCCTGATGCCATCGCGCACGTCGCCCGGACACAGGGCCGGATCCTCGTCTGCAGCGAGGATGAAGTGGTGGCGGCCTCACACGCCGTCGCCGCCGCGCTGCAGCATCCTCTATTCGATCGCGCGCGCGCGGCCGCCGCGGACGGCCGGTGCCACCGCGAGCTGCCTGTGCTCTGGCGCGCGCCGGAGGGGTCATTGATCGAAGGAACGGTCGACCTCGCGTTCGAGGAGGAGCCAGGAACAATCACGGTCCTGGACTTCAAGACGGACCGTGAGCTGTCCGACGATCTCGATCAGTATCGGCGCCAGCTGACGATCTACTGCCGCGCGCTGTCGCAGTTGCGGGGGATGCGTGCGGTGGGAGTGTTGATGAAAGTGTGAACTTGCTTTCTCACTCGTAATGCAGGGCGCGGACGGGATCGAGGTTCGCGGCCCGGGCGGCGGGGTAGAGGCCGAAGATCAACCCGATCGCGACGGAGACGAAGAACGCGAGCACGATCGAGGTCGTCGTCACGATGGTGGACCAGCCGGCGAGGTAGCCGATGAGCTGCGAGAGGCCGACGCCGATGAGCACACCGATGATTCCGCCGGCCAGAGAGATGATCGTGGTCTCGATGAGGAACTGACGGATCACGTCGCGCTTCTTCGCGCCGATGGCGCGGCGGACACCGATCTCGCGGGTGCGCTCCATCACGCTGGCCAGCATGATGTTCATGATCCCGATCCCGCCGACGAGCAGCGAGATCGACGCGATCGCCACCATGACCATCTCGAAGATGCGCTGGGTCCGCCGCTGCTCCGCAAGCAGCTCCGCCGGCGAGACGATCGTGAAATCGCCAGCTCCGCGGTGCGAGACATTCAGGAGGCCGCGCAACAGCCCCGACGCCGCGGGTATGTCGGCGCCCGGTTTCATCTGCAGGTAGATGCCGTCGATCTCGTCGCGGTAGCGGCTCGTCGCGTCCTCGAGGCGGAAGATCGCGGCGTAGAGGGGCACGTAGATCAGGTTGTTGCGGTCCTGCGCGGGCAACCCGGCAACGTCGGCCTGGACGGTCACCTGCGGGCCGGCAACGCCGATGACCTCGAACCACTGCTCGTTGACCTTCACGTGACGGCCGATGGGCTCTTCGACGCCGAACAGCGACGCCGCCGCACCTTCGCCGAGGACGGCCACCGGGGCGGCTGACGCCGTTTCATCCTGATCGAAGAAACGCCCGTGCACGACTAGCAGGTTCGCGATCGTGACGTAGGCCGGCGTCACGCCGTACACCATCGGCGGATCGCTCTGCGGCCTCGGCAGAAACTTGCTCGGCGTGAATCGCTTGCGCGGCGTCGACGCGGAGATGCCCTCGAGATTCGCCTGGATGACGCGATAGTCTTTGAAGTTCAGCCCGGCGGAGAGCTGGCGCACTTTCTGAACGACCTGATAATCGGTCGACTCGCGCGCCTCGACGATCAGATTGCGGACGCCGAGCTGCTCGATGAAGGCCATGACCTCCTGCTGAGCGCCGGCGCCGATCGACAGCATCGCCACGACCGCCGCGACGCCGAAGATCATCCCCATCATGGTGAGGAACGATCGCAGCTTGTGCGCGCGGAGGTTGTCGAGTCCGAGCCGGAGCTCCGGCAGGAAATCCGCCGTCGTCCCCGCGATGCGGCCGCCTTCGACGCTCATCGCGGTCCCCCCGCCGGCATCGGCGGCGCGGTCGACGTCGGGGCCGCAGCCTTCGCCGCCGTGGGATCCACGAGCGCGACCTCGGTGCCCTCGGTGAGCCCCTTGATGACGACGCGGCTCTCGGTCAGGTACTCGACCTTGACCTCACGCTGGTCGAAGCGATCGCCGTTTTTCACGAACACGTGGGTCTTGCCGTTCTTCTCGAGCACGGCCTGACGCGGTAAGTGGAGCGCGTCGGGAATCTCCTTGCCTTCGATGACAACGCGAGCAGAGGCGCCGGCCTTGAGCCGGGGATCGGGTTTCTCGAAATCGAAGTTGACGTCGAAGAGGCGCGTGACGCTGGCGCTCTCGAAGAAGGATGCGCGGTTCGCATTGCCCGAGAGCGCGCCAACCCGCGCCTTGAACGTTTCGCCGGCCAGCGTGTCCACGTACACGACCGCGCTCTCGCCGGTTGTGAGGTTCGTCCGGTCGCTCTCCTCGACTTTGGCGCGCACGTCCATCTTGCCTACTTCGATGACGTCGATCACCGGGCGGCCCGGCCAGACGGAGTCCCCTTCCCGGTACTCCGGAATGACCATGCCGGGGCCGAACATCATCAGGCCGTCACGGTTCTCCTTGACCGAGACAATCCCGTCCATCGGTGCCTTGAGCATCAGGCTGTCGATCAGCTGCTGGGCGCGCTGCATCGACAACTGCGCCTTGTTGCGTTTCTCTTCGACGACAGCGAGCGAGGCCTGATTGGTGGCCGCGCGCGATTTCATGTCCTCTTCGAGCTGGGCGAGGCGGCGGCGCGCTTCTTCGAGCGACAGCACGTTCTTCTGCGCTTCGATCGCACCCAGGAACTCGTTGCCTGAGGCGTCGAGCTCGCCACGGCGCACGTCGTAGCGCGCTGTCAGGAGCGCCACGGCGTCCTGCGCGCGTTGCACTTCGGCGTCGGCGCGCATCTTGACGATTTCCTGCTCGGCTTCGGCCAGCTCGGATTTCGCTTGTTCGAGCGCGTACTGCTGATCGGAGGGATCGAACTCCACCACGACTTCGCCCGACTTCGCCGGCATCCCGGTCGTCAGCATGTGGACGATTCGCAGCATGCCGCCGACCGGCGGCGTGACGAGCGTGGTCGTCCGGCCGGCGCGGAGCTCGCCGATCGCATTCACCGCGACCTTGAGCGGGCCCTTGACGACACGCGCCGTCGGAATCGCCGTGCCGCGGTCCGGCAGCTTGGGCATCGCCATGGCGATCGCGGTCGCAATCGCGATGGCCGCGAGGATGACGGCCGTCCACAGGACGCGCCGCTTCATTCCTGCCTCCTGATCAACTCCGCGGAGGGCCGTCGCGTGGCGATGCGATCGCCGGCCGATGCGCCGGCCGCGACGACGGTCTGCTCCTTGCCACGTTTCACGACCTGCACCTTCCGCTCCTCGAACGCGTTGCCCGCAAGCGTGTAGACGACCGGCGATCCGTTCCGCTGGAACACCGCCTCCGACGGCACGAGGAGCACGTTCTGCACGCGCTCGGTGGCAATGCGGGCGACGGCGGTCATACCGGGACGGATGCGCGGATCAACATCGATCAGCACGAGGTCGAGATCGAAATTGCGCGGCGGCGGCCACGTCGACGTGTAGTCGGGGCGCGCCAGCATCGAGATGCCGTCGATCCGCGCCTTGAACTCGCGGCCGGGCACCGCTTCGATGCGGACGTTGGCTTCCAGGCCCGGCTTGAGGCGGCCGCGGTCCGACTCGTCGAGACGCGCGAGGAGGTGGACGGACGAGAGATCCGGCAGCTCCACGATTGCCGCTCCCGGCCAGCCGCGGTCGCCCTGACGGAATTCCTGCTGGCCGCCGAACATGCTGCCGGATCGGTAGTTCGGCAGAACGTTGACGATCCCGTCCGTCGGCGCTTTGACCTGCAGCTTCTTCAGCCCGTCCTCGGCGCGCGCGAGGTCGAAGAGCGCCTTCTCGCGCTTGCGCAGCTTGCTCGAGAGATCGGCCTCAGCGCTCGTGCGATCCGATTTGATCTTCTCTTCCAGTTCCTTGAGCCGCTGCTCCGTATCCGCGAGCGTGAGCTTGGCCTGCTCGGTCTCGACTCGCGACACCGTATCGCCGCGGCCGATATCGAGCTTGGCCCGCTCGACGTCGTACTTCGACTTCATCAACGCCGTCGCGTTCTGCTCGTCGGCGATGCGCGATTGCGATCGCGCCTGCTCGATTTCCGCGTTCGCCTGTTTCAGCTCCGACTGCTTTTCCTGAATCGTGCGCTGGAGCGTCGTGCCGTCGAATTCGACGACGACGTCGCCGGCCTTGACCGCCGCGCCGTTCTTCGCCAGCTTGAGAATCTGGAGCTCGCCGGACTGCATCGGCGATGACAGGACGACCGACTTGAGGGGCCTGATTTCGCCGCGCAGCTCCAGCGTGTCCACGAATTCACCCAGCGAGACTTCGGCCGTCGGGAGATCGGGAGCCGATCCACGTCCGACCATGCCGAAGATGCCGGCGGCCGCGAGCATGAGAACGACCAGAGTAATGAGGCTGTTGCGCCGCAGCAGACGGCCGGCAAGACCCGCGCGCGTCATCGACCGCCTCGATTGGCGACGTCGCGCACGATGACGGCGCCTTCCTCGAGTCCGGCGGTCACGACCGCTTCGTGGAAATTCTGATCGCCCACCGTGACGGTCTGATCCTGTACGGAGCCGTTGCGCTGGATCCGGACGGTCGTCACTTCGCCGTTGTACTTGATCGCGTCGCGCGGCACGACCAGCACTTGGCGCACGCGCGCGAGTTCCACGTCGAGCGACGCCGTCAGATCGGGCATCAGACTGGGATGCGAGCCCGCGACATCCACGAGCGCGACGAACACGCGCACTTTCGGCGACAGCGTGGACGGCACGCCGAGCGGAGAGATCTGGGCGATCTTGCCGTCGAAGCCGAGGTCCGGATACGCATCCAGCCCGATGCGCACGATCTGTCCGACGCGCAGGTCGTTGATGTCAGCCTGATTGACACGCGCGCGCACGCGCATCGTCGCGGGGTTGACGATGTCCACGACCGGCACGCCGGCGCGGACCTCCTCCCCTTCCTGCACTTCGGCCATGTTGTTGGTCTTCCACACCGTGCGGATGACCGCCATGCCGTCGATCGGCGCAGTCATCGCCATCCTCTGGGCGTTGGCTTCCGCCTGCTTCATGGCGTTTTCCGATCGATCGCGACGAATCTTGAGGATCCGAAGGTCCGCGTCGGCCGCCTTCCGCTTCAGGTCGTAGGTCGTGCGGAGCTGCTTCAACGTCGCCTCCGCCTGATCCAGTGCCTGCTGGTTCTTCTCCACCTGGATCTTCGGCAGCATCTCGTTCTTCAACATCTCGAGCCGCGCGCGGCCGAGCGCGCTCTCCGCGAGCAGGATCTCGCTGTCGTCCTTGGCGCGGTCCGCCCGCGCGGTCGCCTCCCGCTTGCGGATCTGCTGTTCGAGATCGTTCAGCTCCGCGCGCTTGTCGAGCGCCGTCGCGAGCTGTGTCTGCCGATCGAACTCGACGACGAGATCACCCTTCTTGACTGGGGCCCCGGCCTTCACCAGCCGGGTGATGACGAGGGAAGAGGAGTTGGGACCGGAGAGCCGTGGGGCTGAGAGCGTCGTCGAGTCGACCGCTTCGACCGTGCCCGAGAGTCGAAGCGACCGGACGAAATCACGGCGTTTCACCGTTGCCGTTCCCTCGCGCCGAGTGGACTGGGGTTCGTGCTCCGGCCGCGCGGTCAGCAGCGCGGCGCCGAGCGTGCCGGCCGCGACAACGGCGCTAAGTGCCATCCAGAGACGGAAATATGGCCTGCGTGGCATGCGGCTCCGGTTATCAGACGGCGCGGCGTGATAGATGGTTGGGCGCGCTGACAGTTCGACGATCCGCTTTCACAATTAAGTGTTGCGCCGGCGTTGTCCTTCAGCACTTGACGCCAAGCTCTACCGGGTCGTACGACAGATTCTGGCCCAACCAACGCTCGGCGTCTTCGATCGCCATCCCCTTCCGCTTGGCGTACGACTGGAGCTGGTCCCGGCCAATTCGGCCGACGTTGAAGTATGCCGCCTCCGGGTGCGCAAAATACAGCCCGCTGACGCTCGCGGCCGGCGCCATCGCCGCGTGATCGGTGAGGATGATTCCCTGCCGTCCGGCATCCAGCAGCTCGAACAGCTTGAACTTCTCGCTGTGATCCGGACACGCCGGATATCCATACGCCGGACGGATGCCGCGGAACTTCTCCGCAATCAGATCCGGGACGGCCAACCGCTCGTCGTGCCCGTAGCCCCAGTCCTTTCGCGCCTGCGCGTGCAGGTGCTCGGCGAAGGCCTCTGCCAGCCGATCGGCCAACGCCTTCACCATGATCGCGTTGTAGTCGTCGTGCTCCCGCTCGAACCGCCGGACCAGGTCGTCGACGCCGATGCCCGCCGTGACGGCGAACATCCCGAGGTAGTCGGGCACGCCGCTCTCGCGTGGCGCGATGAAATCGGCGAGCGATCGATTCGGCCGTTTGTCGGGCACGACCTCCTGCTGCCGGAGCATCGGCAGCACGGCGAGCTCGGTTCGGCGCGAATCGTCGGTGTAGAGAATGATGTCGTCGTCCGCCGAGTTCGCCGGCCAGAACGCGTACACGCCGCACGCCGTCAGAAGCTTCTCGTCGACGATTCGCTTCAACAGCGCCTGCCCGTGTTCGTAGAGCTCGCGCGCGGCCGCGCCGTACTGCGGATGCTCGAGGATCCCGGGGAACCGCCCCTTCAGGTCCCAGGCGGAGAAGAAGAACGTCCAGTCGATGTATTTCGCCAGCTCCGCCAGCGGCATCTCGTCGAGATAGCGGCGCCCGACGAACCACGGTGAGGCGATCTCGTAGTCGTCCCAATTGATCTGCAGCCGGTTCGCGCGGGCCTGCTGATAGGTGAGCTGCGGTTTTTCCCGTCGCGTCGCGTACTTTTCACGAATGTCGGACTGCGCGGCACGGTTGGCGGCGTCAAAATCCGGCTTGGCCGCGCCGAGGAGCCGCGACACGACGTCCACCGCGCGGGACGCATCGAGGACGTGGACGACAGGCTCGCTGTACTCGGGTGCGATCTTGACCGCGGTGTGCTGCCGGCTCGTGGTTGCGCCGCCGATGAGGAGCGGGCGCGTGAACCCGCGGCGCTCCATCTCGCGCGCCACGAACACCATCTCGT
Organism: Vicinamibacterales bacterium; assembly: GCA_036258055.1. Classification (GTDB taxonomy): domain Bacteria; phylum Acidobacteriota; class Vicinamibacteria; order Vicinamibacterales; family 2-12-FULL-66-21; genus DATAEK01. The sequence continues at coordinate 21,383 of DATAEK010000234.1, forward strand.
CGAGCGACGGCGTGATCAGACCACTGAGGCCGATGAGGTCGGCGTCGTGCTCGATCGCCGCATCCAGGATCTTCGCCGCCGGCACCATGACGCCGAGGTCGATGACCTGATAGTTGTTACACCCCAGCACGACACCAACGATGTTCTTGCCGATGTCGTGGACATCCCCCTTCACCGTCGCCATGACAATGCTGCCCTGAGACGAGGCGGTCACGACCGATCCGTCGGGTTGCACCTTCGCATCGCCGCCGCGCTCCATGAACGGCTCGAGATACGCGACCGCGCGCTTCATCGCCCGCGCGCTCTTCACCACCTGCGGGAGGAACATCTTGCCGGCGCCAAACAGGTCGCCGACGATCTTCATGCCGTCCATCAGCGGCCCTTCGATGATCTCGAGCGGCCGCGCATACTTCTGCCGCGCCTCTTCGACGTCCTGGTCGATGAAATCAAGGACACCGTGCACGAGCGCGTGCGAGAGACGGCTTTCGACCGTTCCCTGGCGCCAGGCGACGTCCAGCTCCTTCTTCGCGCCTCGTCCTTTCACGGTGTCGGCGAACTGCACCAGTCGTTCGGTGGCATCCGGGCGGCGATTGAAGATCACGTCCTCGACGTGCTCCAGCAGATCCGGTGGGATGTCCTCGTAGACGATGAGCTGTCCGGCATTGACGATCCCCATGTCCATGCCGGCCTTGATCGCGTGATAGAGGAACGCGGAGTGCATGGCCTCACGGACGACGTCGTTGCCACGGAACGAGAACGACAGGTTGCTGACCCCGCCGCTCACCTTCACGCCCGGACACGTCGCCTTGATGATGCGCGTGGCCTCGATGAAGTTCACCGCGTAGTCGTTGTGTTCTTCCAGCCCGGTGGCAATGGCGAGGATGTTCGGATCGAAGATGATATCGAGGGGGTCGAAGCCGGCCTGCCCGGTCAGCAGCCGGTACGCCCGCTGACAGATCGAGACTTTGCGCTCGATCGTGTCCGCCTGACCGGTTTCGTCGAACGCCATCACCACGACACCCGCGCCGAACCGCTGAATCGTGCTGGCCTTGCGAAGGAAGTCCTCTTCGCCCTCCTTGAGGCTGATCGAATTCACGACCGACTTACCCTGTACGCACTTCAGTCCAGCCTCGATGACGGACCACCGCGAGCTGTCGATTATGACCGGCACCCGCGCAATCTCCGGCTCGGTCGCGATGTAGTCGAGAAACGTCGTCATCGCCTGCTCGGAGTCGAGCATGCCCTCGTCCATGTTGACGTCGATCAGGTTGGCGCCGTTGCGCACCTGCTCGGCGGCCACGCGTACGGCCTCCGCATAGTCGCCGCCCTTGATCAGCCGCGCGAAGCGCGCCGATCCCGTCACGTTGGTGCGCTCGCCGATCATCTGGAAGTTGCTGTCCGGACGAATCGTCAGCGTCTCGAGGCCCGAGAAGCGCGTGAATTCGTGATCGCCAGGCGCTCCGGCAGCGCGGGCGGCCAGGGAGGCGCCCGGAGCGGCAACTCCGCGTCCCCGTTCGTCCGCACGGTGGGTCAGCCACGAACCAGCCGGCAACGGCCGAGGCGTCACCCCTTCGACTGCCCTCCCGATTGCGGCAATGTGCTCGGGTGTCGTCCCGCAGCAGCCGCCGACGATGTTCGCGAAGCCGCTCGCGGCGAAATCGCGGACGAGCGTGCTCGTCTCGTCGGGCAATTCGTCGTACTGCCCGAACGCGTTCGGCAGCCCGGCGTTCGGATAGCTGCTCACGTAGCACTCCGCGATGCGGGCGAGGTCGGCCAGGTACGGCCGCATGTCGCGGGCGCCGAGCGCGCAGTTGATGCCGATCGACAGCGGCTTCGCGTGACGAAGCGACACGTAGCAGGCATCTAGCGTCTGGCCGGAAAGCGTGCGGCCGCTGCGATCGGTGATCGTGAGCGAGATCATCACCGGGAGGCGCCGGCCGCGTTCGTCGAACACGTTCTCGATGGCGACGATGCCGGCTTTGGCATTCAGCGTGTCGAAGATCGTTTCGAGCAGCAGAATGTCGGCGCCGCCGTCGATCAGGCCACGGACCTGATCCTCGTACGCCGCGCGGCATTGGTCGAAGGTCATGCCGCGGAAGGCTGGATTGTTCACATCCGGGGAGATCGACAGGGTTCGGTTCATCGGTCCCATCGATCCCGCGACGAATCTGGGCTTGCCCTGATCGCGTGCGGTCCAGGCGTCAGCCGCCGCGCGGGCCAGCCGTGCGCCCTCGACGTTGAGCTCGTAGACGATCGATTCAAGGCCGTAATCTCCCTGCGCAATCGCGGTGCTCGTGAACGTGTTCGTCTCGATGATGTCGGCGCCGGCGGCGAGGTACTCGTCATGAATCGCGCTGATCACGTCCGGGCGCGTGAGCACGAGGAGATCGCTGTTGCCCCGCAGGTCCCGCGAGTGGCCGGCAAAGCGCTCGCCGCGGAAATCCGCTTCCGTCAGCTGGTAACGCTGAATCATCGTGCCCATCGCGCCGTCGAGCACGAGGATGCGCCGATCGAGCGTCGTGCGAAGTTTCTCGAAGACAGTGTCCATTACGAATCCTTGTGGTCTGTGGTCTGCGTCCGGTGCCGTGTCCGCCGTCCATGCGCCGTCGTCCCTGCCGCGCTGACGACGGGCTTCGTGCCGCTCGCAATGATCACGGTGAACGCGTCCCCCGTACGACGCGCGCCGACGGTCACCATTACGTCCGTCAGCCCTGCGGCCTTCAGCATCCCTGCCAGCGCGTCATCGGCAAAACCGAGCCATTGATCGCCGAGCCGATCCCGAACCCAGGCTTCATCGTGCTCGCGCAGCTCGAGGACGAGGACGCGTCCGCCAGGAATCAGGATGCGCACCGCTTCCGCGAGGGCGCGGGCGGGATCCTTCGCGTGATGCAGGGCCTGGGAAAGGAGCGCCAGGTCCACGCTGGCGTCGCGGATCGGCACGCGCTCGAGCTCCCCGCGCTTCCACGTGACGTTCCGCACGCGGCGGCGCGTCGCGAGCGCCCGTGCCCGCTTCAGTACCGTCTCGGAGCGGTCCACCGCGATCACGCGCGACGCGAAGCGGCTGGCTTCGACGGTCAGGTACCCTTCGCCGCATCCGAGGTCGGCCACCCGCAACGGCGGCAACAGGTGGCCGAGGGCCCGTGCCCACGCCGCCCAGCTCCTCCCGGGCACGAGCTGTCGCTCGCTCGTGTCCGGTGCGGCGTGCGCGTCGAAGTTCTCCTTGCGCAGCCGCCTCACCTCCGCCAGCCGCACATCGTCTGCCCGGCCAGCCTCGGTTTCCGTCGTGCGCTCGAAGAGTGAGCGCAGGAAGGCGGCGAGAGGAGCCAGGCCGTCCTTCTCGTTCGTGAGCGCCGGGGCCAGCCGGTAGTAGCTGTAGCCTCCCTCGCGCCGCTCACTGACGAGCCCGGCGTCTTTGAGGAGGCCGAGATGCCGCGACACACCCGACTGGGCGATCCCGAGAATCGCGGTCAGCTCCGTAACGTTCAGGCGCTCGGCCTCGAGCACCCGCAGCAGACGGAGGCGAACGTCGTCGCCGAGCAGCCGGAAGAGCGCCGGCGCATCCTGCATATCTATGAATCTACATTAATAGATGGATTGGAGCAACTGGGGGATGGGGGCAGGGCCTTCAGCCTTGCCGCTGGCTCGAGGCTTGTCGCCGTCCGCTGTCCGCTGGGGCGACTAGTGGCGCTTCGGTTGGCTCTTCGCAGTGGTCGCGGGGCCCCACCCCCGCGACCTGCCAGCGCTTCTTCTCTCAATGTGTCTGGGGGCCCCACCCCCAGACATTGCAGCTCGCGCATTCGCGCTCGCTGCGGCTCAAGGCTGCTCGCTCGCGCCGCTGGTTAGCGGCGACTGCCCGCTTTCAGAAGCGAACAGCGGACTGCGACAGGCGTCACCCCAGCGGACAGCGGCAGCGAAGCGCCGGCCTATCGCCCGGCGCTCCCGCGTGCTTGCAGCCACTCCTCCAGCTTCGGCGACTGCGCGCGCGCGACGGCGCTGCAGGACGCGATGGCTTCGAGCGACTGGGCGAGCGTGCGTGCGGCGTCGGGCACCGGGTGCGCGGCGAAGAAGCTCTTGATGTCAGCGTAGTGCTGGTCGTCGCAGAACGCCGCCAGCGCACCGACGATGACCGTGTTGCCGACGAACTCGCCGGTCTTCTTCTGGACCGCGTCCCACTGCTGGCGCATCAGGTCCCACGCCAGATCCTGGGTCGGGTCGTTGGTGAGGAGCGCTGCCAGGAGGATCTTCGTGTCCTGCGATCGCACGTCGGGTCCGATGGCGTACTCGACCGTACGCCGAACCAGCGCGGGATCGGCAAAACTCGCGAGCCCGTAGAGATACCGGTAGCGCTCTTCAGGGTCGACTGCGGATTTGCTCCGCGCCACGTACTTGTCGTACAGGGTCGCGTCCGCCTCGAGCGGCGCAACGTTGACCAGCACCCCGAGCAACGTCGGATCGACCGTGCCCGGCTTGTCGAGCTCCTGCTCGACCAGTGGCCGCGCGTGCTTCAACACATTGGGATCCCTTGCGGCGACCCCCAACGCACCCACGACAGCCGCCCGCAGTGCGCGCGTGTCGTCGCCGTCGCCGGCCTTCGGCGCGGGCGTCGCCCCAGGACCCCAGCCGACCTCTGCGGCCACCGGCGCCAGCAGGGCGCGGATCCAGGCGCGGAACGGTTCGCGGGTCTTGTCGGTCGTCATGTCGTCGTCGATCGCGGCGAGCTTGCTGGTCAACGTGTTCAACACCTGCCCGCTGCGCTCGGATCCAAAGCCCGAGGCCAGATCGAGAAACGAGCCGATGTCGTGACGCCCGCCGCGCACGAGCGCCCACTCGTCGCCAAGGAGCGCCAGGCGTTCCGTGGCCTCGAGTTTGGGCATCTCTGCCGAAGCGGCGCGCAGCGACGCCGGCGGCAGCGCGGTGCGGTAGTAGCCGCGCGCGCCGGCGTTCGGCACGGTCCACTGCTGGCACCCGCCCGCGGATATCGTCGCCTGTTTCTTGTCGAGCAGATCGCACACGGTCTTTCCCGACGGCAATCGCATGCAGACCGGGATCTGCCAGAGCTGTTTCGTAGCGTCGTTGTCCTGTTGATCCGCGACGTAGCGTTCCTGAGTCAAGGTGGCGGTACCCCGGCCTCCCTCGCAGCCCAGCGCGACGCTTACGAGCGGCACTCCCGGCTGATCGACGAACGACGCCATCACCTTGTCCACAGGCTTGTCGGTGCTCGACGCGACCGTGCTCCAGAAGTCCTCCGCACGCGCGTTGCCGTATTTGAACTTCTCGAGGTAGGCGTTCACGCCCTTGCGAAATGGCTCCTCGCCCACCCACGCCTCCACCATCCGCAGGATGGCGGCGCCCTTCTCGTAGGTGATCGAGTCGAAGAGCTCGTTGATCTCCGCTGGTGTTTCCGCCTTTGCGCGGACCGCTCGGGTGGAGTGCAGCGCGTCGAGGGTCATCGCGCCCTGATTCGACGCGGTCTCCCCGAGCTCCATCTGCCACTCGGGCTTCCACGCTTTCACCGGCTTACTCTGCATCCAGTTCGCGAAGCCCTCGTTCAGCCAGAGGTCGTCCCACCACTGCATCGTGACCAGGTCGCCGAACCACTGATGCGCCATCTCGTGCGCCAGCACCTCAGCGATCGACTTGCGCGTGCCGACCGATGCCTTGTCGTCGGCGAGCAGCAACGTCTCGCGATAGAAAATGGCCGCGGTGTTCTCCATCGCGCCCGCCGCGAAGTCGGGAACCGCAACGACATCCAGCTTCTTGAACGGGTACTTAATCGAGTAGTAGCGGTTGTAGTACTGCATCACCTGCCGCGCGGATTCGAGCGCGAACCCGGTGAGCGCCTTCTTGTCCGGCGTCGAGCAGATGCGGATCGGAATCCCGTCCGCCGCGCCTTCGTTGCAGACGAAGTCGCCGACCGCGAGTGCCAGGAGATACGTCGACATCTTCGGCGTGGTGGCAAACGTGACCGTATGCTTGCCCGCGCCAGGACCCGGCGTGTCGGACACGATGGCGCCATTGGAGATCGCGTGATCGCCCTCGTCGATCGTCGCCTTGAGGTCGAAGGTCGCCTTATAGGGAGGCTCGTCGAACCCAGGGAACATGCGCCGGGCATCCGTCGCTTCCATCTGGGTGACGGCGTACCGCCGGTTGTTGGCTTTGCTCAGATAGAGTCCGCGCAGGTCGTCGTTCAGTCGTCCGGCGTAGGTGATGTGGAGCGTGGCGTCGCCGGCTGGCAGGCGTGACGGCACCGTCAGCATCGCCTGGTCCTTGCTCTCGTCAAGCTTGACTGACGCTTTCTGCGTGCGGCCTCCGGCGGTCACGCTGACGTCGTTGAACGCGATCTCGGCGGCATTCAGGACAATCGATTCGGACGGCGCCTGAAGGTGTACCCGAATGGTCTCGTCGCCGGTGAAGGTCGCAGCGGCCAGATCGATCGCCACCGCGATCTCGTAGTGACTCGGCACGGCGTTCGAGGGCAGGCGTTGCGCGGACGCCGAAAGCGGTAACAGCAGAAACGCGAGGATGAGGACTGATGACTTCATCATGAGCTCGCTGATCACGCCGTCACGCGTGTAGGTCAACGTTTCCAGCGTCTCCTCGAGCAGGCTCTGCGCACGTGCCATAATCCCTCCGTGTCGAAGCAGACGGATCTGACAGTCTACTCCACGGCCTCGCCGCGAGCGGCGTTCGTGGTGGGACACGGCGCGGGCGCGGGACAAAAGAGCGCGTGGATGGTGCGAGTGGCGCGCGGCCTCGCGTCGCGCGGCATTCACACCGCGACCTTCGACTTCCCCTATATGGCTGCGAAACGCAGCGCGCCGGATCGCGCGCCGGTGCTCGAAGCGTCGTGGCGAGACGCCATCGCCGTCGCACGAGAGAAACTTGGCGGTCTCCCCCTATTCATCGGCGGCAAGTCGATGGGCGGCCGCATGGCCTCACACGTCGCGGCGCAGAAGACCGAGACGCTGGCCGGCGTCATCTTCTTCGGCTATCCGCTGCACCCGCCAGGCAACCCGCAGAAGCGTCGCGACGCTCACCTGCCTGACATCGCGGAGCCGATGCTCTTCGTACAAGGCAGCCGCGACACCTTCGGGACGGCCGAGGAGATCCGTGCGCTGCTGCCGTCACTGAAGCAGGCCACCCTGTACGAGGTCGCCGGCGGCGATCATTCGCTGAAGGCGTCGAGCAACGCGGCCAAGCAGGACGAGGTGATGGAACGGATGCTCGATCACACGGTCGAGTGGATTGATAAGCATCTGTGATCAGGCGCGGTACACGGCGCTCGGGACTCGGGGCTCGGGGCCGGCTGAAGCCGCTACGCGGCGTTCGGCGCTCAGGGACGGCTCCAAAGGCGAACCGCTCTCTTACCCGCAACAGAGGCTCGGAGACAAAGACCTAGAGAGATCTCCTGGTCTCCTGGCCTCCTGTTTGATGTGTTGAAGAGTAGTTAGTCAGCCCGAAGAACGACCCCGGGATCGATGCGGCTGGCGCGGCGGGCGGGGATCCAGCTGGCCGCGACGGCAGCGCCGAACGTGGTGGCCTTCTTCCGCGCTCGCCGGTCGCTGGGTGCGTCGCTTGTCGCGGTCCGCTGTCCGCCAGATTCTCGCAGCACCTTCAGCCGGCCGCGAGCACTGAGAAGCGCCTGCGGCCACAGCCGAGCGCGACGGCGCGAGGCTGTAGCGACAAGCGAAGCACCAGAGCGATACGATTTCACCGATGCCCCAGGATCTCGACACCCTGCTCGTGCCAACGATTACGCACGGACGCGTGCTGGTGCGACGGCCGGCCGGTAACGCCGTCGGCCTCCTCGCCGGCTTTCATGGATACGCGGAAGATGCGGCGACGCAACTCGAGCGGCTGGTGGCGATCCCTGGCACGGACCGCTGGCTGCTCGTGTCCATTCAGGCGCTGCATCGGTTCTACCGCGGGCGCTCGAAGGACGTCGTGGCGGGGTGGATGACACATCAGGATCGCGACGTCGCGATTCTCGACAACCTCGCCTACGTCGATGCGGCGATCGAACGGGCCCTGCAGGATGTGGCGACTCGGGCGACCGTTCCGATCGTCTACGCCGGATTCTCGCAGGGAGTCGCGATGGCTTTTCGCGCCGGACTCAGGGGCCGGCAACCGACGGCGGGCGTGATCGCGGTGGGCGGCGACGTGCCTCCCGAGCTGCGCGAGGATCCGCACGCGCGTTTTCCTCGAACGTTGCTCATACGGGGAACGGGCGATGACTGGTACACCGCGGCAAAGCTCGACGCGGACGTTGCCGCCATCGAGGCCCGCGGCGGTCAGGTCAAGAGCGTCGTCTTCGACGGCGGACACGAGTGGACGGCCGCTGTCAGCGCTGTGGGCGGCGAGTTTCTCTCGGGGCTACTCTCGCGCTGAAGAACCGCCAATAGCCCGGATTTTCGCGCGTGTCGCTGCTGTGCTTCCTCGATCGAGTGCGACTGCGTGAGGCTGGTGTCCTTGCGCGCCATCGCCACGAGCCTGCTGTAGTAGCGGTGCAGCGTCTTCAGCTCGTCCTCCGTCAGGTCCTCGACGTCGATCAGCCGGTTGCTGGCGCCGTTCATCGCCGCGACGAGCTCGTTGAGCTTCAGTTGAACGGCGAGCGACCCTTTGTTCTGCGCCCGCTGGATCAGAAACACCATCAGGAACGTCACGATCGTCGTGCCTGTGTTGATCACCAGCTGCCAGGTGTCCGAGTAGTGGAAGAACGGACCACTCACCAGCCACACCAGAATGACGCCGCAGGCCACCGCGAACGCGGAGGTACTGCCGGTCCACCCCGTGACGGCGCTTGAAAATCGCTCGAGCTGCTGGCCGAATCCGCGTCGCTTCTTGCCCACGTGACCTCCATCGTCAGGATCCCGTGATCCGACACGCGTCGTGCCCCTGCACGCTACGCTCGACGGCATCCACAAGCAAGACGGTGACCGGTCGAGGCGTGTCGGTGATCTATAGTGAACGGATGTCATTTGCCCCGTTGTTCACGCCATCAGGTGTTGCCCCGGAACCGCCGCGCGCGCGCAGCCGCCGTCGCGAGGAGATCCCCGACCGTTTCAAGTGGAACCTCGACGACATCTTTCACAACTGGGACGAGTGGGATGCGGCGTACAAGAAGCTCGACGCCGGCATCGACCGCTACGCGTCGCTCAAGGGAACCCTGGCGCAGGGGCCGGACCGCCTGCTCGAAGCGTTCAAGCTTTCCGAGGAGCTCGGCCAGCTGGCGTATCGCGTGTGGTATTTCCCGTCGCTGCGGTACGACGAGGATCAGCGTGACAACGCGGTCAACGCCCGGCGTCAGCAGGTGCAGATCCTCTTCGCCCGTTGGAAGCAGGCGGAATCCTGGTTCAACCCCGAGCTCCTGAAGGTGCCGCTCGAGACGGTCCGCGCGTGGATGGACGGAAACAGCGCGCTGAACCTCTACCGCTTCGCGATTGAGGATCTGTATCGGCAAGCGGAGCACGTGCTCGACGAAGCAGGCGAACGGCTGATGTCGCTGTCGAGCCGCCTGGCCTCCGCGCCGAACGATGCGTATTGGGCGCTCTCGACTGCGGACGCCAAGTTCCCGACGATCCGGCTCTCGAGCGGTGAGGAGGTGACGGTCAGCTACGGACAGTACCGGGCGATTCTGGCGACGCGACGCGAACAGGCCGACCGGGCGGCGGCCTTCGAAGCGCTCCATGGCGTCTACGAGCGCAGCGTCAACACCTACGCCACCCTCTACAACGGCGTCTGCCAGCGTGACTGGTTCCAGGCGCGCGCGCGCGGTTACAAATCAACCCTCGATGCTGCACTCCACGGCGACAACATTCCGACCTCCGTCGTCGAGAACCTGATCGAGACCACGCGTGCCGGCGTGGAGCCGCTGCGACGTTACCACCGCCTGCGGCGCAAGGTGCTGGGCCTGTCCTCCTACTACACCTACGACTTCTCCATTCCGATCGTGACCTTCGACAAGAAATACGAGTACGACGAGGTGCTCGATTGGATCGTGGATGCGGTCGAGCCGGTGGGCGGGGATTATCAGACGCTCATGCGCGAGGGGTTCGCGGGCGGTTGGATCGACGTGTACGAGAACGACGGCAAGCGATCGGGCGCGTACTCGGCGCCGGTGTACGGCACCCACCCGTACATGCTGATGAACTACACCGACACGCTGGATGACATGTTCACGCTGGCGCACGAAATGGGGCACTCGATGCACACCATCCTGTCCCATCGCACCCAGCCGTTCATCTATTCGAGCTACACCATCTTCGTCGCCGAGGTCCCGTCAACCTTGAGCGAGGCGCTGCTGCTCGAGTACCTGCTCGCGCGCTCGACTGATCCCATCGAACGGATCGTGCTGCTGCAGCACGCGATCGACAACATCACCGGCACGTTCTACACCCAGGTGCTGTTTGCCGACTACGAGCTGCGCGCACATCGACTCGCTGAACAGGATCAGCCGATTACGTCGGAGATCCTCACGGAGACCTACACGTCGATCGTCAAGGAGTATTACGGCGACTCGCTCGACCTGGCGCCGCAGATGGGAATCACCTGGTCGCGGATTCCGCATTTCTTCAACTCGCCGTACTACGTCTATCAGTACGCTACGTGCTTCGCGTCGGCGGCACGACTCGCGCAGGAGATCATGCACGGGAGTGAGGCCGAGCGCCGCGGAGCGCGCGAGCGTTATCTCACGTTGCTGCAGTCGGGCGGCAGCGATTATCCGATGACGCTGCTGAAGCAGGCGGGCGTCGATCTGAGCCAGCCGGATACCGTGCGCGCGATCGTCGACGAGCTCGATCGCCTGGTGACGAGACTGGAGAAGGAATTGGCGGCGATTTCGAGCCCGCGTTAGGTCCATCGCCGCTTTCAGGGGGACGCGGCCGGCTTCGGCGGCTGATGGTACTGCGTCGTCAACACCGCCGCGCCGACGAGCACCAGCGCCGCGGATCCGTACGCCGTGCCTTCGCCGAACACCTGCAGCGCGCCGTTGCCCCACACAGGGCCGATCGTCCGGCCGAGGCTCTCGAGAGCACCGGCCGCGCCCTGGACGCGGCCCTGCTCGTGCGGACCCGCTGCCGTGCTGATGAGCGTGCTCAGCGTAGCGTTGCACAGGCCGATGCCGACCGCGCCGGGCACGAGCATCGCGACGAAGACCCACAAGGAATGGGTCAGCGCGCTGCCTCCCCAGCCGATCGCCGCGGCGATCAGGCCGAATGCGAGCGTGCGGCGGGCACCGAACGCACCGACGATCGGCCCGACCAGCGCCCCCTGCACGACCACGCCGAGGAAGCCGAACACGCTCAGCAGATAACCGGTGTGCGCGGCGTCGAACCCGAATCGCCGCGCGCCGAACAGCGCGAACGTCGTCTGATACACGGCGAACGCCGTCCAGTAGACGAAGTCCACGGTGAAGAGCAATCGCAAGTGCGGCCGGCGCCCGAGTTCCGCGAGCGCGTGCCACGCCGCGCCGCCGCCGGCGTGCGCGCGATGCACGGTCTCCGGCAACCAGACCCACGCGAGCACGGTCGCCGCGACGGTGATCGCCGCGGCCGCCCAGATGGGGGCCGTGTAGCTGATATGCGAGAACAGCGCCCCGAGCGCCGGCCCGACGATGAACCCGAGGCCGAAGGCTGCTCCGAGCATGCCGAACGCCCGCGCGCGATTCTCCTCCGTCGTGATGTCCGCGATGTAGGCGCGAGCGGTGGTGATGTTCCCACCCGAAAGGCCGTCGACGATCCGGGCCGCGAACAGCATCGGCAGGCTGCGGGCCAGCGCGAGCATCACGAAGCTGACGACGGTGCCGATCAAGCTGAAGATCAGGACGGGCCGCCGTCCCCAGCGATCGGAAAGGTGGCCCAGCCACGGTGACGCGATCAGCTGACTCAGCGAGAACGACGCGAAGAGCAGGCCGATCACGAGCGGCGACGCGCCGAACGTCTGCGCGTAGAACGGCAGCAGCGGGATGATGATCCCGAAGCCGACGAGATTGACGAAGATTGTCAGGAAGATGACGAGAAGTGGGCGCGACAAAGCGGCGGGTTCTTCGATTAGCGTGCCGCCGGCGCTGTCGGCAACGCCGGTGAATTCGGTGATTTCGGCGCCTTTGGCAATTCCCTGATTCCCTTGATCATCACGGCCTCGACGGGCACGTCGTCCATGTCGGCGGCGGTGTGCGTCGCAACCGAAGCAATGCGATCGACGACGTCCATGCCCGAGAGCACGCGGCCGAACACCGCGTAGCCGAAATCACGCGGCGTGAAGCCCGTGTGATCGAGATCGCGATTGTCGGCCACGTTGATGTAGAACTGCGACGTCGCGCTACGGAGCGAGCTGCGGCGGGCCATCGCCAATGTCCCTCGCAGGTTCCGCAACCCGTTGGTCGCCTCGTTCTGGATCGGATCCCGCGTCGCCTTTTCGACGAACTGCGGCGTGTAGCCGCCTCCCTGAATCATGAAGTTTTTCACCACGCGGTGGAAGATCGTGCCCTCGTAGAAATGGTCCGACACATAGCCCAGGAAGTTCTCGACCGACACCGGAGCTTTGTCCTTGAAAAGCTCGACGGTGATGTCCCCGAGCGAGGTCGAGATGACGGCAACCGGGTTCCCCGGCGCGGGCGTGAGCGGCGCGGCGGGTGTTTGCGCGGGCGTCTGCAGGGAACCAACCAAGAGAGCAGCGATCAGAATCACGGGATCATTGTAGCGTCAGGCCACTTCCGAGTGACCGAGTCTGCCGATTTCGGACGATCGCGGCACGCGGTGCGACTGCGTCCACCACGCGCCGCGTGTCGTCCCCTCTTTGCCGCGGCTGGTCCCGTGCCGCGCTTTAGGCGGAGTGTTTTGTCGCCGCGGGAGATGAATTCAATTTGATGGATCGGAAGGTAGGCGCGAAAAACTTCACCAAGGTGCCTGATCTTCGCAGGAATCACTGCGCTACAATGGACTTGCACGAACCGGCCGTCGTTATCACCGAAGGCTCACGCAGCCTTCATCGCAAGCGCATCCGCGATCAGTGGAGATTCGCGATGGCGACTGGACTCGAAAACGAGCAGAAAGAGCTGGCCGACTACATCCGCGTGGGATCGAAGCGCGGACATCAGTGTTTCGGCAGCTACTTCGACGAGCGTGGCGGATCGTGTGCTCTCGGCGCGGTGTATGAGGGTGTATACCATCTGCCGCGTGAACACGGTAAGTTGATTCCCGATCACCTCGAACGGCTGTTCCGATGTCTGGACGAGGTGACCAAACGGTGCCCGCAGGGCTGCGCAAAGCGGCTGCCGCTGGCGTCGATGATCGTTCATCTCAACGACGATCACCGCATGACCCGCGAACAGATCGCCGAGTGGCTCACGCAAGAAAGCAACGGCTAGTGCAATTGTGAATCGTGCACGCTGAATCGATCGGCGCCGGCGCGGATCATCCCACCGGACGGTTTCGACCGGTCGCCTGTTGATTCATCGTCCGCCTTTCACAATTGAGTAAGGCTCCCCGCATGTCTTTCCTCGACCGTTTCAAGCCACAACCCCGATGGAAGCACGCCGACCCTGCGGTCAGGGCCGCGTCGATTGCCGAGATCCCCGACGACGACGAGCACCAGACAGTGCTGAGCGAGCTGGCCTCGCTCGACGACGACGTGCGGGTGCGGCGGACGGCAGTTGCGAGGATCGGCGCCGTCGAGGAGCTCGTCCGCTTTGCCGGCACGGAGAAGGATGACGACCTTCGACGCGAAATCGCCGAGCGGCTGGTCGCGATTGCGTCCGCGCCGGGAGAACGTGACGGCGCTGCGGCGCTCGCACTCGCCGGGATTCAGGACCCGAAGCAGTTTGCGACCGTCGCGAAGGTGTCGCCATTCGACACCGTGCGCACGGCCGCGCTCGGACGGATCCACGACGTGAAGCTGCTGGGGAGCATCGCGCGACAGGCCGCCGATTCGCAGACGGCACTCGACGCCGTCGCGCGCATCGCGGATCACAGCGAGCTCCTCAATGTCGCGCTCAAGACCGATCACAAGGAAGCCGGGATCTCCGCGCTCGAGCGGGTTGCCGAGGCCACGACGGAGGCCGCCGCGCTGCGTGACGCGCTCGACGGTGTGGCCAATCGCGCGAAGAACAAGTCGGTCAGCAAGCGGGCACGGGCGATGATCCAGTCGATGGACGAGGCCGAGGCGGCACGCCGCGCAGCACTCGAGCAATGGCAGCACCGCGTCGCCGTGGTGATGGCCCGCGTGGAAGCGCTGGCGGCGGCGCCGTCGACAACCAACGCGCGCGTGCAATTGAGCCAGGCGGAGGCCGATTGGCGGGATCTCGCAGGAAGCGGAGTATTCGAGATGGATCAAGAGACAGCGGGCAGGTTTGCGGTGCTGGTGTCCGATGCAAACGGCGCCATCGATCGCGTCGAGCAGGAGGAGGCGGCGCGACGCGCCGAGAGCGAACGCCGCGAAGCGCGGCGGCTGGCGATGGTCCAGATGTGCGAGCGCGTCGAAGCGTTGCGCGGCGATGACACCGTCGAGGAAGTCGCCAGAGCACGCGCAGAGTGGGAGGGATTGCCTGGTCCCGGCGAGCAGGAGATCGGCGATGTCGAGTACCGAGCCCGCTTCGAGGAGGCCTGCCGCCGCGCGGCAGAACGCCACGAGAACCGCCTGGAGATCCAGCGGGTCAACGGCCGGCTCGAAGAGCTGTCGCACGAAGCTGAGCGCGTGACGAGCCTCGAGGAGCTGCCGGAAGACGCGTGGAAGGCCGTATCGGACGAGTGGCACCGTCTGTCCGGGACTGACGGCGTCGACCCCGCGGCGGTCCAGCGGTTCGCGGATGCCACCGCGCGCCTCACCCAGAAGGCCGAGGAGCACAAGGCCGCCGCCGAGAAGATCGTTCGGCAGCAGGTCCAGCGCGTCGAGCAGCTGATCGATCGCGTGACCAAGCGTGCCGCAGCCGAGGACCTCACGCTGCGGGAAGCCGACCGGGCTGGCCGCGAGCTGCGCGCGGCCGTGGACGCGCCGCCCGCGATTGATGAACGCGAGCAACACGCCCTGGTCGAGCGGCTGAAGGCAGCGCAGTCCGCGCTGACGCCGCGGCTCCACGAGCTGCGCGAGATGGACGAGTGGAAGCGCTTCGCGAACGCCGCCGTCCAGGAAGAGCTCATCGCGAAGACGGAGGCGCTGCGAACGCGGTACCACTTCGATCAGCCCGAAGGGCCAACGCCCGAGGACGTCGAGAAGGCCGCGCGGGAGCTCCACGACGTCCAGGAACGATGGAAGCAGGTGGCCGAGGCGCCCCGCGCGCAGGCGCAGGCGCTGTGGCACCGCTACCGACAGGCCGCGGATCCGATCCTCGCGAAAACGCGCGAGTTCTTCGCGCAACGATCCGAGGAGCGGAAGATCAACCTCGAGCGCAAGATGGAGCTCATCGCGCGGGCGGAATCGCTCGCCGACTCCAACGACTGGATCAAAACCGCTGACGAACTGAAGGCCCTTCAGCACGCCTGGCAGCAGCTCGGACCGGTGCCGCGCCAGGACACCCGCATGACCTGGAAGCGGTTCCGCGACGCCTGCGATCGCTTCTTCACGCGGCGCAACGCCGACCTCGCCCAGCGCAAGGAAACATGGGCCGCGAACCTCGCAAAGAAGGAGGCGCTGTGCGCGCGCGCGGAGGAACTGGCCGCCTCGCGCGAGTGGGATCGCGGCGCCGCCGAGATCCGTCGGCTCCAGGCCGATTGGAAAATGATCGGGCCGGTGCGCCGCAACAAGTCCGAAGCCATCTGGAAGCGGTTCCGGACCGCCTGTGACACGTTCTTCGAACGCTACAAGCGGCGCGACGAGATCGAGCTGGAGAGCAAGCAGGCCGATCGCGAAGGCCTGGTCGCGGAGCTCGAAGCGTTCGTGCCAGCACCGACGGCCGAAGAGGCCGAGGCTGCGGCTGCGGCGCCGGAGGACATCCTGGATCGCGTGCGATCGCTCAGGACGCGCTGGAACCAGAGCACGCCCGTCGTCCGGCAGGGCGCCGATCCGCTCAGCGCACGGTTCGTGGACGCGCTGGAGCGCGTGATCGCGGCCTATCCGGATCGGTTCCGCGGCACCGAGCTCGACGTGGACGCGAGCCGGCAGAAGATGGAGAAGCTGTGCGTCCGCGTCGAAGGGTTCGTGTCGGACGCCGCGGCGAAACCCGCAAGCTCCTCGCAGGCGCTGGCCGACATGCTGCGAGAAGCGCTGGCCGCCAACACCATCGGCGGCCGCGCCGGCGAGGAGTCACGCTGGCGGTCGATGGCCGAAGACGTCCGCCAGGCTCAGTCCGCGTGGAGCCGTCTGGGCCCCGTGCCGGGCAACGTGGGACGCGAGCTCAACGAGCGCTTCCATCGCGCCTGCAACCGCTTCTTCGATCAGTACCGCCGCCACGTGCCGCCGCAGTCGCAACCGCGCGGCGGACGGCAGGTGACGACGACGAGATAGTCACGAGTCGGAAGTCGGCAGTCGGGTGTCGTGAGTCACAGTCGGCCGTCAGTCGCCGGTCGGGCGCAAGTTTCCGACAGAGTCGTCTCACTTTCAACCCGTCCGAGCCAAGCTAGCGGCGCGAGCGAAGCGAGCGCTGGCAGGTCGCGGGGGTGGGGCCCCGCGACAAACTAAGAAAAGCTGACAGTTAGCGGATAGCTACCCGGCTGTTCATTGCCGCATCTGCAGGGCGTACGGCTTCTCATACAAAACTTTTCCGCCGACAATCGTGTAGACCACGCTCGCCGTCGGAATCTGATCCTCGGGCACCTTCGTGATGTCCTTCGACAGCACGACGATGTCCGCGTACTTGCCGACCTTGAGCGAGCCCTGTGATCCTTCCTGGAACCCGGCGTACGCGCCGTTGAGCGTGTACGACTTGAGCGCTTCCATACGGCTCATGCGCTGATCCGGGTAGAACACGGATCCGTCCTTCAACTTGCGGCTCACCGTCGAGTAGTAGCCAGCAATGGGATCGACGTCCTCGACCGGCGCGTCGGTGCCGTTCGAGACGACGGCGCCCGTTTTCATCAGCTTTTGCCAGACGTACGCGCCTTCCTCGGCGCGCTTCGCGCCGAGCCTGGCGAGAACGTAGGGGGCGTCCGATGTGCAGTGCACGCCCTGCATCGACGCGATCACGCTGAGCTTGCCGAAGCGCGGGATGTCCGCGGCGCTCAAATGCTGGGCGTGCTCGACGCGCCAGCGCAGATCCTTCTTGTCAGGATTCGCCTTGAACGCCTCCTCGAAGATATTCAGCGTCTCGCGGTTCGCGCGGTCGCCGATCGCGTGGACGCAGAGCTGATAGCCGTTCTGCATCGCAAGCTTGGCGGTCTCTTGGATCTCGGCAACCGGCGTGGTGTTCAGCCCGGTGCTGTCCGGCTTGTCTGAATACGGTTCGAGGAGCCAGGCGCCGCGCGGACCAAGCGCACCGTCGATGGCGCGCTTGATCGCACGAACGGTGAGGTGCCCCTTGGCGTAGTCGATCATCCGGTACTTCGCGAGGCGCGGCGCCTCCGCCGCGTTCCCCTCGCGAACCATCACCCACATCCGCACCCCCAGCTTGTTCTCGTCGATCATCGTCTTCATCAGATCGATGGTCGCAAACGACGAGCCCGCGTCCTGAAAGCTGGTGATGCCCTTCGACAGCACTTCCTTGTCGGCGAGCTCGAGCACTTTCCTGGCCCGGGCAGCAGCCTCTTCGGCAGTCGGCCGCGGCTCGCCGGTCCCGGCCCGGATCAACCGCTGCGCGGTCTCCCGAAAGAGACCCACCGGATCGCCGCTCGCGTCCTTGAGAATCTCGCCGCCGTCAGGATTCGGTGAGCTTCGCGTCACGCCGGAAATCTCCATCGCCTTCGCATTGGCGAAGCTCGCGTGACCGCTGGCATGCGTGAGGACGACGGGGTTGTTCGGAGAGACGCGATCGAGCGACGCGTGCGTGGGAAACCCTTCCACGTTCGGGTCCGGCTTCTTCGTCCATTTTTCTTGATGCCACCCGCGGCCGCGGATCCACTGACCTGGCTTTGCAGTCTTGGCCGCCTGCTCGACCATGGCGACGATCTCGTCCCAGGTCTGCACCTTCATCAGGTTCAGCTGCAGCTGCGATTCGCCGACGCCGGTGAAGTGTCCGTGACCCTCGGTAAAGCCGGGCATGACGAACTGCCCCTTGACGTCGATGACCTTCGTGCCGGGCCCGACGTAGCGCTTGATATCGGCTGACGATCCCAGGGCGGTGATCCGATCGCCGGTGACCGCAATCGCCTGGGCTTCCGGCGTCGCCTCGTCGACGGTGACGACCCGGCCGTTCGTCAGAACGAGGTCGGCGGGCGTGGCTGCCTGCTCGTTTCGGATCGGGGCGCGCGCCGACACGATCGGAAGGCCGG
>DATAEK010000235.1:0-1974 GCA_036258055.1 Vicinamibacterales bacterium
GTGAACGCGGTCATCCCGGCGCCCAGCTGCCTGACTGCGAGATCGCGGGGACGTGCCGCGATCGCCGCGGCCTGGAGGAACTTCGTGCTCAATTGCGGCACGCCGAGGCCGGACTGGCAGCCGCTCGGCGCCGTCATGTACATCAGCGGCGTTGGCTTCTGGAGCCAGAAGGGGAAGCCTCGCCGCGGCGCGGCCAGGAACGGCGCGGAGCTACACCCCGTGACGGGCTTTCGCGTCGTCGCGGGCTGCTAGATCGGGGGGCGCCACGTCGGGTACGGCGTCCACCCTGGCGGCTGCCGGGAGCCAGAACCAGAACGTCGAGCCAACGTGCTCCTCGCTTTCGAAACCGACTTCGCCGCCGTGTGCCTCCACGATCTGGCGCGCGAGGACGAGGCCGAGGCCCGTTCCGCTGATGCCGCGCTCGCGGCCGACGTCGCCGCGGAAGAATTTCGTGAAGATCCGATCCTGGTGGCCGGCAGGGATCCCGAGCCCGTGATCCTGCACCCAGACCCAGGCCTCGTCGCCGAGTTGCGCGGCGCGGATCTGCACGTCGCCGCCGGCAGGGGAGTACTTGATCGCGTTCGACAGCAGGTTTCCGACGACCTGCGCGAGGCGGTCCCGGTCGCCGCGCACGATGATCGGCTCGCCGATGCGCTCGAGACGCAGCTGATGTGCCTCGCTCTGCGCCGAGTACAGCGTCACCTGGGTAGCGAGCAGCTCATTGAGGTCGAACTCCTGAAGGTGCAGCTCGAGCGTCTGCGCCTCGACACGCTGTAGGTCGAGGAGATCGTTCAGCAGCGATGCGAGGCGCCGTGCCTCGGCACGAATCACCTCTAGGTAGCGGGCCATCTCCTCGGGAGGAAGCTCCCGTTCGAGCATCAGCGCCGAGAATCCCAGGACGCTCGCGAGCGGCGTGCGAAGTTCATGGGAGACGCTGCTGACAAGCTCGCTCTTCACCTGCTCGCTTTCGTAGAGCTTCCGATTCCGCTCCTCGAGATCGGCCACCGTCGACTCCAGAGATGCAGCCATGGTGTTGAAGCTCTGCTCGAGTTGTCCAATCTCGCCCGGACCGTCCTCGCGCAACCGGCCGGAGAGATCCCCGCCTGCGATGCGTGCAGCAGCATCTGCCGTCATGCGTACCGGTCGTGCGATGGCCCGGTTCACATACAGAGCTCCGAGCATGATCAAAAACACGGCGGCCGCAAGGCCGATCCCGCCCGCGACCAGCGCGTAGCGCGTGGTGGAACGTACGCGATCTGTCCGTTCAGCGCCGAATGCCTTTTCGGTCGTAAGCAGCTGACCGAAGGTGTCTCGGATGTCCTGAATCTGCTGCCTCCCGACACCTGCCTCGATCAGCCCTCGTGCGATCGGTGGATTCCTTTGCATGAAGGCGATCAGTTCCGGCGTCACATTGCCGAGGTAGTCGTTTGCAAGCCGAGTGATCTTCACGGCGCGCGCGTGCTGATCGGGCTTGCCTGCCGTCAGCGCGAGGAGCGTCGCACGCGCGTCCGGGTATCGTCGCTGCGCTTCGAAATACGGTCTTAGGAAGCTCCGCTTGTTCGTGATGACGTAGCCGCGGACGCCCGTCTCCATGTCTATGACGAGGGTCTGCAACTGACTCGCCGCCGCGATCACCTGCTGTGAGCGCTGGGCTTCGAGAGACCGATCGCGCAGACTGACGATCGCAAAAAAGAGAACGGCGAAAAGAATCGCCAATCCCCCCGCGACCGCGAGCGACGACAGGCTTATCCGACGGACGAGCCCGGAGCGTTCCCGCCAGCGCCTCGGCTGGTCGTCAGCGCCGCCTGCGCCACCTTCGACTGGTGCACGCTGAGGGGTCTGGCTCATTCTTGCTCTGCGAGTACCTCCTTCACCGCAGCCGCGATCTGTCTCGGCTCGAAGGGCTTGACCATAACCACGTCGGCGCCTTCACGCAGTGCATCTTCCCGCGCGGCGGGTTGTGCGGTCAAAACG
>DATAEK010000242.1:0-10160 GCA_036258055.1 Vicinamibacterales bacterium
CTCGACGACTACATCGGGCAGGACCGTGTACGCGCGAACCTCCAGGTGTCGATTGCCGCCGCGCGCGGACGGGGCGACGCGCTGGATCATGTGCTGCTCTATGGGCCGCCGGGGCTGGGGAAGACGACCCTTGCGTACGTGATCGGCAACGAGCTCGGCGTCGCGATCCGACCCACCGCCGGGCCCGTCATCGAAAGGCCCGGCGATCTGGCGGCCATGCTGTCGAATCTCCAGCCGCGCGAAGTGCTCTTCATCGACGAAATCCATCGCATGAGCCCGGCGATCGAAGAGATCTTGTATCCCGCCATGGAGGACTACGAGCTCGACATCGTCATCGGGCAGGGGCCTAGCGCGAGGTCGGTGAAGGTCGCGGTTCAGCCGTTCACGCTCATCGGCGCGACCACGCGCACGGGGCTGCTGACGTCCCCGTTGCGCGCGCGCTTCGGCATTGTCCATCGGCTCGACTACTACGAAGAGCACGACATCGAGGTAATCGTCCGGCGGTCGGCGCGCATCATGGACGTGGCGATCGATGATGCGGCGGCGCGGGAGATCGCGCGCCGCTCGCGTGGTACGCCGCGTGTGGCCAATCGCCTGCTCCGGCGGGTGCGCGACTACGCGCAGGTTCGTGCGGATGGACGGATAAACGCCGAGGTGGCCGAGCGTGCGCTGGCGCTGCTCGACGTCGACGCGCACGGATTCGACGAAATCGATCGGCGGTTGCTCCGGACGATCATCGACAAGTTCGGTGGCGGGCCCGTAGGCGTCGGAAGCATCGCCGCCGCGATGAGCGAGGAGCGCGACGCCATCGAGGATATCTACGAACCATTCCTGATTCAGATTGGCTTTCTCGATCGTACTCCGCGCGGTCGCGTCGCAACTGCACGCGCCTACGAGTACTTCGGTTTGACTGCACCCGGGAGGGATCGTCTGTGGTGAGTGCACCTGGCGTGCGGGGCTCCGGCCCCATGCCCCGACTTCGACCTGTCAAGATTACCGGCCTCGCGACCTACGTGCCGCCGCGGGTGCTGACCAACGCGGATCTCGAGAAGCTCGTGGAGACGAGCGACGAGTGGATCCTGCAGCGAACAGGCATTCGCGAGCGTCACATCGTCGACGATGGCGTTGCGACGTCGGACCTCGCGAAAGAGGCCTCGGTCGGCGCGCTGCGCCAGGCCGGGCTCACGCCAAACGACATCGGCTTCATCGTCGTGGGCACTACGACTCCGGACACGATCTTCCCGAGCACCGCGTGCGTGCTGCAGCAGAAGCTCGACGCCCGCCGCGCGTGGGGCTTCGATCTCGGCGCCGCATGTTCTGGATTTCTCTACTCGCTGACAACGGGAATGCAGATGGTGGCGTCGGGCGCGCACGATCACGCGCTCGTCGTCGGCGCAGACGTGATGTCGAGCATCATCGACTACCGCGACCGGACGACGTGCGTGTTGTTCGGCGACGGCGCAGGAGCAGCGGTGCTGTCCCCGGCCACCGATGGAGAGCCGTGCATCATCGATTTCGCGCACGAGATCGACGGCAACGGCGGTCCCGCCCTCTGCATGCCGGCCGGCGGCAGCCGTCTGCCCGCCTCGCACGACACGGTGGACAAGCGTCTCCACTACGTCAAGCAGGACGGCCAGACGGTGTTCAAGTTCGCCGTCAAGAAGACCGACGAAATCTGCCGACGCGTGCTCGAACGCAACGATCTGGACCCGTCGAAGATCGATCTGCTCGTCTCGCATCAAGCCAACCGCCGCATCATCGAAGCCGCCGCCAATCGGCTCGCCCTTCCAGAGTCGAAGGTCGTGATCAACCTCGAGCGGTTCGGCAACACGACCGCGGCGACGGTGCCGCTGGCCCTTGCCGATGCCGTCAAGGACGGCCGGTTGAAAAATGGGGATCTGGTGCTCCTGGCATCCGTCGGCGCCGGATTCACCGTCGGGGCCGTGTTGCTGCGCTGGAGTCTGTAACTCATGGACGATCCACTCCAGGTCTCGCAACAGATCGCCGACGCCATCGCGCGACGCGATACGGCCGCCATCGCCGGGTTGCTCTCGGCCGACTTCGTATATCGCGCGCCGGGCGGGCCGTCGGTGCCGTCGGACGCGTTTCTGCGGGGCATCGCGGAGATCCCTGGCGAGATCAACTTCGTGAAGCTCGAGGCGCTGCAGATGGATGTCGTGCAGGACAGCGCGGCTCTGGTGACCGGCATCCAGCACGCCCGGGTCACGGTGGACGGGCAGGTCATCGACGATCGCCGGGCGTTCGTGGACCTGTTCGAGCGCACAGCCCACGGCTGGCGGATACGGACTGCGGTCGACTTGCCGGGGCCGTCGGCGTAGGCGCAGGATCGACGCGCTCGCGGAATGCGGAGCTTCAGCTCCATGTCAGCGTCTGAAGCGCGCGGAGTGATCATGTTCATCAAGATCGGCACGGCCCTCCTGACTACGACCATCGTTGCGCTCGCCGTTCCTGCCGCGATCGCGCAGACGGGCGCCGAGTCGCCCGAAGCGATCATCCGGACTCTCGTGAAGGCGATGTTCTCGAACGACGTCGCGACCTACGAGAAGATCACCATCCCCGATCCCCGACGCGGACGCCTGGTGCAGGGCGGACGGGTGAACGAAGAGGCGAAAAAGGAGCTCGAGGAATACCCGGAAGCCGTCCAGGTCAAGCTCACGAGCCCGTTCCGGTTCAAGGGACAGGAGATCAAAGCCGACGCGAAGGGTCAGTATCCCGTGGGAACGACCGTCAGATATCAGGCCGCCTACCGAAGCCCGATGATGGTCTCGCTGGTGCGGCGCCCCGAAGGATGGCGGATCGACCTGCGGTGGTGGCTCGCGATGATGGAGATGCAGACCGGACCGGGCCCGCAGAAGGGCACGCCGGACTACGCGGTCCGCGCGCTGACCGCCTCGCTCGTCTCGCTCGATCGCAAAGGCGCCGCGGCGTTCGCGACGCCGGGCGCGAGCCTCGACATCCTGTTCGATGGCGCCCCACGCCAGCGCGAGCCGTCCGGGGTGTACGAGGCATTGGTCGGCGAGATGCCGCTCGTCGAGATCGGTCCCGGCGAGTTCAGCGAGCTTCCCTCCGGCCGCATCGTCGAAGGCGTGCAGCGCGAGGACATGAAGATTCTCGTGGGGCTGTACGGCCCGATCGAAGTGCCGTTCGTCGTGCGCCGCATCGGGTCCGAGTGGCGAGTGGAGCCGGAGCCGTACCTGACGGTGCTGATGCGGTAGGAAGCTCTCCCCGCTCTCCGTCAATCGCGCAACACCTCCGCTAGCGCGCGCTTAGCCGCGAAGTATCCGCACATCCCGTGCACGCCGAGTCCCGGAGGCGTGGCCGCGGAGCAGAGGTAGAGTCCTCTGACAGGCGTCGAATACCAACTCCACGTCGGCCGGGCCAGGAGCTGACGGAGATCCGTAACGCCCGCCGCGATGTCGCCTCCTACAAGGTTGGGGTTGTGACGCTCGAGGTCCGCGGGTGTCATCACGTGGCGCGCGAGCACCCGCTCTCTGAAGCCGGGTGCGAAGCGTTCGATCTGTCCTTCGATCCGGGACAGCATGTTGGCCGTCGATCCATGCGGCACGTGACAGTACCCCCAGACGGTGTGTCTGCCTTGGGGCGCGCGCGCCACGTCGAAGAGGCTTGGCTGGGACAGCAGAATGAAGGGGCGTGCGGACACGCGGCCGTTCCAGGCATCGCGTTCCGACACCGCGATTTCTTCCAGCGTGCCGCCGATGTGTACCGTGCCGGCGGTCGCACACGCCTGGTCGCGCCACGGAATGGGACCGTCGAGCGCCCAATCCACCTTGTAGGCGGCCACTCCATACCGGTACCGTTCGAGCTTCCGGCGATACCAGTCGGGCAAGGCACGTCCGGCAACGCGCAGGAACGGCTGCGGTGACAGGTCACACAGGGTCGCTGCAGCCTGCGGTAGCTCCTCGATGTTCGACACCGGCGTACGCGTCACGATGGTTCCGCCGAGTGATTCGAGGTGACCAGCGAGAGCATTCGCGAGACGTTGAGAGCCGCCGCGCGGGAACACCCAACCGACCGTGTGGGCCGCTACGGCGAGCACGAGCGCAATAGCACCACTGGGAAAGCGGTCGAGCGGCAGCAGGGCATGCGCCGCGATGCCGGCGAAGAGCCCACGCGCGCGTACTCCGGCGAATGCTCTCGAGGCCAGCCGTTCGGCAGACTGGATGGCCTTGAGTCCAAACGACGCGAGCGCCAGAGGGTGACGAGGCCATCGAGGCGGTCCGAGAATCTCTTCGTCGATCATCGGCCACGCTGCCGCGACCGAACCCACGAGCCGTTGGTAGTTGACGTCGTCGCCGGACAGACCAGCCGCGGTGCGCTCGATCGAACGCTCGACCAGTGCGGCCGCGGCGTTGTCCAGCGGATGCGCCAGCATCCCGGGAGGTTCGATCCACTCGAGACCATGGGCGGCAAGCGGCAGCGTTCGAAAGAACGGCGATGCGACCGCCATGGGGTGCACCGCGGAGCAGATGTCGTGAACGAATCCGGGCAATGTGAGCTCGGCTGAGCGGCAGCCGCCGCCGACCGTCTCGCTGGCTTCGTACACCACGACGCGCCGTCCGGCCGACGCCAGAAGGATGGCGGCGGCCAGGCCGTTCGGCCCCGCCCCTACCACCACGGCATCAGGAGTAGCGGCCACGTTGCAGCCTCTTGTCTCTCGTGCGCCCCCTCACGCCAGCCGGGCTATCCTTCGATGTGAGAAGGTCACATACCCTCGGATCGGTGAACGATGGTCGAGGAGCTGCCCGCTTACTGGCATTCACGCTGGTTGCTCGAGCGGTGTCTGGCGATGGTCTATCTCGTCGCCTTCATCGTTGCCTTGAATCAGTTCGTGCCGCTCCTCGGCGAGCACGGACTGCTGCCCGTGAGCCGCTTCGTGCGCGAGGTGCCATTCGGCGCGTCGCCGAGTCTGTTCTTCTTCTTTCCGACGGACCGCGCGTTCACCCTGGCCGCCTGGGCCGGGATCGTTCTGTCGCTTGCGGTCTGCTCGGGCGTGGCTCAGCGCATCAACGCACTCGCCGGCGCGGGCGTGTGGGCGGGGCTGTGGGTCCTTTATCTGTCTTTCATGAATGTCGGGCAGACGTTTTATGGGTTCGGCTGGGAATCGCTCCTGCTCGAGGCGGGATTCTTGACGATCTTCGCGGGGGCGAGAAGCACTGCGCCGCATGTTCTCCTGAACCTGATCTACCGGTGGACGCTGTTCCGCGTGATGTTCGGCGCCGGCCTGATCAAAATCCGCGGCGATTCCTGCTGGCGGGATCTGACGTGCCTCGATTACTACTTCGAGACACAGCCGATCCCCAATCCTCTGAGCTGGTACTTCCATCATCTGCCGAAGGCGATCCTTCACGGCGGCGTCGCGTTCAACCACTTCGCCGAGCTGGCGGTTCCGTTCGCGTTCTTCCTGCCGCAGCCATACTGCGGCGTGGCAGGCCTCATCACGATTGTCTTTCAGCTCACGTTGATCGTGAGCGGCAATCTATCCTGGCTGAACTGGCTGACGCTGACGCTCGCCTTCAGCACGTTGGACCGTCGGTGGCTGTCCTGGCTGCCGGTCTCGGTTCCGGCGCTGCGTCCCATGGCCGTCGCCGAGCGTGTGGCTGCGTACGGCCTGGCCGTTCTGGTGGCGGTCCTCAGCGTTCCCCCCGTGCTGAACATGCTGTCGTCTCAACAGGTGATGAACACTTCCTTCAATGCGTTGCAAATCGTGAACACCTACGGGGCGTTCGGCAGCATTACGCGGGAACGCTACGAGATCGCCATCGAAGGAACTGATGACGAGGATCTCTCTGACAAAACCGTGTGGCGCGAGTATCTCTTCAGAGGAAAACCTGACGAGCCGTCACGGATGCCGGCGCAGATTGCTCCCTACCATCTGCGTCTCGATTGGCTGATGTGGTTTGCCGCCATGTCGGGACCGGACGACTATCCGTGGTTCCCGACGCTGCTCGTCAAGCTTCTGGAAGGCGATGGAGCGATTCTCGGGCTGTTGCGCAGCAATCCGTTTCCAGAGCACCCGCCGCGCTGGGTGAGGGCGCAGCGTTACCTCTATCGGTTCACGACGCCTTCCGAGCATCGGGCGACGGGTGATTGGTGGAAGCGGGAGCCGGCTGGCCTTTACTTCCCGGCCGTGCGATTGCAGCGATCAACCGTAACCTCCGACTCCTCTCTATCACCGGCCGCTGACAGCCTTCCGGATACGCTCAATCTGCCGGCGGTGCAGCAGGTCGTGGCCGCCGTACATCTTCATCATGTGCGCCACGCTTTCCTCGCCTCGTTCGGAATGCACGCCCACCCGCGCGAAGTCGGACGCGGGGACTCGGCCGAGGAGCCGCAGGTTGGCGTCGCGCTGGTGCTCGAAGTCAGCGAGCGACTGGGCAATCGGCACGCTCGCGTAACCCAGGCGGCTCGCCCACAGGTCCTGGTCGTATCCGGTGATGACCGGACGATCGTGTGCGAGCACCATCCGCAGGCGCCACCCCCAGACGAGGTCGGAGTCCGCCAGGTGCTGCATCACGTGCCGAATCGACCATTTGCCCTCGATCTCCGGCTTCGCCGTTTCGGCGTCGGTCATTCCAGCGAGCAGGCCGCGGATGACTTCCGGTGTCTCCCGCAGGACGTCGAGCGGTTGGCGATTCCCGAGCAGGCCGAAGAGCGCGCGCGTGTACTCGGCGGCTTCGTCCTTCGAACGTGCGGCAGAGTTCGTGAATATGGACATGAGCTCACTTTCCGCCAAGCATCGGCCGCAACGCAAGGCCATCCGTGTGATGGTCTGCGTTATGCTGAGTGCTGACTTTCATGATTACGGTGGCATTCGGCCGGCGATGCATCCCGCTTGGCCGCGTTGCTCGGCGCTCAAATATTCCCGATATTCTCACGCCTCGCGCCTTGCCAGGCGGGCGCCTCGCCGCCCTCGGTGCTCACCGTAATCATGAAAGGCAGCACTGAGTAAACGTGTCCCGGATCTTCCTGCTCTCGCCAGCCAATTGCGGCGGCAATCGCGCGCGCATCGTGATGTCGGATCGGGCGACGTTCGATCTCGCCCTGCGGCTTCGCGATGGAGGGGCGCCGCTCGGCGAGGTGTTCAGTTTCCTCAGCGGTTTGTATTTCCGCGGCAAGCTGGCCTACGCGCGGGCGTTCGTCCGTCCTCCGGATCCCGAGTCGGCGATCTCTGGGAGCGGGGTCTTCGTCATCACGCCGACAGCCGGTCTGCGCTCCGCGGACACCGTCGTCACGCTCGACGCGCTGAGGGCGTTCGCGAAAGTGGACGTCGCGCCTGACAACCCCGCCTATCGGCGGCCGCTCGAGCGCAGCGCCAAGCAGATTGCGGCCGACATCGGTCCCGACTGTGACGTCGTGCTGCTCGGCAGCATCGCATCCGCCAAGTACGTGGACGTGTTGCAGAGTATCTTCGGCGCCCGCCTGCTCTTTCCGCAGGAGTTCGTCGGTCGCGGTGACATGAGCCGCGGCGGCCTGATGCTGCGCTGCGCGAGCGCTGGGGAGGAGCTGTCGTACGTCCCGGTCGCCGGAGCCGTACGCCATGGCCAGCGGCCGCCACGTCTCGATCCGCGCACGCGCGTGAAAATGCCGCTTTAACGCGCAACGTTCAACGTGCAGCGTGCAACGTGCGGGTGCACCGTGCTGAGCGCAACGTGCAGGGTGCAGCGTGCAGCGGGCAGCGTGCTGACGGCACTGGTCATCCTGATTCACGATTCGACATAATTCGGCAGGAGGCAGGTTTCGATGCGAAGCTCACACATTCTGGCGGCAATTGGTCTCGTCGTGGTCGTGCTCGCCAGGATCTCGGCGCAGTCGCAGAAGGCGCCGGCGGTCGCGTCTGCGCAACCGTCATCTCAGACGGGGGCGATCAGCGGCAACATCGAGCACGGCCGCTACATCGCCGAGCACGTCGCGATGTGCGTCGAGTGTCATTCCGGACGCGATCGGCACGGGAACATCATCGACGGCGAGCGCTATCTCGGTGCGCCGATGCCCAGCGGACCGGCCTGGGCGACCGACTGGGCGCTGCGCGCGCCGCGTAACAAGGGGCTTCCCGGCTACGACGACGCGATGGCGATGCGGCTGCTGACGGAAGGATCGATCGGTCGTGATGGCGTGCAGTTGAAGCTGCCGATGCCGCGATTCCGGATGGCGCCTCAGGATGCTGCCGACGTCATTGCGTTCCTGCGTTCCCTCCCCTGAATGTAGGCTCCGGGGAGCTCGATCCGAACGCCCCAGGGGACGCTCGCGACGATCGTTCGGCGTCCCGTTCCTCAACGGCTATCGCGACAGTTGCGACGCTCCCCGGTCCGGGTACCTCGGTGTCGCCAGGAGCACGACGGAACCGCACTCCTGATTCGGAGCGTTCGCGTCTGCGGCGGGCGGTCCCGTGGCGTCCGCGCCGCGCGCGCGGGCGATGTCGTTGTAGCGCCCGATGCAGTCCTTCGGATCGATCGCCGCCGCTTCACCCGATCCTGCTCTCGGAACGCTGACGGCTCCGTGCCCTACGTACCCGAGAGCAGCCAGTCGCGACGCTGATTCAGCGTCGACCGCCGCGCTCATGGGTTCGCGCTTGACCGCGGCTTGTGCGAGTGCGTCCACGCGCGCGGCCATGACTGAGCCCAGCGCGGCCCGCTCGTTGAAGATGTTGTGTCGCTCGTTTGGATCCACCTCGAGATCGTACAGTTCGGGACGAGGCGCGTTGATGAACTTGTATCGGCCGGCGCGCAGCGCATGCAGTTCGCTCCAGCCGAACCGCCGCGGGTACGCCGATTCCGAGTACGCCTCGAGATCCAGGTGGGTCGTCCGACCCGTCATCAGCGGCACCAGACTGAGGCCGTCCATCGACGGCCTCGGCACATGCAGAAGATCGAGCACCGTTGGCATGACGTCAGCAAGCCGGGTCACGTCCGCGATCCGGCTCGGAGCGAGTCCGGGTACCCGCATGATGAGCGGGACCCGCAGCGTGCTCTGATATACGAAGATGCCGTGCGAGTCTTCGCCGTGATCCCCCAGGGATTCGCCGTGATCGCTGGCGATGATGAGCAGCGTGCGATCCAGGACGTGGCGTGCGTCGAGGGCCTCTACCAGCCGGGCGACCTGCGCGTCGAGCACGGCCAGCGCTCCCAGGTAGGGGGCGTCCTCGTACATCGTGCGATACGGTTCCTCCAGTGCGTAGGGGGCGTGGGCGTCGTAGAGGTGGACCCACGCGAAGAACGGGTGATCCTCCTGACGCGTCAGCCAGGCGAGCGCGTCGTCCACGACCATTTGTCCTGGTCGCCGGTATCGCTCGCGGGGATCGGTGCGCGACGGCGCGGAATAGTGATCGAAGCCCTGACTCAGCCCGCGGTTCTCGCCGACCACGATCGACCCGACGAACGCAGCCGTCCGCATCCCGCGCGCCCGCAGAACCTCCGCCAGCGTCGTCTGGTTGTCAGCGAGTGGGCGATCCGCGTTGTCACGGACTCGATGGTGCGGCGGAAACAGTCCGGTGAAAATCGTGCAGTGCGCGGGCAGCGTGAGCGGCGCGCTGGTCGTCGCCTGCTCGAAGACGGTACCCTCACGGGCGAGCCGATCCAGCGCCGGCGCCTCGAGATTCGCGAACCCGTACGCCGGGAGGTAATCCGCCCGGGTCGTGTCGAGCGTCACGATGATCACGTTGCGAATCGGCGCCCAGTCGTCCGACGGCCTCGCGCCGGCCAGAAGGAGCGGCAGGGCGCACAGGAGTGCCAGCGCATACCGTCTGGTGCCTGTGGCCGAACCGCCCGCGCTCGATCGCATGATCATGTCTGCTTCCACCTGATGATCACCAATGAGAATCGGGGTGTTCTGCGAGGTTCCGGAGATTTCCGCCGAGGAAGCGGTCGCGTCAACGTCCATGATTACCGCCGCGTCAGCGCGAATGTGTGCCCACCGCTGCATGAGGCGATGACACGCGGAAACGTCCCGAGTGGACTCTGCATGGTCCCGATCAAGCCGAGAAGCGAGCCCGAGACATCACCCGACGAAAGCGGCGCCGTGGCGCGACCGCCAAACGTCAGCAGGCTTGTCGGCGTGAGCTGTTCGAGGACGTCGAACGGGCCGATGAGGTAGTAGTAGTAGTAGGAATCGATTCCGTGGAT
>DATAEK010000246.1:0-3077 GCA_036258055.1 Vicinamibacterales bacterium
TCCGCTCTAGAAGATCGGGGCGATGGGGCTGCGGCCCATGAAGACGCGTCCCGCGTCCTCCCAGACGTGCGGCGCGACGGTGAAGTGATGCGTGATCGCCTCGGCATCGCGCATGTGACGCTGCAGAGACGACGAGGTGTAGATAGCGCTGCCTCCGGCGTGGACGTGCGCGGTACGCGTCACCGCGGCGCCGGTCTCCGCTGCGTTCAGGGCGGCGATTCTGTTCTTCGCGAGTTGCCTGACTGTCGGCTGTTTTCCTTCCTGTGCGGTGCGCCAGAGATCGTCGACGCTGTCGTAGAGGAACGCACGCGCAGCGCCGAGCGCGGCTTCCGCCCGCGCGAGCTCGATCTGGGTCACCGGCTTGTCAGCCACGACAGCCGTGCTGAGGGTCGGGACTTTCGACTGCGACAATTCGATCAGCTCGTCGAGCGCGCCGCGCGCGATCCCGAGGCTCACGGCGACCAGCTGTGACACGAACCATCCGAGCGGCGGCAGTTGATACAGCGGTTCAGGCCGATGTGTGGAGGAATCGAACAGCGAAAAGATCCGGCGCTCCGGCACGTGCACGTCGTGGACGCTGACGTCGTTGCTGCCTGTACCACACAGTCCGCTGACGAACCAGGTGTCGTGGATCTGAATGTCGCTCACCGGCATGCACACGTGGATGATCTCGGGACCATGCGGCGTCATCCGCGGTTTTGCGTTCTCCGTTACCACGCACCCGGTCCAGATCCACTGGCTGTGCGTGATGCCGCTCGCGAACGGCCATCGGCCGCTGACCCGCACGCCGTCCTTCTCACGCACCGCCGTCCCGGCCGGCGCCGCGATGCCTGCCGAGGGCACCTGTGGATCGGCGTACACGTCCTTCGCCCCGGCCTCGTTCAGATAACCTGCCGTGAGGTTGTTCCCGACCCCGATCATGGCGCACCAGCCGGTCGAGCCATCCGCGGCCGCGATGGATTCGATCGCCTGGAGGATGTCGAACGGCGAGGCCTCCTGCCCGCCGATAGCGCGTGGTACCGAAAGGCTGAACAGTCCCGTCTTGCTCAGGTCATCGATCAGGTCGCGCGGCATCCGCCGCGCCTGCTCGATCTCCGCGCGCCGCGTGCGGATTGCGGGAAGCAGGCCCGTCAACTGCTGGGAAACGTTCGCGGTATGCATGGGTTCTCCTCGGCAAAGCGATCTAGTAGATCGAGTGATCGAACGAACAGATCAGGTCGAGAAGAAGAGGAAGGCGGCCAGTCTACTGTGAAGGGTCGCCGAGTGCGACCTCAGCCGATCGCTTCGTGATAACGGAGCGGATCGAAGGGGCCCCCGCGAGCGACGGCGTAAGGGGTCCAGGGGACGAAGGCCCCGTGACTGAAGGCGCGCCCCGCCGGAGCGGAGCGGGGCGAAGGGGACCCCGCGAGCGACGGCGTAAGCGGGTCCGGGGGACGAAGGCCCCGTGACCGAAGGCGCGCCAAAGGCGCGCCCCGCCGGAGCGGAGCGGGGCGAAGGGGCCCCCGCGAGCGACGGCGTAAGGGGGTCCGGGGGACGAAGGCCCCGTGACTGAAGGCGCGCCAAAGGCGCGCCCCGCCGGAGCGGAGCGGGGCGAAGGGGCCCCCGCGAGCGACGGCGTAAGGGGGTCCGGGGGACGAAGTCCCCCGGACTATGAAGTCCCCCGGATTATTTAGATGCAATTCAGGAAATCGAGCAGCGCCTGCCTGTTGGCCGGACTGAGCGCGATGAACGCCGCGAGCGCCGGCGCAGCCTGGCCTCCGTGAGCCATGATGGCGTCGAGAATCGTCGCCGCCCGCCCGTCGTGCAGGAAGTGACGGCGATCCGACACGCGCCAAAGCGGCATCGTCCGGAACTCGCGACCGTTGGCTGAGCCCTGCACGAACCCGTCAGCGAGACCTGTGCCCATGTCGTGCAACAGCAAGTCGGAGTATGGACGGATCGTCGTCGGCACCGCGCCGGAACTCCCGGGCCCGAACATCGTCGGCGTGTGACAGGTCGCGCAGCCAACCGAGGCGAACACGGCGGCGCCGGGCGAGGTCAGACACGCAGCCGTCGGAACCGGCGGGTCGATCGTGTTCAGGAAGGCGGCGACGGACGTCAACGGCGCGGCGTCTGCTTCGGGCGAGTCGATCGACGCACCGCAGCCCTTGATCAGATCTCGCAGCGCCAGCGGATTCGTCGAACCGATCTCGTCGCGGAAGGCCTCGGCGATGAACTCGACCAGCGTGGCCGTCTGCGCCTTCCAGCCAAATCGGCCGAAGCGGCCGTCCTCGAGCATGTTCAATCGGCCGCGCACGTCCGGCGGCTGCGCCAGCCGAACCTGATCGATGTCACCGATTCGGATGTTGTCGAGGAGCGACGTGCCGCGCAGCGTCATGGCGCTTCTGATCGACGTGGCGTTCGCCTGGGGCGGGACGCCGGTGGGTATCCCGCATGGAGACCCGAGCTCGGCCACGGAGTGCTGGCGCGCAATCGGTCCGTGGCTCGGCAGCAGATGAAACTGTCCATGATCGACGCGTGCGATCCGGACGACGAAGCTGTCGGGCGATACGCCCATCCCACCATCGAACTCGACGCCGGCCGAGTTGTTGTGGCACGACTCACACGCCTGACCATTGAAGAGCGGTCCCAGGCCCTGTGCAGGAGCGAGGTCGCGTTCGAAGATGTCCGCGCCCTGCGCGACGGCGCCGTTCGCTCCGGCACCGGCCGCGTCCGCGATCATCGTCGTGGTCACATCGCCCGCGCCGAATGTCGGCACCTTCAGGACGACACCCTGCCGATTCGGCGTCGTGGCCGTGACCCAGATCGTCCGGGCATCCTCCGAGACCACGAGTCCGGCGACACGGAAATCCGGCAGGTCCGCCTCGATCCGTCGTACGGCCGACGACATCGCCCTCCTGCGTCATTCGAACGATGGTGTTGTTCCCGCGGTTCAGCACGTAGAAATCGGAGCCGCCGCTCAGGGTCGTGTTGCTCGCGAAATTGCGCGCGGCGACCTCTGGCACCGCGGCCGTGAGATCCACCGGCGTATCGAAGACGTGCGAGCGAAGGTAGCGGGCATTGGTCGCCGTAAATAA
>DATAEK010000257.1:0-2157 GCA_036258055.1 Vicinamibacterales bacterium
GGGTGGCGGCTCGCCCTCCCGCCCTCGCAGCGGCCGCCGTGGTGGCCCTCGCTCCGAGCCACGCTCGCCGGCGAGGCAATCGGCTACGTCACGCTCGCGGGGTCGGTCGCGGCTGAGCCGTTCCGCGCCGCGGTCTTGAAATCGTACCTCCCCGTGCCAATCGGTATTGTCGCCGGCGCCGTGGAGCGTTCGCTGTATGCGATTACCGGCGCTCTCGTCGTCGCGGTGGCATTGACGATCTCCGCGTCGCGCTTCGGGCGCACTGCGTGGGTTCCCGCGCTCGTCGTCGCGATCCTCCTCCTGCTCCCGGTTGTTTTGGTGCCGTTCGGATGGCGAGGAGCCCGGCACCGATCGAGTTCCACGCCGATGGGCTGGCGCGGGATGCTGCACCGACTCTGGTCCGAACGCCGCGACGCGCTGATCCCGATCGGGCTGCTCTGTCTGGCCCAGCACGTCGTCATGATCGGCGAGGCGTATCTGATACTCCACGCGCTCGGTGCGAATCCCACCGTCGCGACCGTCCTCATGTTCGAAGGGGTGACGAAAACGGCCAACAGCGTCGGCGCTGTCGTCCCGGGCCGGCTCGGCATCGCCGAGGGCAGCAGCGCCGCAATGGCGGGCGTCCTGGGCATCGGCGCGAGTTTCGGCGTGTCGCTCGTGCTGATGCGACGCGTACGGGCGCTGCTCTGGAGCACGCTGGGTCTGGCGCTCGCCACCCCTGACCTGTGGCGCATGTTTCGATCGGCGCGCGAACGCGCGACCAGCGCCGCGGTCGACCCTGCCGGGTGATCGGAACCGCACACGCTGTTCGCCGATACGCACCTCACGCGACGGGCGTGCGTGAGGGCCGCCCGATCTTGCCCTGAACACGCGTAATTCCGCGAATCCCGCAAGGACGCAGCGTGGCATCGGGATTGAAGCCCATTCGGTCCGAACAGGCGCGTATCGCGCGCCAGAACATCGGAAGGAATGTGCCCAATGCGCTCTGCTAGCCGCTTGACACTCTCTATCGCCATTGCGTTCGCGATCGGCGCCGCGACGTCGGCGCTGGCCCAGACGCCTGACCAGGCCCCCGACCCGCAAGCCCGCCAGACGGTCGTCGAAAATGCGGCGGCCGAGAAGGCGAAGGTTCTGCAACCCTACGAAGTGACCCCGGCCGAGAAGATCATCACCAAGATCGAGCGACGGTTCACGAACCAGACGATCAGGTGGCATCCGTACCTGCAGAACGCGTATCGCGGCGGCGGCTTCGCTGCTGGCGCCGGGTACATGTTCCACACCAGCTCCTACAGCACTCTCGACGTCCGCGGCAGCTACAGCATCCGGTCGTACAAGCTCGCCGAAGCGGAGTTCATCTCTCCGCGTTTGTTCGACCGGCGCGGGGAGCTGACCGTCCTGGGCGGCTGGCGCGACGCGACCGAAGTGGGATTCTACGGCACCGGAATGCACACCTCGTCCAGCGATCGCGCGAACTACGGGTTTGAACAGCCGTACGGATCGGCGCTGCTGACGTACCGTCCGACGCGGCGGGCGTTCCTGGTGCGCGGCGGTTTCGAGGCGTCGCGATGGGACCTCAAGGCCGGAGAAGGATCGTTCCCGTCGGTCGACGAGGTCTTTACACCGGAGTCGCTGCCGGGCATGACGACGACGACGACGTACTTGCACTCGCAGGCCACCGTCGGCTTCGACTGGCGCACGGCGAGCGGCTACTCGCGCCGCGGCGGTTTCTACGGCGTCACCGGCCATGATTACACCGACCGCGACGACGCGCTGGGTTTCCGTCAGGTCGATTACGAGGCGATTCAGCACATTCCCATTCTCCGCGAGACCTGGGTCGTCTCGCTGCACGGCCTCGTGAAGACGTCGTGGGCCAAGGATGACCAGGAGCGGCCGTTCTATATGCTGCCGTCGCTCGGCGGCGGCACGAACCTGCGTGGGTTCGCCACTCATCGCTACAGCGACAACAACAGCCTGCTGCTGCAGGCGGAGTGGCGGATCATGGCCAACCGCTTCTTCGAGAGCGCGGTCTTCTACGACGCCGGCAAGGTCACGGCGCGCACGTCCGATCTCGATTTCAAACACCTGAAGAGCGACTACGGCGTCGGCGTGCGATTTCACGCGCCCCTGGTGACCGTGCTCCGCGTCGACGTCGCCCGC
>DATAEK010000279.1:0-1547 GCA_036258055.1 Vicinamibacterales bacterium
CTCGAAACTCTGTTGCTCCGGTGGTGTGCGATCGGTGGTGGCCGAAAATCTCCTGCTCAAGCAGCAACTGATCGTCCTGCGCCGTGCTCGCAAGCGGGCGCCGAACCTGACGTCGAGCGACCGGCTGCTGTGCGGATTCTGGTCGATCTTCCTCAGTCCAGGACGCATTCGACAGGCGGCCATCGCCCTCCAACCCTCGACACTCCTGGCGTTTCATCAAGCCTTGGTCCGTTGCAAGTACCGCCGGCTGTTTTCATCGACGCCGCGCCCCAAGAAGCCCGGACCGAAGGGGCCGAGTCACGCGCTCATCCAGACCATCGTCGAACTCAAGTCACGCAATCCTCGGTTCGGCTGCCCACGGATCGCGCTGATCATCTCCCAGACGTTCGGGGTCGACATCGACAAGAACGTCGTATCCCGCGTGTTGTCGAAACACTATCGCCCCGCCCCGAGCGGAACCGGACCCTCGTGGTTGTCGTTCATCGGACACACGAGAGACAGCCTGTGGAGCGTTGACCTCTTTCGATGCGAGTCCATCATGCTCCGGAGCTACTGGGTGCTCGTGGTCATGGACCAGTTCACGCGTCGCCTCGTCGGCATCGGCGTGCACCGCGGCGCCGTCACCGGCGCCGACCTCTGCTGCATGTTCAACGCCGCCATTCACGGGCAGGGCGCACCGCGACAGCTCAGTACGGATCACGATCCACTGTTCGAGGCGCACCGCTGGACGGCGAACTTGCGGATTCTGGAGATCGACGAAATCAAAACCGGGCCGCATGTGCCCGTGTCACACCCATTCGTCGAGCGCCTGATTGGCACGATCCGGCGACAATTTCTCGACCAGGTGCTGTTCTGGAATGTCCGGGATCTGGAACGGAAGCTTGCCGAGTTCCAGGCCTATACAACGCGGCACGCTCCCACGCGATCATTGGAGGGCCACACACCGCTGACCTTTGCCAGTGGACACACCGTGACCTTTGCCGATCTGAGCCGCGTGCGTTGGATCTCTCACTGCAGGGACCTCGTCCAGCTCCCAGTCGCGGCCTGACAGCGAATTCGAGACGGACAGGGCGAGCAGGTGCTCGATCTCCTTCTGCTCGAGCGACGGTTCCTCTTCCGACGAGGACAGAATCAGGCTGTACGAGCGGTTCAAGGCGGCCCTCAGCCCCTTGGCGATCTCGGCGAAGAACGGCTGGACCAGGTCGGGCACGATGAGTGCCACGACGTTGGAGCGTCCCGTGACGAGTGCCTGCGCGGCCGCGTTGGGCGTGAAGTTGAGCTCGCGGATGCGCTTGAGGACGCGCACGCGCGTGTCTTCGCCGATGTCCGGGTGATTGCGAATCACCTTCGACACGGTCATGACGGAGACATCGACGTCCTTCGCGATGTCTTTCATGCGTATAGGCATGGCTAATTCCGTGCGACGCGTCGGCGGTCGTCGCGGCGCTACTGTACTCGATCCAGTCGGAGGGCTCGGTCTCGGCCAGCGGCGGCCTCCGTGCGGCGCTCCTGCGCTGGTGCGACGGGCAACGACGGCGCATCCACCC
>DATAEK010000260.1:0-10833 GCA_036258055.1 Vicinamibacterales bacterium
CGGAGGGGGAGTCAGTGCTGGCAGCCGAGAGCACCACCAAAGCCTGGCGCCTGCGGGAGCGCGTGAGCGATCGTGAAAGGTTCTTCATCGACTTCAACTACGACCGGCACGTCACCGGAAACCTGGAAAAGGCGTACCAGACCCTCGAGTTGTGGCAGCAGACGTATCCTCGCGGGCAACAGCCCAATCCGGAGAGTTTGCTCGGCGGCATTACCACCCATGGGACCGCTCGATACGAGAGAGCCATCGACGCGTCGCAAAAATCGATCGCGGCGGATCCCGATTTTGCGCTCGCGTATGCCAGTCTTGCGGGGACCTATTTCCTCATCGACCGGTTCGCCGAAGCCGAGAAGACGCTTTACGCGGCTTCCGAGCGCAAGCTCGAAGTACCACGCATGCTCCTCATCCGATACATCATCGCGGTGCTGAAGGGTGACCAGGAGCAGATGGACCGGACCGCAGCTCTCGCGAAAGGCAAGCGCAAGGCAGAGCACTGGATGGCCCATGAGCAGGCTCTCGCTCTGGCGCGTTCCGGCCGCTTGCAGGCCGCCCGGCGGTCGTCCAACCGCGCTGTGGATCTCGCCCTCCAAGAGGGGGAGCGCGAGGCAGCAGCCGGTTACCAGGCCGCCCGAGCGGTGTGGGACGCTCTTTCCGGGAATGCTGCCGACGGGAAAAGGAACGCGATCGGAGCGCTCGACCTTTCGAAAGGCCGGGATGTCGAATACGCCGCCGCTCTTGCCCTGGGTCTTTCTGGAGATGTCTCCCGAGGAGAGGACCTCGCCGGCGATTTAGAGAAGCGTTTTCCGGAAGACACGTTTGTCAAGTTCACGTACGTGCCAGTCCTTCGAGGATTGGCGGCATTGCGGAAGGACAAGCCTGCAGAGAGTGTCGAGCATTTGCAAATCGCTTTGCCGTATGAGCTGGCGGCGAACGGCCTCAACTTCACTAGCTATTATCTTGGCGGCCTGCACTCGGGCTACGTGCGCGGCGAGTCCCTGCTTGCTGCCCGGCGGTATGCCGAGGCGGCCGCCGAATTTCAGAAGATTCTCGATCACCCCGGGATCGTCGGCGCTGATCCCATCGGCGTCCTGACTCACCTGCAACTCGGCAGGGTGTACGCCATGTCGGGAGACACAACGAAGGCGAAAGCTGCGTATGAGGCCTTCCTCGCCTTATGGAAGGATGCTGACGCCGATGTCCCAATCCTGAAACGCGCCAAGGCCGAGTACGCGCGACTGTAGCCGGCCAAACGGGGATTCCCGTGTAACCTCTGGCATCGGACTCCTTATGCCTGTTGTGGAGCAGTACAGGCTCAGATCATGACCGGCGACCCAAAAACGCCGCAGGCGGAAACCACGTTGCACACGCTGGCGGGCGGATCCGATTTCCCGACCACACGATGGACGCTGGTGATCGCCGCCGCCGATAGCCGTCGGACAGAGGCTCGCTCCGCGTTGGTTTCGCTCTGCGAGAGCTACTGGTATCCGTTATACGCGTATGTTCGCCGCCGCGGTTATCCGGCCGACCAGGCGCAGGACCTCACGCAGGAGTTCTTCATCCGCGTGCTGGAAGGCCGATATCTCGATCGCGCAGACCCCGAAAAAGGACGGTTCCGGGCTTTCATCCTGACCTCCTTGAAGTTCTTCCTCGCCGACGAAGGCGATCGCAGTCGCGCGCAGAAACGCGGCGGAGGCAAGGTCCTCTCCTTTGAAATCTCGTCAGGCGAGGAGCGTTATCAGCGCGAGCCGGCGCACAACGAGACGCCGGAGTGGATCTTCGAGCGGCGCTGGGCGCTCTCAGTGCTCGACAGAGTCGTGGACCGACTCCGGGCGGAGTTCGTACAACATGGGCGCCTGGACCATTTCAATCGATTGAAGGCCTTCCTTCTCGATCAAGCCGAGACGCCGTATGCCGCGCTCGCTCGAGAAATGGGCACATCGGAAGGCGCGCTCAAGGTCGCTATTCACAGGCTCCGCAAGCGCTATCGCGACCTCTTCCGCCAAGAGATCGCGGAGACGGTGGCCGATGCCGAAGAGGTGGAATCCGAACTCCGATATCTGGCGGCTGCGCTGACGCGGAGATAGTTGGCAGCGATCTGCGCTGTCCGGCGCCGCCATCTCGGGGCGTGGCCGCGTCGACACGCGCTTCGCCGAGGACAACGACGACGAACTCTACATCCTGACGAAGAACGACGCAGGTTCGTTCGGCTGCAGAGGACGGGCGAGCGGGATGCGTCAATCACCCAACTCGGCGTATTCCGCCCGTGCTTTCTTAAGAACGGGAATGTCTGGGTCGGCGTTCTTCCACAGCGTAAAGAGATCCTCGTACGCGCTTTGTGCCTTGAGCGTCTCACCCGAGAGCGCGTGCGCTCTCGCCAACTGCAGGCGCGCCATCGCGTCCATCGGATCGACGAGCACGATGCTTCGATGATCGAGAATCCGCTGGAACTCGCCGGCGGCTTCGGCAGGTCGACGTGCCGTGAGGTACGCCACACCGCGAACGTAGATGGGGTACAGGCCGCCGAAGCGTCCGATGAAGCCGACGCCCCCAAGAGCCAGGTCGTAGCGCGAGGCAACCTGCAGCGCTTGAATCGCCGCTGCCGGATCATGAGAGTTCAATGAGAACAGGGCCCGAAGCGTCGGCAGATACATGAATTGAACCGACGTATCCTCCGGGAGCTCGCGGGCGAGATCCTCGGCGAGGGCTCGCGATCGCGGCAGATCACCTGCGAGGGCCAGCGCGAACGCCGCGGCATAGTCCACTTCGCGGCCCCTTCCGAGCTCGAGCGCCTGGGTGGCGCTCTGCCTGGCTGCGGCCGCATTGCCGTAAAACGCTTCCCACACGGCTCTGGCCGCTTCGAACAATCCGGCCCGCTCGCGTCGCCCCGACCGCTGTGCGAACTCGACGGGAACCGCGGACATCGCTCTCGCGTCTTGCAAGCGGCCGGAGCGAGCCAAGGCGAGCGTCTCCAGATGCGGGATGATGTCTTCCAAGGAGGGGATCTTCCTGGCCGCCGTCGCCGTCCGTCTGAGTTCGTCGTCGGCACCCTTCAGGAAAGCGACGAAATACGGGACCAGGACAAACCACTCGGGGGATTCCAGCTTGCGCTCCGTCGCGCGACGGAGCGTCAGCAGGGCATCATCAAGACGATTCAGGTAGACCTGATTGATTGCCCTGTTGACATACGCCGGTGTCAGGTCGGGATCCAGAGCGATGGCCTTGTCGGCTTCGGCGATGGACAACTCGTACTGGCCGGTGCTTGTCAGGGCGAAACCCGAGATCAATCCATGAGGCCGTGCGTCGCGTGGGTAGCTCTCGGCCCACGATTCCAATGTCCGTTGCTCCCGTTCCAGATTGCCGGTGACGTCGCGGTCGAACAGTGTTTCGATGAAGAAGCGCTCGACGTCGCTGGCCCGATCGCGCAACTGGTAGGCCTTGAGTGTGCTCGGTCGCGCCAGCGCCGATTCTCCCATGAGGCTGTGGCCGAAGCCGACCTGCGCATGGCCCATCGCAAAATCGGGATCGATCGTGATCGCACGCTGGAAGAGCGGGAGGCCCTTTCCCCAGCCCGTTGAAATGACCGCCTTCCACGCGGTGCTGTAGGCCTTCAGGGCTTCCAACGACGGCGTCGTGGCTTCCTCGAGCGGCGTCGAGTGTTTCTCGATGGTGGCGAGCGACTCACCCAGTCGCGTGCGGACCCGCTTCGCAATCTGACTCAGTGCGCGGAGGACATCTTCTTTTCGTGCCGCCTGCGTCTGCTCGTCGGCGAGAATGTCGCCGGTGGAGCAGCTCGTCGCGCGGAGGCCGAGAACATACTGAGTGCCGAGGCACGCAATGGATCCTTCGAGTACGGCGGCGCTCGCCGTTCGGACGCAGACACTCCGCGCGATGTCGGCAGTGAGGCGCGCATCCGTCGGCTGGTTCATCAACGCCAGCGTCTTCCGAATGCGGGCATCCGAGATCAGGCTGAGGAACGGCGACTGCCCGAGCTGCACAGCCAGTCCGTGCCGCAGGGTTTCGTCGAATACCGGATCGCCGGTTGTGTTGGTGAAGTCGGCGAGCACGATCGTGTCCTTGTCGGTCAGCCACGGCGTCCGGCGGCGGGCACGCACACGGGGTGTCTCAATCGTTGCGCCCGGCACCAGACGCCCCGTGTCACGATCGCGCTTCAGCCGCTCGAGGTCGGCACGAATCCCGCTGGCGTGCTGATAGCGACGCTCGCGATCCTTTTCCAGGCACTTGCCAATGATGCGTTCCAATTCCTGCGGCAGCCCAGGATTCAGCCGCGCGGGGGCCGTGGGCGCCTGATTCAGAATGCCGTCGAAAATCAGCCCCGGGCTGTCGCCGTGAAAGGGTCTTGCGCCCGTCGCCATTTCATACAGCACCACGCCGAACGAGAACAGGTCGGTGCGGGCATCCAGGTCTTGCGCCCGCACCTGCTCGGGCGACATGTACGCCACGGTTCCGACGGCGCTCCCCGGGCTCGTCAAGTCCCGCGCGGTCATCGTCTGCAAGGTCTCGTCACCGCTGCCGATCTGACCGACTTTGGCCAACCCGAAATCGAGAATTTTCGCGTGGCCGCGGCTGGTGATGAACAGGTTCGCCGGTTTGATGTCGCGGTGGACGATCCGGGTGGCGTGCGCAGCCTCGAGCGCGTCGGCGATCTCGATTGCGAGCGCCAGCAGCAGGTCGATCTCGAGCGGCCGCCCGGCGATGCGATGCTTCAGCGTCGTCCCGTCGAGGAACTCCATGACCAGGAACGTGCGGCCGTCCTGCTCGCCGATATCGTGGACGGTGCAGATGTTGGCGTGGTTCAATGCCGATGCGGCCCACGCCTCGCGCTGGAAACGGGACAGGGCGTCGGGATCGTCGGCGAGGTCGGGCGAGAGGAACTTCAGCGCGACGAAGCGCCGCAACCGCGAGTCCTCGGCTTTGTAGACGACGCCCATGCCGCCGCCGCCGAGCTTCTCGACGATGCGGTAGTGAGAAAGGGTCTGACCGATCAGCAGATCGCGGCCGGCCTGGCTGTCGTCGTCGCTGCGCCGTCCGGCGAGCTCCCGTGCGGCCAGATCGATCGCTGGAGCGCCGAGAAAGCTGTCGGCGCGGTCGTGTGCGGCGAGCAGCGAGCGG
Organism: Vicinamibacterales bacterium; assembly: GCA_036258055.1. GTDB lineage: Bacteria > Acidobacteriota > Vicinamibacteria > Vicinamibacterales > 2-12-FULL-66-21 > DATAEK01. The sequence continues at coordinate 5,131 of DATAEK010000260.1, forward strand.
ACTTCTTCTTCCAGACGTTCGTCGCCGCCGCATGCGTTGCGGAGAAAGGCGTCGCGGTCCGCCGCGGGGTGATCGAGCGCGGACTGCAGCAGCCTGTCGACGTGGTTCCAGCGTTCATTGTCCATTCGCGGTCGGGCCGGCCAGTTCGCGATACAGCCAGGCTTTGGCGCTCTTCCACTCGCGCATGACGGTGGTCGACGACACGTGCAGAACTTCGGCGGTCTCGTCGACGCTCAGGCCGCCGAAGAAGCGCAGCTCGACCACCTTGGCTTTGCGCGGTGCCCGCTCCGCCAGTGCGGTGAGGGCATCGTCCAGGGACACGAAGTCATCGGAGCGATCGGTGCAAATGACGGCTTCGGCATCGAGCGAGACGTGCTCGGCGTCTGCGCCGCGCTTCACGTTGCGGCGCCGCGCACGGTCGACGAGAATACGGCGCATCGCCTGAGCAGAAACGGCAAGGAAATGGGCGCGGTTCTGCCACTGCATGCGTGTGTAGTCGACCAGCCGCATGTAGGCTTCGTTGACCAGCGCCGTGGTCTGCAGGCTGTGGCCGGCCCGCTCGCGTTTCAGGTAGTGGTGCGCGAGACGGTGGAGCTCGTCGTACACGATCGGGGTCAGCCGAGCGAGCGCGCGCTGGTCCCCGTCCGTCCACGCACGGAGCAGCGCACTGACGTCGTCCGCAACCGGTTCACCCGTGCTCACGCCCCGCGGCATTGTGGCTGGTCGCGGAATTATACGCGGCCTTCTCCATTTCTTCGCGTGATAGCTCCTTCGCGGCTTCTATGTAAGGTGGGCTCGAAACCTGCGACGAGCACGGTCGCCTACGGATTCATTACGGCCACGCGAAGGCCTCAGTCACACGGCACGTCACTATTCGGCTCGTTGCGAGCAAGACGTGGCAACCATCGTCAACGACTTGACGGCGAACGTTCCCTTAGTCTTCTTGTCATCGTCTTTGACCGCGCCTTCAGACACGGGCTTCTCGTTGCCCGTCGTTCCGGTCGTGCCGGTCGCCCAATCAACTGCGTGCACACCTGTGACGGAGACCGTGTGACCGATGTGCCGACTGAGGTCAACCTCGGTGCTCGTCAGCACGAGCTTCATCGACTTCGTCGCGTCCTTGGCCGTGGCCTCGGGCTGCGGAATGCTCGTCGTCAGCGTGTAGTAACCGCCAGCCGACGTCCCTTGCGCGACACAGCCGACGAGGGTGACAGCCCAAGGATCCGTCCAACCGTCCCTCGGCAGTAGAGGAATTCTCTCCTGCGTCGCGACACCCGCCGACGCACCAAGAGCCATGGTCATGCCCACCACCGCTGCTGCGAACCAGCTTGTCCTCATTGCATTCCTCCAGTTTGACGCACCGTGAGCCCCACGTAGGTAGTCAGGCCGCCGTCGCTTCGAAGTATGCGTGTCGAGACGAATTCCCGCTGTGCCATTTGGCACAGCAGTCAGAGCTGCTGGTTGCGCGCGGCCTCGATCCGTGGACAAACTCCGCGGCAACGGTCGTGGAGTACGCGAAAATGCTAGCGTCTCGGAGGCTCCGATGATGGCGTTCGGTTCCGATTTCGTTCGCGACGTGCGGTATGGCGTCCGAACACTCACCAAACATCGCAGGTTCTCCGGAGTCGCGATCCTGACCATCGCACTGGCGGTCGCGGCCAACGCCGTCGCGTTCGCCGTATTGAAGACCGTGCTCGATCCGCTCCCGTACGGACACGCCGTGCGTCTGGTGGCTCTGGTCGAAACCGACAACGAAACGCCGAATCCGCAGACGGCCAGCTACGCGACGGTCCGCGACTGGGCAGCCCGCTCGTCCTCGTTTGATTCGATTGCGACTTGGAGCGATGCGGCCGTTCGCTTCATCCGTCCAGACGGAGTCGACATGGTGCGTGGCATGCAAGTCAGCGCCAGTTTCTTCGAGACGCTTGGCGTGCCGATGGCGTTGGGACGGCCGTTTCATCCAGCCGAGGACCGGCAGGGGGCCGACCACGTCCTCATCCTGACGCACGACACGTGGACAACGCTGTTTGCGGCTGACCCGGCGATCATCGGGCGGACCGTCTCGACAATGGGCGGGCCGTACACGATCGTCGGCGTCCTGCCGTCGGACTTCCACCCGTTGCACATGTCGAACCCGGCGGAACTGCCGCGCACCTTCGTTCCGTACGACAGCTCGCAGGCCAGTTGCAGAACCGCTCCATGTCGCAGGGTTGGCGCGATCGCGCGTCTGAAGCCCGGCATCAGTGTGGAACAGGCGCGCGTGGAACTCCGGACCGTCACCCAGTCACTCGCACGCGAGTACGCTGATCAATATCCGAATGGCGAATCGGCGCTCGTGGTGCCGCTTCGCGAACAGGTCGTCGGCCGATTCGAAACGGCGGCTTGGATCGTCGAGCTCGCGGTCGCTCTTCTGCTGGCGCTGGCGTGCGCAAACGTTGCCATGCTCTTGCTTGCACGAACACTGTCGAGGCAGTCGGAGTTCGCCGTCCGCGTCGCACTCGGCGCCTCGCGCTGGGACATCGTGCGGCAGCTTCTGGCGGAGGGCCTGTTGCTCGCGCTCGCCGGCGGTGCGGTGGGCGGATCCGTGGCGTGGTGGACGACCCGCGCGATCGCCCGAACGAGCGGCGCGAATATCCCGCGGATCGGCGAGCTCGTACCCGACGCGTCGATACTGACGTTCGCGCTTGCCGTCAGCATCATCGTCGCGGCGGCTGCCGGACTCGCGCCTGCGATCGCGACGTTTCGCCGCGCGTTCGTAACCATGCGCGAGTCGTCCGGCATCACTCCCCACTCGTATCAACTTACGATGCGGATCCTCGTCGGCGTCGAGCTCGCTCTCGCCTTCGTCCTCGTGACGCTCGTCGGCGTGCTGGGGATGAGCTATCTGCGGCTCATGGACGTCGACCGCGGGTTCGACGCGTCCGGCGTGTTGACGCTGAGCCTCCTGCCAGACGGCGTGCATTACCGAAACCAGGACCAGCGGCTCGCATGGTTCGACGCTGTGGCAGCACGCATGCGCGCGATTCCGGGCGTCGAGGACGCAGGTTATGCCAGCACGCTTCCGCTCAGCCATCCGTCCACATTTCCGTTGTTCATCCGCGAGCACCCGCTGAGGACGGTCGCGCCGCCGGTTCTCGACACGTATCTGGTCTCGCCGAACTACGTGCACATCATGCGGATCCCTGTGCTGGCCGGACGCGACTTCGCTCCGAGCGACAACGCGCGCACCGAATCGGTCGCGCTCGTGAGCCAGTCAGCCGCGCGGCTGTACTTCGGCGGACAGTCCGCGATCGGCCAGCATTTGCAGATCGACGAACGGCGCGTCGCGGGTCCCTGGGCGCGCGTCGTTGGGATCGTCCGCGACGTGCACCAGTACGGCCTCGATCTCGCGGCCGACCCTGCAGTCTACGTCCTGTTCGATCAAGCCAGGCCTGCTCCTCAGGGCTGGGCCAGCCTCGTCGTTCGATCGCAGGTGCCGCCCGACCAGATCGAATCGGCGGTGCGCGCCGCCATGCGCGAGGTCGATCCACTGCAGCCGATCTTCCACATGCAACCGATGACGACCTATATTGCGCTGTCGGTGTCGCAGCGTACTTTCGCGCTGGCGCTCATTGCGGCCATCGGCGCGGTGGCGCTGGCGCTGGCCACCGGCGGCGTTTACGGCGTCGTCTCTTACATCGTCGAGCAGCGCACGCGCGAGGTCGGATTACGGCTCGCCCTCGGCGCGTCGGCGGAGTCGGTACGGCGGCTGATTGCCGGACAAATTGTCGCCGTAGCACTCGTGGCGATCGGTAGCGGCGTGGGCATCGCCGCGGCCGTCGGAGGCGCCATTTCCTCGCTTCTGTTCGGCGTACGGCCGCTCGACCCATCAATCATCGCGTCGGTCGCGGCACTTATCGTGGTGATCACGCTGGCAGCAAGCGCAGTGCCGGCCTGGCGGGCATCGCGGACGGATCCGATGGCGTCGCTGCGGGCCGACTAATCCCGGCGTGCGCGTTGGCCGCCGACACTTACCGGTTTTTCGCCGCGCTGTCGTCCATCCTGATCGGCAAGTATTTCGAATGCAGTACATTGCGGCCTCGAGCCGCCGCTCTACAGGTGAAGTGTGTCGATGAAGTGCAGCGCGATACCCACGCCTCAGCGGTTGGGCGCGGCCCAAACCAGCAGCGCCACCACCACAATCATTATCGTCCGGTGCGATCGCCCGTTCTCGAGTCCCCGCGTTCGGGGCAATTACTGGCGCGGCGGACTTCGCCCCTGTTCCGCGAAGGCCTGCGCGATCTTCAGCGCAATCGACTTCGTGTCCGCGAACGAGATGTTCGACATCACCGCCACCACGATCCCGCGTTCGGGCAACGTCATGAGATACGTCGTGCCACCGATGAACTCCTCTTTGCTGCCATGGCCCGCCATCCGCGTGGGTTGTCCTGCGAGGGGAAGCGTCTCGACATCCCAGCCAAGACCGTAGCCGGTCTCCGCGCCCGACGGCAGCCGCTGCGGTGTCTGGAGCAGTTGGACGGTGCCGGGCTTCAGCAGCTTGCCGCTGTTGATGCCGATCCCGAACCGCACCAGGTCAGACGGCGTGGACAGGAACGCGGCGGCTCCGGCGTAGCAGGAATGATCCCCCTGGCGCGCAGACTTCGGCCCATATCGGGTATCCCCCGCAAGCCCAAACCGCGGCCAGTAGAACGTCGCCCGCGCCGGGATCGTCTCGGTCGCGACGTCAATCGTCGTTTCGCGCATGCCCAGCGGCTCGAAGACCTGCGTGCGCATGAACGCAAAGAACGGCTCGTTCGCAGCGGCTTCGACCGCCGCGCTCACGAGGATCCAACCGTAGCTGGAAGGGCTGTACTTCGTGCCCGGCTGGAAGAGCAGCTCACGCTCCCCGAAGTTGTCCAGCTGCAACCCGTCGACCGTCCGCTCGCAGCGCCGAGCCGGGTTTCCATCGTCACTGCTGGTATTGGACAGCGGGGCCTCACCGCCGTGGTCGGTCGGGACGCCTGCCACCTGCGCCATCAGCTGGCGCAGTGTCACGGGCCACTGCTTTTTTGGGAACTCGGGCACGTACACCTCAATCTCGTCGTCGAGATGCAGCATGTTTTTCTCCAGCAGCACCGACGGCAGCCGAGGTGAGCGCTTTGGATGCGTCGGCGACCCTGAACCCAGTATCTGGTGCGACGCGCACCTGGTTCTCGAGATCCGCCCAGCCAAAGCCCTCGGCCCACGCGATGTCACCATCGACGCCGACCGCCACCGAGAGTCCCGGCAGGTTCTGCTGGGTGAGACCGGCGCGCATGATTTGTCGCCCGCGTTCCACCGCGTCAGTCCATTTTCGCGAGGGGTCCGAATACGTCACGGATCGCACGTGCTGCGGGTCCGGGTGCAGGATCGGCGTCGTAATGCTCTTGTATGCCCAGAGCCCCAGAATCGCCGCGAGCGGCAGGCCGATGGCCCCGACGATCAGTGCAAGCCAGATCTCTTTCCGACTCATCGACGTGACTCAGTTCCCACTCTGTAACTCCATGCGCCTTCTACTGCCGCTTGAGGATGAAGTGGCCACCGCCCCTGTCGAACCGCAGTTCCGTCGCCGGACCACCGCTCGCGCTCCGGCGGAAGGTGAGAAGCGCCTGATTGTGGCGGAACGTCCACTCCCCGACCCAAGGCAGCGCACCCAGCCCGGCGCCGTCGAGGGCGAACGCGACT
>DATAEK010000306.1:0-2581 GCA_036258055.1 Vicinamibacterales bacterium
GCGATCGACTCGGTGCGACGGGTATAATCCACGGATCGTTCTCATACTTCAGGAGCATCCATGGCAGCAGGTTCAGGACCTATCAAGGTGATGCACGTCGGCCTCGGGCCGATCGGCATCGGCGTCGTCAAACAGGTGGCGGAGCGGAAGGGATTCAAGATCGTCGGCGCGGTGGACATCGATCCCGCGAAAGTGGGGCGCGACCTCGGCGAGATCGCCGGCCTGAGCCGTCCGCTGCGAGTCAAGGTCACCGACGACCTGAAGAAGGCGGTCAAGGCGGGGCGGCCGGACGTCGCGGTGCTGTGCACCAGTTCGTCACTGAAGAAAGTGACGCCGCAGATCGAGGCGCTGCTGAAGCTGAAAGTTCCCATCGTCTCGACGACCGAGGAGCTCGCCTATCCGACCAAGGCGAACATGCGCTACGCGCGCACCATCCACCAACTCGCGAAGAAGACCAAGACCGCGGTCCTCGGCACCGGCGTCAATCCCGGCTTCGTGATGGACGCGCTGCCGATCGCGCTGACCGGCGTGTGCGAGCGCGTCGATGCGGTGCGCATCGATCGGATTCAGGACGCGCGCATCCGCCGGTTGCCGTTCCAGCAGAAGATCGGCGCGGGGCTCACTCGCGAGCAGTTCCAGGCGAAGGTGGACGACGGCAGCGTGCGGCACGTCGGGCTGACCGAGTCGGTGTCGATGATCGCCGACGCGCTGGGATGGAAGGTCGATCGGATCACCGACGAGATCCAGCCCAAGATCGCGGCGGCGACGGTGGCGAGCGAGTTCCTCGCCGTCGATCCCGGCTACGTCTGCGGTATCGTCCAGGACGGCATCGGCTACCGCGACGGCAAGCCGATCATCACGCTGCACATGGAGGCGTACCTCGGGGCGCCGGAATCGTACGACGCGGTCGAGATCGACGGGTCGCCGGCGCTCAAGATGAAGCTGGCGGGGGGCGTCCACGGCGACATCGCGACGGCGTCGATCGTCGTGAACTCGCTGCCGAAGATCCTCGAGGTCGCGCCCGGCCTGCACACGATGCGGGACATGCCGCTGCCGTCGTTGTTCGGGGGCGTGCGGTAGGGGGCGCTCGGGGAACGGCGCTCGGCGCTCGGCGTGTGGGGTTCGGGCTCGGATCTAAGGGGCTTGCGGTGAGAGCGGCGCAAGAGTCACTTGACCGACCGGAGTCCCAGCGCATTACCGTGGTAATCTAACGGTATGGCTGTCGCGCACTCGAAATTGACCGCGCAGGGGCAAATCTCCGTGCCCGCCGAAATCCGCAAGAAGCTTGGACTGGGTCCCGGGTCCGTGCTGGAGTGGGACGAGGACGGCGAGCAGATTGTCGTGCGTCGCGCGGGACGCTTCTCTTCCGAGGACCTGCACCGGTCGATCTTCCCCACGCCCCCGAAGCGGCGGACGCTCCGGGATCTGAAGGAGGGTGTGCGCCGGCATATGAAGAGACGTCGTGCGAGCCGTTGATACGAACGTGCTGGTGCGACTCGTGACCCGTGATGACGCCAGGCAGGTGGCGGCGGCGGAAAGGTTCGTCGACCGGGGCGCGTGGGTCTCGCATCTCGTCCTCGCGGAAGCGACGTGGGTTCTCGTGTCGGTCTACGATCGGAATCCGGCCGAGATCGCGACGGCTGTCGAGATGCTCCTGAATCACCAGCACTTGACGGTGCAGGAGCCTGATGCCGTGGCCGGCGCCCTCGAACATTTTCGCGCCCGGCCATCGCTGGGGTTCTCCGATTGCCTCGTGCTGGCGCTCGCGCGGAAGGCTGGCCATCTGCCGCTGGGCACGTTCGACCGGCAACTGGGGAAGCTGGACGGCACGCAGAAACTTTGAAGGCGCTGAGTGATCAGGCTTCCGCGCCCTCCGCGTTCTCCGTGTAGAATCCCTCCGCGTCCTCCGCCTGCTCCGTATCTCTCAACATGGAATCGAAACACGTCGAGCACCTCACGCGGGTCCGGCATCTGCGGGAATCGTTTGCCGAGGCGAACGAGCGGCTCGTCGCACGGCTGCGGCGGGTGGACGATCACGCCGCTGAGGTGCACTCGGCGGCGGGCGGCTGGTCGGCCGCGCAGATCGGGTGGCACGTGGCGAAGGTGTCGACCCGCTTTGCCAGCTTGATCTCCGGCGAGTTTCCTGGCGCCCAGCCGCTGCCCGACGGTTTTCGTCCGCGCGAGTGGACCGCGATCGCGGCGGAGATCCCGGCGAAGCTCCAGGCGCCGAGCGGTGTCGAGCCGCCGGTGGTCGTGCACCGGGGAGACGCGATTGCGGCGCTGGAGGCCTCCGGCGTCCGCATGGCGCGGGCCTTCGACGCCCTGACCCCGGAACGTGGCGAGCACCTGGGGATCACGAGCACGGTCGTCGGCGGAACGATCACTCTGTATCAACTCGGCGAGTGGGCGACGGCGCACGTCATCCGGCACAATCGCCAGGCGAAGCGCGTGTTGGGCGAAGGGTGAGCGCGGAGCAGCAACGACTGCGCTCCCGAGCGGAAGCCCGGAGGCGTAGCTGGCGCCGCACTGCGGCGTCGTCTTGAACCGCTTCGCGCCTGTGGCTACCGCAGCGGCATGAGCC
>DATAEK010000307.1:0-3793 GCA_036258055.1 Vicinamibacterales bacterium
CGCAACCATCGACCGGCGGTAGTCGCCGACGAGCACCTCGTGCAGCGGGACGGTCTTAACAGCATCCTTGCGGGCGTACTCGACGGGAAACTGCTGCCGGAGCGAACGGCAAATCGTCGTCAGCTCCGACTGCGCCTGACCGGCGTCCGAACCGGGATTCAGGCGGCCAAAGACCCTGAGAAAGTTCACCGAGCCGCGCACGTGCCGAAGCGGATCGCGGTCGGGCACGAGTGGCGTCACGACATCCACGCCCGGGAGCAGCGGAAACTGCGCCGGCATCACGCCAACCATGACGAACGGCTCGCCGTTGATCCGGGCGGTCTTGCCAACGACGTCGGCGGCTCCGCCATACTGCCGCTGCCAGAGGCGATAACTCAGAATCACAACTTGTGGCGCGTCGGCACGATCGTCGCGGTCGTTCAGCAGGCGCCCCACGGCCGGTGACAGGCCCAGCACATCGAAAGCATTGGCTGACAAGCGAGCGCCCTGGAGCCGCTCGGTTACGCCGTCGCCGGCGAGACTCGCACTCCAGTTGGCGTACGCCGACAGGCCCGACAGCGTGCGCGTCTGGCTCCGGTAATCCATGAACTCCGGCAGCGTGAACGGCGCGCTCGGATTGTCCGGCCGCACCGACGCGATCCAGACCAGCCGATCGGGCGAAGCGAACGGCAACGCGCGGACGAGCACGGTGTTGACAACGGAGAACACCGCGGTCGTCGCGCCGATTGTCAGCGCGAGCGTGAACACCACTGTCGACGCGAAGCTGCGCTGGCGAAGATGCTGGCGGAGCGCAATCCGGAATTCGTTCACGACGAGGGCATGCTATCGAAGGCCGCACGACGATTTGCGACACAAATCCGTCGAAATCCGCCATGACTCTTGCGCCGCGCGTCGACGCGGCGACATAGTGAGTGGACGCCATGGCCTCCGCGTCCGTCAGCAAGACCCGCCGGATCATCGCCGTCGTCGTGCCTCCGATCGATGAGCTCGATCTGGTTGGCCCCCTTCAAGTGTTCACCTCAGTCAATCGGCTTGCGGGCAGGACCATTTACACGATTGAAGTCGTCACCAGCGCGGACCGGCTGACGGTCGAGGGCGAGAGCGGTGTGCTGACCTTCGTCGCCCGCCACCACTTCAACGACATCGAGGGGCGGTGCGACTCAGTGCTCCTGGTCTGCGGGCTGAGCACGCGCTCGTTGTGTGATGCGGCGCTGTCCGCCTGGCTGAAGAAGATGGCGGGCCAGGCGCGACGGCTCGGTGCGGTCTGTGTTGGCGCGTTCCTGCTCGCGGAGGCCGGGCTGCTGGACGGACGCAGAGCGACCGCGCACTGGAGGTTCGGCCGCGAGCTGGCGGCGCGATATCCCGGCGTGCGCGTCGAGCACGACCCGCTCTGGGTCAAGGACGGGAACATCTACACGTCGGCCGGCATTTCTGCTGGCATCGATCTGGCGCTGGCATGGGTCGAAGAGGATTGCGGCGCCGGTCTCGCGCACGAAGCCGCGCGCGAGCTGGTGCTGTTTCTCCGCCGGCCGGGTGGACAGCCGCAACTCAGCGTCTCGCTCGCTTCGCAGGCTTCCGAGATGACCTCGATCCGTGAGCTGCAGATCTGGATCGCCGAGCATCTCGACACCAGACTGTCGGTGGAGGACCTCGCGGATCGGATGTCGATGAGCGTTCGCAACTTCGAGCGCGTCTTCACTCGAGAAGTCGGAACGACGCCCTCTCAGTACGTGCTGCAAACACGGGTGGAGGCAGCGCGCCGTCAGCTCGAACGTACGGATCGGGGCCTGAAACACGTCGCCGTGGCTGCCGGATTCGGCAGCGTCGACGTGATGCGGCGCGCGTTCGTCCGGCTGCTGGGGATCACTCCGCGCCGCTACCGCGAGCTCACCGAGCAATCGACCGCGCCGCAGTGAGGCGCACTTCGGCAAGGCGCGAGCCCACTGCTAACGCCCTCTCGGGTCAATATAGTCCGCAGCGGTTTTAGGGGGTCTGGAAGGATCATTCCCCGCGCCCTGGCGGTTAACGCACGGCTGCAACCGTCATGCTAGTCTCGACCTCGTCGCCTCAACCTGCCATTTCCGCTGACGAGTACATGCACATGACGACGCTCACGACCGCCGACGGCGCAAACACCAGACTCGACGACGAGAAGATCGCCGAACTTGGACAAAGGCTGCGCGGCGAGTTGATCACCGCTGATCACGCCGCCTACGACACCGCGCGGCGGGTCTGGAACGGCAACGTCGATCGCCGGCCCGCACTCGTCGCGCGGTGCGCGGGCGTCGCCGACGTGCAGCGGGCGGTGACATTCGCCCGGACCCACTCGCTGCTGGTCTCGATCCGCGGCGGCGGCCACAGCGCGCCCGGTTACGGCACCAACGACGGCGGCCTGGTCATCGATATGTCGGCGATGAAGGGCATTCGCGTGGATCCGGCCGCGCGAACCGTGCGAGTTCAGGGTGGAGTGATCTGGCGGGAACTGGACCACGAAACGGAGGCGTTTGGACTCGCCACGACGGGCGGCACCGTGTCGAATACCGGCGTCGTCGGACTCACGCTCGGCGGCGGCCTCGGCTGGTTGATGGGCAAACACGGGCTGTCGATCGATAACCTGATCTCCGCCGACGTCGTGACGGCAGATGGACAGTTCCGACAGGCGAGCGTCGCGGATCACCACGATTTGTTCTGGGCGCTTCGCGGCGGCGGCGGCAATTTCGGCGTCGTCACGTCAGCGGAGTACCGGCTGCACGAAGTCCCGCAGGTGTTGGGCGGCCTGATCCTCTATCCCCTGGATCAGGCCCGTGACATGCTGCATTTCTATCGCGATTTCTGCTCCCGGCTGCCCGATGAGGCCGAGGCGTACGCCGCGCTGCTGACGGCGCCCCAGGGCATGCCGGTGGGCGCGATGATGCTCGGCTACAACGGTCCGATCGCCGATGGTGAAAAGCTGTTCGCCCCGGCTCGGCGATTCGGAAAGCCGATCGCCGATTTCGTCGGACCGATGCCGTACAGCGCGAGACAGAGAATCCTCGACGATCCGAACGCGACACATGGGCTCCAACGCTACTGGCGGTCCGCCTTTACCGAGCGCATGTCGGACGAGCTGATCGATCTGCTGGTGGAGGCGGCCTCGAAATTCAGTTCACCGCTCAGCGCGGTGGTCTTCTTCCACATGCACGGCGTCGCTGCACGTATCGACCCGACCGAGACGGCGTTTGCCCCCAGGCGACCGCAGTGGGATTTCGATCTGATCGGTCAATGGGCGATGCCCGCGGAATCGTCCACTCACATCGCGTGGGTGAAGTCGGTGTGGAGCGGCCTGGAGCCCCACCTGCTCGGCACGGCCTACGTCAATCACCTGGCCGCCGACGATCGGCCGGAGAAGGTACGAGCGTCGTTTGGCCAGAACTACGATCGGCTGCGGCAGCTGAAGCGCGTGTACGACCCGACGAACCTGTTCCGGTTGAACGCCAACATCGCGCCCTAGTGCGCGCTTGGCGAGTATTTTCAGCTTCCGGCCGCTGACGGTTAGCGTGACGGATCGCGGCAGGTAAAACTCGCCGCATCGTTCGTGTCCCCACTGCCCGAGTAGGTCGCAACCTTCGGATACGGACAGAGCGGGCGCAGGCGATCGACGATGCCGTTGATCGAACGCGTCGCGATGATCTGGTCAGGCGCAATTCCACGCTCAATCCACTGCTCCAGCGCGGCCTGCATGTCGAAGGTATTGGGCCCGGGCCCGCCGGCACAGTGCGCCATGCCTGGAGCCATGAACAGTCGGTAGAAGCTG
>DATAEK010000332.1:0-8291 GCA_036258055.1 Vicinamibacterales bacterium
GCAGCTTGTAGAAATCACTGCGGCCATCCGAATTCAGACAGCAGATTTCCCCATCCAGGATCGCTGAACGGCAGCGCATCGTCTGCGCCAGTTCTGCAGCCAGCGTCGGCCAGGACTTGAAGATGTGCCCGTTGCGCGACACCAACTCGCAATGACGCCGTCGCACGACCGCGAGCGCGCGGAAGCCGTCAATCTTTGGCTCGAACACGAAATCCGGTCGAACGGTTCGGGGATGCGCAGCAGCCGCATCGGGCTGGGTCGTTTCGCCATCGGAGCGTGAGAGCATACCGCACGACTGGCGGGTCGCGGAATCAGATGCAGTGCCGTTCCGCCGTCTGTGCCGAGGCCGTTTCGTCTGAGCCCACCTTTGGCCCTTTGCGAATGCAGCAAACCGCCTGCCCGCCACCGCGAGGACTGTGGCGGTTGCTGCCCTCCGATGAGGGAGTTTGCCGGCAGATGACGCTTACGGATAGTGAATCGATTCGCCAATGCGGACTGGAGGAAAGCCATGCGTGCCATGAGAAAGCTCGTTGCTTCGACAATTCTCTTGATTCTGAGCTTCGGATTGGCACTCGTCGGGATCTGGCCGGCCTCAGTCAGCGGCGACGTGGGGCCGCAGAAGGTGCAGGTCGTGAATACGCCGCTGCCCGTCAGTGTGCAAGGGACGACAAGTATTACGGGGAACGTCAACGTTGCTACGTTGCCCGCGATAACACTTGCCGCCGGCACAGCGGTCAAGATCAATAACCCGCCCGAGCAGCCGGTGCTCGTTCGCGAGGTCAGCAACGGCGCGGAAGTCGCCCGCCTTGGGGTGTCGTGGGTCATTCCCTCCGGTCAAAATGGAATAGAGCAAAGTGTATTTACCGTTCCGGCGGGAAAGAACCTCGTTATTGAACTCGGTTGGAGGTGCCAACGCGAAAAGCCGCCCGTCCATCATAGCGATTCACCAGAGCGTCGTTGGCGCGAAGAGACTTAGTTGTCTGGTGTGAAGCTGTACGCGCCGTGCCAGTCAAAGAACGGCCGGCCCGCGGCTGAGACGGAGACAATCACGTCGGCCGTGAAATGGTTAAACATCCCGTTCCCGCCCGAGAACGTGCACCGTTGAGCCGTGGCGCTCAGTTCGCAGTGGCCAAATGCCTGATTGTTCCCAGGCCCCGGCGGGTCAAGGATTACGTCGCTGCCAACGCCAGACTGCGGAACACCAGCCGGATTGAGATAGATGATTTTGGTGCCGACCTCGATCTGCTTGAGGTTCGAGGCCGTGATCGTGCAGAAGCCCTCCGACGCGAACTGTGAGCACTCCTTCGTCACATCCAGGATTGCCTCTCGCGGGGAGGACGCAGCCAAACTAGACGCAGGCGCGCTCGCGGCGGGAACTGCACTTGGACCTGGCAGCGAAGCGTGTTCGCCGGCACACGAGACGGCCGACAGCAGCGCGAACGGAGCGATAACCGCGAGGAGCGCCTTTCCAAAATAGACATTTCGACTTGCCATTGTCGCACCTCACTTGAAGACCACGGAGTATACCCACTGACGAGTCCGCGCCGCTGTCCCAAATGTGAATATCCCGGTGATGTCGGCTAACGGCCGAGCTGTGGCGCACGGACTACCTGAAGAAACGTGATGTCACGCCTGCGCTGCGCAACTGCACACTCGGAGGCGCGTCCAATTGCTCCGCATCCCTGACTTCCACCTGAAGACAGTGTTCCGCGCTTCCATCGGTCCCGGATGGAGCGCAATCTTCAGGCTTGGCAGAGACGACGCAGGCCAGGTCGTCATGCTCGGCAGCACGTGTGCGTGAATCGGAGCCGTGCCCCCGATGCCAGAAAAACGGCTACCAAAAAAGCTACCAGACGCAGTTGTATTGGACAGTACGAGGGCTAGCTGTGAAGATCGTCGACGCGCGGTTTTGCGAATAAAAACGGGCCAATCCTAGACTGAGCGATACAGCCTAGCACTGGCCCGTTCGTTCACCCACTTCCAGTTCACTCACGCCTCCTCTCCTGTCCGGCCGATCTTGTGGTCATTCCTCGGCCTCGTCCGGCGGACCGCCGCCCGCACGGACGACATCTTCCTGCTTGATGCGATCCACCTTGAATTTCCCGGTATTCTTCAGCGTGCGATCGAGCACATCGTCGAAATCGAATTCGGTGGAGGTCGAAAACCGGATCGGGTTCACGCGCGCGACGACGAACGGCCGGAGATACGGACTGGTCAGGCCGCGCGCCTTGAGCTTCTCGATGATGCGACTGACCTCGTCATCCACGGCGAGCAGCTTCGCGCCGCGGCGTTCGCGCTCTGGCAGGGCTTTCGCGAGCCGCTCGTCGAGAAACTCTTCGATCCGCCGGAGCATCGAGTGATACGCGCCGCCGCTCAGCCTGGGGCGTTTCTCGTAGCCGGCACCGAGCGTCAGGAACGACGGCTGGTCGAACTCGAACGCGAACGCGCGCTCCGGCCGCGTGCCGTCCGATTCCGCGAGCGCGCGCTCCATGCGGATCGTCTCGAGTGATTTCTCCTTCAGGTTGTGCGCCTTCTCGGTATTCAACGCGAGGATCTTGAACGCGACGTCCGGATCCGGCACGAGAAGCGCCACGACCGTCTTCGCACCGAGCTTTCGAAGTGCCTGAAGGCGATGGTTACCGTTCGGCGTCCAGTACGCGTCGGCCTGACGGATGGCGATGATCGGATCGAGAAAACGCCCGAGTGTTTCGATGACGTTCATCAACCGCTTGACATGCGGCTCGGACGGATCCCGTTGGAACGGCGTGGGCTCGACGCGATCGATGGGCAGCGCGCTCAAGAGGACGGGAGTGCCGCCGAACGGCTCGCGATAGGTCGCGAGAATGGCGCCGCCATCGGCTTCGACGTCGCGTACCAGCCGCGCCGTCGCCGGGTCGTCGGTCAACCGCGTGTCGCCCGGCTCCAGCCCAATCGATTTCGGCGCAGTCTTACGCCGACGTTTGACCGTTCGTTTCTTCGCCATACGACGCCCGCCTCACCGTCCGGGCTCGAGCAGCCAGATCTCGTCGGAGACGTGCACGGCGCTCGATCCGACGAGCCGCCGGCCATCCGGGAAGATCGCGAAAGGATGGTTCGTGCCGTTGAGTTTGATGTTCGTCAGTGTTCGAATCGATCCGTCCAGTGACGCGACGCGGATCTCCTGGTTGCCGTCCGCGCCGACAGCAAGGTAGCCCACTTCCCGGCCGCCGGGCCACCATACCGGCCAGCCGCCTTCGCGGGTCAAGCGTCGCCCGGAGGTGCCGTTGGGCTTGATCAGAAAGATGCCCCCCGCGAAGCCGCGATCCGCCGCGTAGGCGATGAGCGATCCGTCCGGCGACCACCGGGGAACCGCGCCTGCCGAGCGGGTCAGCGCCCGCATCCCCTCACCATTCGGCGACGCAAGGTAGACCCGTTCAGAATCCGCATCGGCACGTGTGAACGCAAGGGTCTTGCCGTCAGGGGACAGATCGCCGTAGCCCTGATCGCCAGCCAGCGGAAACATCTCGAGCGGTCCACCGCGTGAGGGTACGTGCCCGATCCGCCTCGGCGCGATCCAGGTGTAGAACCACACCGACGTCCCGTCCGGACTGTAGCGTGGATAGACCTCACCAGCTTCTCCAGCGGTCAGCCGGCGCGGCACTCCCCCGGACAGGTCGATCGTCCAGATGTGCCAGCTGCCGTCTTCCTCACTCCGGCTGAACGCCACCTCCTGCCCGTCGGGCGAGACGGCGGGACCCCAGAGAAACGGCGTGTGCGTCACGAGCACGCGCGAGGTACCGGACGTCAAATCGTACAAGTCGAGCGTGTTTCGCCAGCGCGAGTTCACGAACGAGACGGCGCCGCTGGCCGAGATGCTCGGTGAGGCGTCCGGCCCGGATCCGGTCGTCAATCGGATCGGCGAGTCGCCGGAGAGCGGCAGGAACCAGAGGTTGGTGGCGCCGCCGCGATTCGAGGTATGGACGATGCCGCGTCCATCGGGCGTGTAGACGGGCGCGTCGGAGAAGACGGCGCCTCCTTCTTCGATGGCACGTCGAGGGGATCCGCCTGACGCCGGCATCAGCCAGATCTCGCCGGCAACACCACCCGTCCCTCGCACGATGGCGATCTGGTTCCCATCAGGCGACCAGGCGGGGTTTCTGAGAAACGGATAGACACTGTCGGCGCGCATGATGACACGCGCGTCGGAGCCGTCGGGCGTTGACGTGACGACCTCGGTCGCGCCGTCGGATCCCGAGCCACGGACGTAGACGAGCCGCTTGCCATCAGGAGACCACGCGGGCGACGCCGCATTCGCGATCCGCGCCAGCACTTCGCCGCCGAGCGAGGGGAGGACCCTAATCTCCGGCGTGCTGGCGACGGGATCTCGCCGCGTGAAGGCGATCCGCTCTCCATCCGGTGAGAATCGCGGGGTCTCTTCCCGGGCGTCGTCGTTGGTCAACTGCACGCGGCCGCCGCCGGCCACACGGACCGTGAAAAGATCCACGCGCCGGTCTGCGTTGCGCGAGGCGTAGCACAGCATGCGTCCGTCGGACGAGAGAGAGGGATCGAATGTCTGATCCTCGGACGAGACGATTCGCGTCAACCTGGCGCCGGCGTTTCCGCGCTCCCACGGACCCCGCGGGCGATGCGCGAACAGCCACGCAGCCAGGACGAACAGCGCGACGCCCGTGGCCCCCGCCGCCAGCCATCGCAGCCACGTCCGGTTCGACGCGTCGGTAGTCGGGATGGGAGTCGACAACACATCGGTCTGCACCGCTTCGAGCGCGGCGCGTACCTCACCGGCACGCTGATAGCGCTGGGCAGGCTCCTTGGTCAGGCATCGCGAGATGATCGCGCGGAGCATCGGGGGCACAGGCGGAGGAAACGGATGCGCAGGCGATCGAAGAATCGCGGCGGTGAGCTCGAACTTGTTGCGGCCGCGGAACGGATGCTCTCCCGTGGCCATCTCGTAGAGGACGACACCCAGCGCCCAGATGTCCGATCGAGCGTCGGCGGGGTGACCGAGAAGGAGCTCCGGCGCGATGTACGCCACGGTGCCGATGAGCGTGCCCCTCTCGGTCGACTCTTCGATCGAGCGGGTCAGCTCCTCCTGCGCGGGGGTGTCGATCCGTCGCGCCAGCCCGAAGTCCAGGACCTTGACGCCCTGCTCCTCGGCCACGACGACATTGGCCGTCTTGAGGTCGCGATGGACGACGCCCCGCTCGTGCGCGTGGGCCAGGGCATCCGCAATCTGCACACCGAACCGGACGACGGTTTCAGCCGGGAGGCCATCAGCCGGCAGTGACTCTGACAGCGGCCGTCCGGCGACGTACTCCATCGCGATGAACGCTCGGCCGTCGGCATCGCCGACTTCGTAGACGGTGCAGATATGCGGGTGATTCAGGTGTGACGCGGCGCGGGCTTCGTCGAGGAGACGGCTGCGATCCTCGGGTGTCGAGCCGCCGGCGCCTGAAGCACCCACGACCTTGATGGCTACCGTGCGATGCAGCCGTTCGTCCCGCGCGCGGTAGACGGTGCCCATGCCACCAGAGCCGAGGCACGCATCGATCCGGTAGTGTCCGAGGGTTTCGCCGATCATTATCAGCGCTCGCGGGGCCCCACCCCCGCTCGCTCGCGCTCAGCGGCTACGCGCCTCGCGCGAGCCGCAGGCGCTGCTGATTGAACCGCTTTCCGCCTTTCACCGACGGCCCGGCACTACCTGTCGACGGTCCTGAGCCCCGAACGCCGAGCCCCGGTCACCGGCGGTGTCGTGCGTCAGTGAGCCACGCTCTTGATGTGCTCCCGCAGCAAATCACGCCCGAAATCGCCGTCGAAATCGCGCCAGACCGAGTGGACGTGGTTGCCGTCGTTCTGCGTGTTGTCGTACTCGATGAGGAAGGTCGGGCCTTGAACCCGGTAGTAGTGCTTGGCCCCGCGAGTGGGCGGGCCCGCCCAGGCAAAGGCAATCTGCTCCAGACCGGCCTTTCTCAGTCTGGCCAGCCGGTCCGACGCGATGTCGTCGGCCATCAGCGACGTATAGGCCTCGATCACCTTCATCAGCAATTCGCGCTGCTTCGGGTTGAGCGCCGACGCCTTCACGCCAACTGGTGACAGCGGCTCCGCCTTCATCTGGTTCGTGGTGACGATGTCGGTGGGCGCGATGTCGGTGATGAGCGCGCTCGTACGTTGAGCCGCGTCGAGTGAGTCGAGCAGCGCCCGCGCCGTGTCCTCCTCGGCGCCGAGGATGCGCAAGCCCTTCTTCGGGCCTTCCCGTACCTCGGCGGGGTTGGTGCCAAGGAACGTCGGCGCGCTGGCGATCGAGGTACCACCGAGAACCGTGAAGTGGATCGAGACGTGGTGCCCTTCGACCCGCCACCCCCACGGCCCTTTGGGCGTCGGCTCGCCGAAGATCGAAAAGTAGTAGATCTCGGGATCGCGCACCATGCGGCCGTTGCCTTCGAGCGCCCGCAGGATCGTTTCCAGATTCATGATCGCCGTGGCGGTGGCGTAGCCATGCTGGCTGAGCCCGGCTTTCAGCAGCGCATGCGCAAGCTGACGCTGCGTCTCGTTCATGACCTTGATCGTCAGCCCCTTGCGCGGGAAGCTCTCCGTCGGGACGTAGTGCCACCGCGTGCGGTCGTCGCTCGCGAAGGGCAATGCCGCCTGCTGCCGCTGCTCGGGGGTAAGGCTCGCGAGAAAGCGGTTCGCTGCAGACGCCATCGCTGCCGCGGCGCGCTGCGATGCGATCAGCGCGCCGGTCATGTAGACGCCAATGAGGCCCGCGCCGAGCGCCAACCGTATCAGCCAAGGTCGCCACATACCTCGCTCCTTTTCAGTTCCCGCTGATCGCTTCCATGCGCCTGGTCTCGGTCCCGACCCGCCGCCGCGCACTCTCTCCAGATCGTCGGCACAATTCCATTGACCATCGCCGAAGGGGCTACCGCGAGAGATCCGCCGACCGCTTCAACCATGTCTTCAGCTCGCGATCCACCTGCTCCGGTTTGTCGAGGCGAATCTCGAGATACCAGCGACGGCTGGACGCCTGGTCGTGGCGGATGACCCGGGGGCTGTTGATGTCCACCGCAGACTTGATCGTCAGGATCAACGCGTCGCGGCGTGTCGCGATTCCCGCGAAGGCCGTCCGGCTGGTGAGATGGATGGACGTCTTCTTCGGTTCCTGGCGAACGGCGCCGAACGATTCGGCGACACGCACGAGACGATCGTAGGTTGCGCGGACGGCGGCCGCGCGCCCGACGAAGTGCTGGGCAATCGTCGGTTCTGGAGAGAGGCTGGCCACGCTGGGTCCTCCGGGCACACCAACGGTACGGTGCGACTATAGCAGGAGTGGCCGGATTTTCGGCGTGAAACGGCCGATTTGCCGGCGGAAGTTGGTGTAGTATCCGCGTGTCGTTCGCCCCGGTCACGCTTGAAAGGCTTGTCGCGGAACGCTTCGGAGGTGTGGACATGGTTCGAAGAGCGTCTCTCGGAGCTCTGCTCATCGCGCTGTGCGCGCTGGTCCTCGACGCGGCGCCGCCGCCAGCCGCTGCCCCGGTCCGGCTGGCTCGCCATCCCGACTACCATGCAGGCAAGGTCACCTTCAGCTATCTCGGTGACATCTGGCTCGCCAACGAGGACGGCTCCGGCGTCCAGCGGATCACCGACAATCGCGCGCGCGAGATCTACCCGCGATTCTCGCCGGATGGCAAGTGGATTGCCTTCTCGTCCAACCGCTACGGCAACAACGACGTGTTCGTCGTGGCGGCAGGCGGTGGCGCGCCGAGGCGCCTGACGTTCCACACCGGCAACGACGAGGTCGTCGGCTGGACCCGCGATTCCCAGAACGTCATGTTCCGATCCGCCCGCGGTGACGGGGCGTTCCCGAACGTGGCGACGCTCTACCAGATTGGGGTCGAAGGCGGGCTCGAAAAGCCGCTGCCGGTAGACTGGGGCTTCTGGGGCACCTTTTCGCCGGACGGCAAATCGCTGGTCTTCAACCGGCATCCTGCAGTCTGGTCGCGCCAGCACTATCGCGGCAGCTACGCGGCGGATCTCTGGGTCGCGGACCTGGGTGCCAAAACCTACACCAAGCTGCTCGGCGACGAGCGCTACAACCGGTACTGGCCGATGTGGGGCGCCGACAACGCCATCTATTTCGTGGGCGATCCGCTGCCCAACGACAAGCGCGTCGCGCCGGGCAGCGCTGACGTTCGCAAGAGCGTCAACAACATCTACAGAATTCCGGCGCGAGGCGGACAGCCGGAGCAGGTGACCCATCATCCCGACGGCAATCTGTTCTGGCCGTCGATGTCGAG
>DATAEK010000382.1:0-14236 GCA_036258055.1 Vicinamibacterales bacterium
AGCAAAGCCCCACGCGGATGCCCCAGGCTGCCGCCGCGCACCGATCCCCCGCGGCGGCGGCAAGGCCAAAGGCCGTCGCGCGAAGCGCGTAAAGCGCGTGGGGGTGGGGCCCCACGCGCATTAAGAAATGCAGACCCTGCGCTCAAGTCACCCGATCCCCGAGTTTCGAGCCCAGAATCCCGAGCGCCGAACGCCGAGCCCAGAATCCCGAGCGCCGAGCCCCGATCATCTGGCATCCAGCCCCGAAACTGTCGTACAGTCTGCCCTTCTCAGCCCGTTATGCGGCTTGAAACGAGCATGCTGTACTCGTTTCGGCCAAGCCGCATGACGGGCTAGGCGCGCCGCAGGCGCGGCCCGCCGGAGCGGAGTGGGGCGCAGGCGTCCCCGCGAGCGACGGCGACAGGGGGTCCGGCGGGGCGAAGCCCCCCGGTTTAGTCAGTGGAGGTTGACGTGACACGCCGACATCTCGCCCGCCGGACGCTCACGCTCGTCGCGGCGCTCGCGCTCGTGCCGATTGCCGCCTCGCGCCCTGCCGGTCAGGCCGCCCGACAGTCACGCGTGATCGCGCTCAAGGGGGGCACGGTCGTGACCGTGACGAAAGGGACCATCCAGAACGGCACGGTGATCCTGCGGGACGGCAAAATCGCCGCCGTCGGCGCCAACATCGAGATCCCCGCGGGCGCGGACGTCGTCGACGTTACCGGGAAGTTCGTATCGCCCGGCATCATCGACTGCCACTCCCACATCGCGAACGACTCGATCAACGAGGGCGGCACGACCGTCAGCTCGATGACCGGTATGCAGGACGTGCTCGATCCGACCGACATCAACATCTACCGCGACCTCGGCGGCGGCCTCACGACCGCGAACATCCTCCACGGCAGCGCCAATCCCATCGGCGGCAAGAACGTCGTGATCAAACTGCGCTGGGGAAAGACGCGCGCGGAGGATTTGATCTTCGAGGGCGCGATGCCGGGGATCAAGTTCGCCTTGGGCGAGAACCCGAAGGACATGCGTCAGTTCGGACAGACGGGACCGCGCCGATATCCGATCACGCGCATGGGGACCGAGTTCGTCATCCGCGATGCGTTCACGCGCGCGAAGGCTTATCAGAAAGCGTGGAAGGACTACGAGGCCGCGAAAGCCGCCGGCCAGGACGTGCTGCCGCCGCGACGTGACCTGCAGCTCGAACCGCTCGTCGAGATCCTGGAAGGCAAGCGGCTGGTGCACGCGCACAGCTATCGCGCGGACGAGATCCTGATGCTCATCCGTCTGGCCGACGAGATGGGCTTCAAAATCGCGACGTTCCAGCACGTGCTCGAAGGCTACAAGGTGGCGAAGGAGATCGCCGCGCATGGCGCCGGCGCGTCCACGTTCTCCGACTGGTGGGGCTACAAGATCGAAGCGGTCGACGCGATCCCGTACAACGCCGCGATCATGGTGAAGAAGGGTGTCGTCGTCTCGGTGAATTCGGACAGCGCAGAGCATGCGCGTCGGCTGAACACCGAAGCGGCCAAGTCGATGAAGTGGGGCGGCCTGACCGAAGACGAGGCCATCGCCCTGGTGACGATCAATCCCGCCAAGCAGCTCCGCATCGACAACCGCGTCGGCTCCCTCGAGGCCGGCAAGGACGCCGACGTCGTCGTCTGGAACCATCATCCGCTCAGTTCGTACGCCATCGCGGAGCAGGTCTACATCGACGGAACGGTCTACTACGACCGCAAGGCCGAAGAGCGCCGGCTCACCGAGTTGAAAAAGGAGAAATCCGACCTCGCGGCGGCTGAGCGCGCTGTGACTCGCACGCCTACCGCTGATCCGCAGGAGCGGCCGAAGATTGCCACCGAGCCGTCCGGGTCGAATGGCGGACCGCGCGTCGAAGACGATCGGCAGCAGCCGACTGCCACGTCGGGACAGATGCCGCCGTCACCGCCGGCACGCGCCGGCGCTCAACCCGGAGCCGCGGTGCTGGCCATCACGAACGCGACGATCCATCCAGTGACGCGGCCGGTCATCGAGCGAGGCACGATCGTCGTGCGCGGCGGGAAGATCGAGGCGGTCGGCGCCAACATCCAGGTGCCGGCAGGCGCGAACGTCATCGACGCCGCCGGTGCGCACGTGTATCCCGGCTTCCTCAACGCGCGAACCACGATCGGCCTTTCGGAACCGGGGCCGCGCGGCTTCGACGACGTGAACGAGATGCTGGACATCAATCCACAGCTCCGGACTCGCGTGGCGTACCACGCAGAGAGCGACGCGATTCCAGTCGCCCGCGCGAACGGCGTGACGACGGTGGCCGTGGTCCCTGGCGGCGGCACGTTCGGCGGCGAGGTGGCGGTCATGAACCTCGACGGTTGGACGTGGGAAGAAGCGACACTGCGCGCCAATGCGGGAATCGAGTTCAACTTCCCTGCGGTCGGCGGCGGTGGCGGGCGCGGCGGCGGTGGTGGTGGCGGCGGACGCGGCGGTCAGGCTCAGGACCGGACGTACGACGATCTGAAACGCGAGCGTGACAAGAAGCTCGACGACATCATCCGGCTCTTCGATCAGGCGCGCGCTTACGCGAAAGCGGGCAAGGACAAAACGGTCGACTGGACGCTCGAAGCACTCGTGCCCGTCGTCGAGCGCAGGCTTCCGCTCATCGCGACGGCGAGCCGCGAGCAGGAAATCAGGGACGCCATCGCTTTCGCCGATCGCGCGAAAGTGAACATCGTGATCAGCGGGGGTACGGAGGCGGGGCTCGTGGCGCCATTGCTCAAGGAGAAGAACATCCCCGTAATTCTGTCCAACACGCTGACCCTGCCGTCACGCGAGGACATGTTTCACGCCGCGACTTATCAGCTCGCCGGCGAGCTCGCGCAGGCCGGGGTGAAGGTCGCGTTCTCGACCGGTGACACGAACAACGTGCGCCTTGTCCCCTACAACGCCGCGATGTCGGTCGCGTGGGGCATGAGCGGCGATGACGCGCTCAAAGCGCTGACGATCAACGCCGCGGAGATCCTCGGCGTCGCCGATCGCGTCGGCAGCCTCGAGGCCGGCAAGGATGCGAACCTGTTCATCGCGAAGGGCGATCCCCTCGAGATCCGGACGGAGATCACGCACGTTCTGATCGAGGGCAAGGACGTGGAGATGGGGAACAAGCATTACGCGCTGTATCAGAAATACCTGGCTAGACAGTAGTCGGTGCCTGGGTGCCTATGGTGCCTAAGGTGCGAGGGTGCTTAAGGTGCTATGGGTGCTAGGGTGCCGGGGTGCCGGGGTGCCGGGGTGCCAGGGTGCCGGGGTGCAACCGTGACCGTGTGCAATGTTCAGCAGGTTGTGGTCGTACGGCGTGGCACGGCACCATCGCACCCTCGCACCGTGGCACCCATAGCACCCTCGGCACCCTAGCACCTTCGGCACCCAGGCACCCAGGCACGGACAATTGGCAAGTATTGGAGTAGCTCCCCATGATCAGCCTTACTCGACCGGCGGTGTCCTGCGTCGCCATTGCTGTGGCGTTTGGAGTCGTCGCCAGTGCCGACGCCCCGCACATTTACGCGATTCGCGGGGCGCGGCTGGTCACGGCTGTTGGCGCGCCGATCGCGTCGGGCACGATCGTCATTCGTAACGGGCTCATCGATGCGGTCGGGGCGGGAGTGCAGCCGCCGGCAGACGCAATGGTCATCGACGGCACCAGCATGACCGTCTACCCGGGCCTCATCGATATGGGGAACACGGCGGGGCTCGACGTGCAGGTGCCGCTCAATCAGCCGGACACCCTGCGCACGACCGAGGACGCTGAGCGATGGAAGCGCAGCGTGATCTTCCGGCCCGAGCTCGAGGCGGCCGATCACATGCGGCCAGACGCGCCGGAGCTCTCGCGCCTCGTGTCAACAGGCGTGACCACCGTGCTCGCCACGCCTCCGGGCGTGATTGTCAAAGGCCAGAGCGCGCTGGTCAACGTCGCCTCGCCGGCCGACGAGCCGCAGATCGGGTCGGTTGCGGATCCGCGACGAGGCCTCCAGATCGTTCGCACGCCCGTGGCACTCCACGTCCAATTCGCCGACAACGTCCGCGGGGATGGATATCCGGTGTCGCTGCTCGGCGCGATTGCGTTCGTGCGCCAGAGCTTTCTCGACGCGCAGCATCAGCAGCTCGAGGAGCAGCGCTACGACCGCTTGAAAACCGGCGTCAGCCGTCCGGTCTACGACAAGTCGCTCGACGCGTTGCAACCGGCGCTGGCCGGGCGATTGCCGGTCGCCTTCGAGGCCGGCCTGGCGCGTGAGATCCGCCGCGCGCTCGCGATGGCCCAGGAGTTCAAGCTCGATCCGATCATCACCGGCGGACACGAGTCCGATCAGGTCGCCACCGAACTGAAGGCGCGAAATGCGCGGGTCATCTACAGCCTGAACTTCCCCGCTCGCTCGCGGATCCTGCCCCCCGACGCCGATGAGCCGGTTCGCGAGCTGCGCTTGCGCGCGCAGGCCGCGAAGAGTCCGGCGGCGCTCGAGAAAGCCGGCGTGCCGTTCGCATTCGCCTCGGCGGGCCTTCGCGAGCCGCGGGACTTCCTGAGAAACGCCGCGCGCGCGGTGAAGGACGGGTTGCCGGCGGATGCGGCGATCCGGGCGCTGACGATCGACGCTGCGAAGATTGCCGGCGCATCATCTCGACTGGGCTCACTCGAGAAGGGAAAGATCGCGAACGTGATCGTCACCGACGGAGATCTCTTCGAGGACAAGACGCGCGTGAAGCACGCATTCGTCGATGGTCGTCCCGTGACCATCGACGACCAGCCACAGCCGGAGCGCCGCGGGGGACGCGGCGGTCAGTGAACGCCTGAGACCATTGGGTCGCTCATGCATCAGCGAGTGGCGGATCGCCAGCCATCCCGCGTTGGTATCCGTCTAAACCGCCAGCGCGAGCTCGCAACGAGTTACCAGTACGACATCAGCTTCGGGATCAGCTACTCCTTCGGCTCGATCTACAACAACATCGTCAATCCGCGATTCCGGAGCGCGGGCGGGTTCTAGCCGACGGCAGCCCCACAGACGGTGCCGGAGCGGTTGCGGTCGTGCGGTTCTGTTCACTCGCGCGGCGGCGGGCCCGGCCGTCGGCCGCCGCCTTCCGCACGCCGGGAACGCGTGCGGCGCTCGGACTCTCTCGCTGCCGCGCCGACTAGGGGCTGTTCAGGGCGACATCTGCCAGGCGCACTGATGCGCCGGATGTGTTCAGTGCTACGCGATCACAGGGTGGGAAGTCGGCGCGAGGAATCGCTCCGCACGCGTTCCGGCTTCGCAGCGATGCGGCGTGCTCCAACGTCGTCCGCCATCCGGGCCCGCCGTCGCGCGAGAGACACCGTCTGAACGCGCTCGGACTCCGCCGGAGCGGTTGCGGTCGGATCGGGCCGACCTTGAGCCGCGCGATCAACGAAGAAACTAAAACGGTCCCGAAGCGGTCCCGAGCGGCGGCGGCGCTGATTCGCCGACGGCGTGGTGATCAGCTCGCGGTTGACCCTGATTCCGGCTGTCGTTCTGACGATCCAAGCCGACGCCGGATCGTCAGGGCAGCCGCGGAGGGGCCGTTTTTCCGCGCGGCGAAGCGGGAGGCCTGAGACGACCGCAACCGCGCCGGCGCGGGGCCTCAATCGACGGCCGGGCCCGCCGCCGCGATCGACCGACAGTGTGTCGACGGGCTCGAGTCGGAAGCGGCTCCGCTGGTCTCGGGCTACAGGCGAGCACGCCGGTTCCTACTTCTCGCGATCAGCTGTCGTCGTGATCTTCTTCGGCGGCGTCTTCGGCTTCGCGCGCTCCTTCAGGTGCTCTTCCATCTGCAAACGCGGCACACCCTTGATCATCCAGTCTGGCGCGGGCGCGCCCTTGAGGTGGTGATCGAAAAACTCCATCATGCGGACCGTGTAATCGCGCTGGTTCGAGGGCTTTCGCAGCCCGTGGTTCTCACCGGTGTACTCGAGCATGATGACCGGCTTCTGCAGCCGCCTGAGCGTGTTGAAGTACTCGACGCCCTGCGTGAAGTCGACCGCGCCGTCCTTGTCGTTGTGCAGGATCATGAGCGGCGTCTTCACGTTCTTCGCGAAGAAGACCGGCGAGTTGCGATAGTACGCGTCCCAGTTGTCCCAGAAGCCGCCCTTGAACCGCCCCTGGCTGCTCTCGAAGATCGCGCCGTTGCCGCCGCCGGTGTTCTTGTAGATCAGGCTGTACATGCTGACCATGTCGGTCAATGGCGCACCGGCGACCGCGGCGGCAAAGATGTCGGTCTGCGTCACGAGGAACGCCGTCTGATATCCGCCCCACGAGTGGCCGGTGATGCCGATCTTGCGCGGATCGACGATGCCCGTGGCGATCGCCGCCTTGACGGCCGGGACCATGCACCAGACTGCTGACATGCCCGGATCGTTGACGCGATACGCGATGTCGGGCACGAGCACCGCGTAGCCGTTACTCGTGTACACCGAGCGATTGAACCCGTTCGCCGACGGTGTCGCGAACTGGTTCGCGGTGTTCGACATGCGCTCGTAGAAGTTGACCACCGTCGGGTACGCCTTGCCCTTCTCGTAGTTCGCGGGCAGGAAGAGCGCGGCCTGCAGCTTGTCCCCCTTATCGCTCGTGTAGTTGACGAGCTGAACGCCAGCCGACCACGTGAAGGGCGCCATCACCGGCCGCAGATCGGTGAGGCGCGCGCCCTGCCCGAATGCGGCATCGGTGGCGTAGTAGTCGCCCGGCTCGAGCGACGTTTCCCGCGTGTAGACGAAGACGTCGGCGCCTTTCGCCTTCGTCAGCCGGGTAAACGCGGCATCACCCCACGTCACCAGCTGCACGCCGGGCTTCGTCGGGTCGATGCGGGCGATGCCGCCTTTCTTGGTCCACTCGCTGTACGCCTGGAAGTAGAGCGGCTTGCTGAGATCGATGCCCTCGTCGCGAACCTCCGGCGGCTCGAGCGCGAAGCGCCGTTGGTACCGGATCGAGTCCTTGCGTCCGTTGACCGTCAGATTGACCGGCGCGCCGCCAGCGACCGGCACTTCCCACACATCCCAGTTGTCCTGGAGCAGCACGGCCTTGCTGCCCTTCGCCCACCCGATGAACTGCGTGGGCGGTTTGACAACGTTGTGATCGTCTTCGGTGTTGACGAACGAGATCGGGGCGGTCTGCGTCACGTTGCGGATCTGCCCGCTGTCCATCGTGTAGAGTTGGTAGTTGCCATCCTCGAAGAACATGAGCGCCGTGCCGTCCGGTGATGGACCGTTGTACCAGCGGACACGCTTGGCAGCGAGCTTGCGCTCGCCGGTCGCCATGTCGATCACGTAGACGTCTTGATAGCGGCGGCCATCGAGGTTTCCGATGAGCTCGTATTCACGGTCGTCGAATCCAACCGCATAGCGTTCTTTCGGCGCGACGTTGACGGTCCGCAGATCCTCATCCGCCAGCCGGATGAACTTCTTCGGCTGCACGCGGTACTCGGCGAGGTAGCTGAAGTTGCGATCGCGCGACTCCTGGACCTCCTGCTGCGACTGAAGCCGCCTGTCCTGCCAGTGCCAGAGGACGAGATCGACTTTCTCATCCGCGTTGGCGTTGTCGCTGTTGGCGCTGCCGCGCTGGTCGTCGGCCTCACGCGCCGGAGGCGGATTGTCTGCGTCCGCGGCGGCATCAGCCTGGGTGTCCTTCCGTCTCGGCGTGTGAATGCCGAAGGTGATCGCCTGCAGGTCCTCGGTCCAGCCGGGATCGCGGTTTGGGCTGATCGTCATGCCCGTCGGGAACGACTTGTCCCCGGCCGGGTCGTACGTCGACTTCTGAGGCGAGGTGGTCATCACGCTCGTGAAGGCGACAACGGAGTACATCTTGTCGCGGTAGCTCTTGTCTTCGGTGCCCTTCAGCACCGCCAGACCGTCGCCTTTCTCCGTCCACGACGGGCGTTCGTACGACGCCGCGCCGCTGTCGAGTACCGAGACGGTCCCGCGCGTCATATCGCGAACCTGGATGCCGTTCCCGATTTTGTCCTGCGCATCGATCGTCCACGCGAGCGACCGGCCGTCACGCGAGAAGCTGAAGTCGGCGACGTTGCCGACGTTGAGCTCCTGATTCGTGGCGAGCTCGCGCAGGATGAGATCGGTGCCGCGCGGGCGATCGCTCGCCGCGCCTGCCGCTCCGGCTCCCGCCGCTGCGCCTGGCTGGCCACCGGCCTGGCCTGTTCCCACCGGCGGCGGCGTCGTCTGCGCTGGATATCGCTGCAGCGCAATCCACGTCGCCGCGTCGCCCGAGAACGCAAACCGCCGGATCTTCGGATACTCGTGCTTCTCGCCCGTCGCGAGGTTCACAATCGTCACGCCATTCTGGAGCGGCCGGCGCAAGCGGCGCAGGCGTTGGGCGTCCCGGTGCGTCGGGTACGTCGTGAACGCCACCCACTTCGAATCCTCGCTGAAATCGAGCGTCGATGACGGCGCGGCGGGAGGTCCTCCGGGAGGAGGAGGGGGGGCGCCAACCGAGGCGGCCTGCGGATCGCCGATGTCGAACTTGAGCTCCTTGTCGCCACGCACCCGTTTGATGACGACCTGCGCATCCCCTTCGCCGGGCGCGAGACGATAGCCGAACCACTGCCCGTCGTTCGAGACGGCACTCGCGCCGATGGTCTTCCACGCGATGATGTCTTCCAGCTCGATGGGACGCTTCGCCGTCGCGGCCGCCTGCTGCTGCATCTGCGCAGCCGGGCCGATGAGCGGCAGCACCGCGGTGAACGCGACGGTCAGGAGCAGCCGGCGCCGGTTGGCTCTCATTCGATCCTCCAGGAGGCACATAGTAGGACACAGTCGCCACAAGTTCCACCTCGAGGCCTCTGGCCAGCGGCGCGAGCACAGCGAGCGCTGGCAGGTGTCTGGGGGTGGGGCCCCAGACACAAATTGAGAAATGAGCCACCTCGAGCCCGTCAAGGCAACCCAGCGCCCGAGCTCACCACCTTTCCCTTCTCCAGCACGACGACATGATCCGCGAGCTGCCGCACCTCGTCACGATCGTGCGTGACGTAGAGAATTGGCACCGCCAGCTCGTCGCGGACGCGCTCGAGGTACGGCAGGATCCGGCGCCTCAGCTCGAGATCGATGGCGTTCAGTGGCTCGTCGAGCAGGAGCAATTCTGGCGCGGACATCAGCGCGCGCGCGAGCGCGACCCGCTGGCGCTCGCCGCCCGAGAGTCGGGCGACGGGCCGATCGAGCAGCGGCGCGATCTCGAGCATGCGCGCGACGACGTCGAGCTCGAGCTTCTGCCCGCGACGACGGCCGTAGAGCACGTTGCGGCGCACGTGCATGTGCGGAAACAAGGCGACGTCCTGGGTCACGTAGCCGACGTGGCGCTCGTGGCTCGCGAGATCGATGGCTCGGCCCCGCGCGAAGAGGGTGCGGTCCCCGACCCGGATCTCGCCGGCTGCCGGCGTGCGCAATCCCGCAATGGCGTCGAGTGTGGTCGTCTTTCCCGATCCAGATGGCCCGAAGAGCGCCGTGACGCGGCCGGCCAGCCGCTCGTGCAGCTCGAGCTCGAATTCCCCTTGCTCGAGGACGAAGTCCAGCAGAATCACGTGCGGAAGCCAGCCTTCGCGGCGAGCCGGTTCGACGCCCAGAGTGCGGCAAAGGCAATCGCCGCGGACACAATCACCATGACGCCTGCTTCCCGATCGCGACCGGTCTCGGCAAAGGAGTAGATGGCGACGGCCAGGGTGCGCGTTGCGCCCGGGATGCTGCCCGCGATCATGATCGTGGCGCCGAACTCTCCAAGCGCACGGGCAAATCCCAGGACCGCCCCGGCCAGCACCGCCGGGAATGCCAGCGGCAGCGTGATGGTGACGAAGACGCGCAGCGGCGGCGCACCGAGTGTCGCCGCGACGCGCTCGTACCGCCGATCGACCTGCTCGAATCCGGCACGCGCGGCGCGGACGAAGAGCGGCAGCCCCATCACCGTCATCGCCAGGACAACCGCCTTCCAGGTGAAAACAACTTCGATGCCCATCGTCGCCAGCGCGCGGCCGATCAACCCACGCGGCGAGCACAGCATCAGCAGGATCAGCCCGGTCGCGACCGGTGGCATGACGAGCGGGAGCGACACGATGGTCTCGAGGAACACGCGCCCGGGCATGCGGGACCTCGCCAGCAGCCAGGCAATGCACAGCCCCGGCGCCAGCATCAACGCGGTTGCGCCGAGCGCTGCGGCGATGGTGAAGAGCGTGACCTGCCAGAGCTCGGGCGTCATCGGCTACGGATTCTCTGCGAGCGGGATGAACTTGTACTTGCGGAAGAGATCGCTCGCGATGCGGCCGCGCAGGAACGTCACGAACTGCCGGGCGCCTGCAGCGTTCCGCGAGGCCTTCGTGACGGCGGCCGGGTACAGGATTCGCGGCGCGTTCGCGTCGGAAATGACGAGCGCCAGCTTCACCGATCTGGCCACCGACGCATCCGACTCGTACACGATGGCGGCCTGTGCGCTGCCAGTGTCGGCCGCCGTCAGCGCGGCCCGCACGTTGGCCACCGGCACGACCTTGGCTCGCAACTGCTCCCAGAGTCCGATCGTCTGGAGGTATCGGCGGGCGTAGACGCCGGCAGGCACGGCTTCTGGATCGGCGATCGCGATTCGCTTCACCTCAGGCCTGAGCAAATCCTTGACGTCGACCGGCGGCTGCATCTCGCGCGCCATGACGACCGCCAGCCGGTTTCCGATGAGATCCACCTTCGTGTCGGAGGCGATCGCGCCGGCCGATTCGGCCAGCCGCATCTGGGCTTCGTCGGCGCTCACGAACACGTCGGCCGGCGCCCCGTCGATGATCTGGCGCGCGAGCACATTCGATCCCGCGAAGTTGAAGCGGACCTCGATGCCCGTGGTGGCCTGAAACGCCTTGCCGATTTCCTGCAGAACGTCGGTCAGGCTGATCGCCGCCGAGACCGTGACGACCGCGCGCGACCGTCCTGCGACGTCGCTCGAGGCACAGGCCACGACGATCAGAAGTGCCGTCAGGCATCGGCGCATCAATACACTTTAGGACGGATTTGCGCTGATTGGCCAGCGATTCCAGACGATTCTCGTCGCTATCGAGCGAGAGCGCGGAACTTCTCAGATTTGCATCTTTCCCTCTTGGCTGCGGCGTGGTCTGCTGGCCGGGTTCGACGGTCGGCGTCGGGAAAGCGCGGCCGCGATGCGCCGCGCCAGCGGGTTCTTCGCCAGCGTCTCGATCGGCTGCGGCAGCGCGAGGCACCAGTTCGGCCACTCGGTAGTCGTGGCGGGCATGTTCGGCCGCTCCTTCACCGCCATCGCATCGTCCAGCGTCGCGGTCAGGATCCGGGATGGCGCAGTGGCGAGCGCCTCGTGAACGCGGGCGATGGCGGTCTCGACCGGCGCGCGCGTCGATCGCGTCAGCTCACCGACGCGATCCCGGATCTCTCGCAGGCTGGCCTCGTTGGGCGACAGCTCGAGTCGCCTCTGGGCCTCGAGATCGGCGCCGGACCACAGTCCCGCAATCGTCGGCAGCTCGTGCGTCGTAACGGCAGCCAACGCCTGCGCCGGAAAGCGGGCCGGCGCCATCTTCTCGAACCAGACGAGGCGATACGACAGGATGCGGCGCTGCTTGAGCTCACGCCGCACCTCGTCTTCGACCGTTCCCAAATCCTCGCCGACGATGACCGCGCGGGCGCGATGGCTCTCGAGCGCGACAATCGCCAGGAGGTCGTCGGCCGGGTGGCGCACGTAGGTGCCCTCTGCGGGCGACATGCCGCTTGGGATCCAGTACAGGCGAAAGAGGCCCATGACGTGATCGATGCGCAGACCCCCTGCGTGCCTGAGACACGCGCGGATGGTCTGCACGAACGGCTCGTAGCCGGCGGCACGCAGTTTCTGCGGAACAAACGGTGGCAATCCCCAGTCCTGCCCGCGAGTGTTGAACTCGTCGGGTGGTGCGCCGACGCTGATCCCGTGCGCGATCACATCCTGGAAGGCCCAGGCATCGGCGCCATCGGTGTCGAACCCGATCGGCAAGTCCTGCATGACGGGCAGCTCCGCGGACGCGCGCGCGAGCTGTCGATCGATCGCGTACTGCAGCCACTGATGAAAACGAATCCGGTCCGCGAGGGCCGGATCGCTGGTGAGCTGGCGCACGGCGGGATTGTCCGGATGACGGACGTCGCTCGGCCAGCCGTGCCAGCCAGTGCCGAAGCGTTCGGCAAGCGCGCAGAACCTGGCGAACTGCGTCAGGCCGTCATCCTGATCGCGAATGAACGCATCGAAGTCCGGATCGCGCCGTCCGCGAACGCGCGGCCAGATGCGCTCGAGCGCGTGCATCTTGAGCCGGAAGACCGCGTCGCGATCGATCGTCCGGTCCCGGTTCAACGCGCGTCCGCGCGCGGCGAGCGACGACAAACCCGGAGTGCCGCCGGCTCCTGGAACGTCCTCCACATGCAGGTACAGCGGATTTCGAAAGCGCCGGCTGGATGGAAAGTACGGGCTCGGCTGCTGTGGCAAGAGCGGGGCGGCAGCGGCCAGCGGATTGATCAGCGCGATCCCGGCGCCAGCCCCGGCGGCCCAGCGTCCGAGCGTGCGCAGATCCGAGAGGTCGCCGAATCCCCAACTTCGTCGCGAGCGCGCGGCGTAGAGTTGAATCGCCCAACCCCAGGTCCTGTACTCGGCTGGAAGGTAGCAGGCCGCCGGCGCCACGATCAGCCGGGCCGAGGGCCCTCGCCGCGGTACGATCTCGTGATAGCCCAACGGAAGATCGTGCGGCAGCGTACGGTCTACGGCGATCGTCGTGCCATCCTCGAGGCGAACGTCAGCGCGACCGACCTGTCCGCCGTGCCCTTCCTTGACGACAACGACCTCGCGATCCGTGACCGGTCGTTCCGCTGCGGGCGAGGTGCTCATCGCCCGGGAAATCGCGCGCAGCGTCGCCGCCGACGCCTCGTGGCGCGTACCTAGCGCGTCCACGTAGTGCCGCTGGATGCCGACTCGCGCCATGATCACGCCAGCCGGCGCAGGAGCACGAGCGACCAGGCTTCGATCCTCACAACGGTGCCGGACTCGAGCTCATAGCCGAGCGCTTCTTCGGACAGCTGATCGCCCTTCTCGCTCGTTTTGAGCATCTCGCTCCAGCGTTGGCCCCAGATACCGTCCGGCAGCGTGAAGTCCACGGGTTCGTTGTGCGCGTTGAACATGACGTAGAACGATTCATCCCGCACCCGTTCGCCGCGCTCGTCCGTCGTCGGAATCGCGTCGCCGTTGAGGAAGACCCCGAGCGACTTGGCAAGTCCCGCCTGCCAGTCCTGGTCCGACATCTCGACGCCGCCGGGCGTGAACCACCCGATGTCCTTGACCTCGGAGCCATGAATCGGCCGTCCGTGGAACCAGCGGCGCCGGCAAAACACGGGATGCCGCTGTCGCAGCCGGATCAGGCGTCGCGTGAACTGCAACAGGCTTTGATCGGCGCTGGCCCAGTCGTACCAGGAGATCTCGTTGTCCTGGCAGTAGGCGTTGTTATTGCCCCGCTGGGTGCGGCCGATCTCGTCACCACCGAGCAGCATCGGCACACCCTGCGAGAACATCAGCGTGACCAGGAAGTTCCGCGTCTGCCGCGCCCGCAGCGCGTTCACCTCTGGGTTGCTGCTCGGCCCTTCTTCGCCGCAGTTCCACGATCGGTTGTCATTCTCGCCGTCGCGGTTCTCCTCGCCGTTCGCCTCGTTGTGCTTGTTGTTGTAGGAGACGAAATCGCGCAGCGTGAACCCATCGTGCGCCGTGATGAAGTTGATGCTGGCGTACGGACGCCGCGCGGTGCCCTGGTACAGATCCGAGCTGCCGGTGAACCGGTAGGCGAATTCCGCGATCGTCCGTTCCGTGCCGCGCCAGAAGTCGCGGACGGTATCGCGGTATTTGCCGTTCCACTCGGACCACCGCGGCGGGAAGTTGCCAACCTGGTAGCCGCCTTCGCCAATGTCCCACGGCTCGGCGATGAGCTTCACCTGGCTCACCACAGGGTCCTGCTGAATCAAGTCGAAGAACGACGACAGACGATCGACGTCGTGCAGCTCGCGCGCCAGCGTCGCGGCAAGATCGAAGCGGAACCCGTCCACGTGCATGTCGAGCACCCAGTAGCGCAGGCTGTCCATGATGAGCTGCAGTACCTGCGGGCTCTGCATGTTGAGCGTGTTGCCGCAGCCGGTGAAGTCGAGGTAATAGCGCGGGTTGTCCGCCAGCAGCCGGTAATACGCGCGGTTGTCGAGA
Source organism: Vicinamibacterales bacterium (assembly GCA_036258055.1). Classification (GTDB taxonomy): domain Bacteria; phylum Acidobacteriota; class Vicinamibacteria; order Vicinamibacterales; family 2-12-FULL-66-21; genus DATAEK01. The sequence continues at coordinate 14,232 of DATAEK010000382.1, forward strand.
CCGCG
>DATAEK010000387.1:0-25918 GCA_036258055.1 Vicinamibacterales bacterium
CCGAAACCACGGTCCGCCGAGGCGCGGGCGGCGACATCGAGATCGAGTTCCGGCCGCGGGGCGGCGAGGCCGTCGCGCTGCGGCTTAGCCACGAGGCGGCGCAGCGCCTGCGCTCGATGCTCCCCGCGGCGTCCGTGGGCAAGCGCGAAGGCGCGACGCTCACGCTTGCGCTGGCGCCCCAGCGTGTCGCCGGGTTCACGGCGTTCCAATGGGGCGACACGCTCGCCGGGCTGGAGATCCGGGTCAACGACGCCGAAGCGATGCACGTGTGCTTCGACGCGAAGGCCGGCAACGAGCTGCTCGCGGCGGGGTCCGACGAACGATCGCTACCGGCCGACGGCGCAATCGTCGTCGTCACAGTCGGAATCAGTCGTCGCAGTTCGTCGATCGTCGGCGGACGAAGAGCGTCGTCAGCAGATGCCGGACGCATTTCATCCGCCAGTGGTGCTGCAGGCTCGACCACGGGGTGCCGGAAGACATCGGCAGGCCCGGTGACCGTTGGAACAACCTCAGGCCCCGGTGAGAGTGGCGCGACAGGTTCGGGCGAAACCGCAGGCGCTGCCCTTACCTTCAGCGACGCCTCGTCGAACAGTCGCTCGAGCTCCGTCAGGCGACACGAATCGCAGATCGTCGCCGAATCCGGGATCTCCTGCGCGCAATGCGCACACTGATTCATCCACTGCTCCTGCATTGGCCCAAAGGCCGGCTGGGGCCGCCGCAAGGCCTGTACCAGCAGAGATGTAGGCCAACTCTCAGAACCCCGGCACTCGATGGTTGCCCGGACAGACAGAACTGAGGGTCGCTGACAGAACTGTGAGCGGGAGCTCGACGTTCGGGGCGAACGACGGGATCGTTCGAGGTCACCGATTCCACCCGGTTTTCCGGCCATCGCTACGCCGAAAGCGTCTCTCGCCCCGTGCTATCTTCTTGCACCCATGCACGTGCTCGCGGCGTTGCTCCTGTCGGCGGTCGCCGGCACGAGCGCGACATACTCCGGTCTGGCGAACAGCACGACGGTACTACTCCCGCGGCAGGAAGCCACCGTTACGATCGACGGGCGGCTCGACGAGCCCGCATGGACTTCCGCGGCGCTGCTCACAGGCTTCTCGCAGTACGCGCCTGCGGACGGCCGTCCAGCCGATGCCACGACCGAAGTCCTCGTCTGGTATTCGCCGACCGCCATCTACTTCGGGATCAAGGCGCACGCGGAACCCGGATCCGTACGTGCGACGCTGGCCAATCGCGATCGCATCGATTCCGACGATTGGGTGCAGATCTACCTCACGACATTCAACGACGGCCGTCAGGCGACGATGTTCGGCGTCAATCCTCTCGGTGTGCAGACGGACGGCGCGCTGGTCGAGGGCGTTCGAACGTCGAGCGGTGGCGGCTCGGGTTTCGGTGGTTTGACGGCCGGGCGCGCGGCGCCCGATCTCAGCCCCGATTTCGTCTTCGAGTCGAAGGGCCGCCTGACCGATTACGGCTACGAGGTCGAGCTGCGGATTCCCTTCAAGAGCCTTCGCTATCAGTCATCGAAGGATCAACAGTGGGGAATTCACATCATCCGCCGTGTCCAGAGCTCTGGGCACGAAGACAGCTGGGTTCCCGCGCGCCGTAATGCGTCTTCCTTCCTCGGGCAATCCGGGTCGCTGACCGGCCTGACGGATCTGCGACGCGGGCTGGTGATGGACCTCAATCCGTTCGTCACGGCGCATACCGACGGCGAGCCCGCAGTCGACGGGTGGGCCTACGACACCGGCATTCCGGACTTCGGCGGTAACCTTCGCTGGGGTGTGACGCCGAATCTGACGTTGAACGCCACGGTGAACCCCGACTTCTCGCAAGTCGAATCGGACGCCAGTCAGTTTCAGTTCGATCCGAGGCAGGCGCTCTTCTATCCGGAGAAGCGCCCGTTCTTCCTCGACGGAATCGAGTTCTTTTCAACGCCCAACAATCTCGTCTACAGCCGCCGGATAGTCGATCCCGTCGTTGCTGCGAAGCTGACCGGCAAGATATCCGGCGCGAGCGTGGCCGTGCTTTCGGCCGTGGACGACGATGCGCAGTCGGCGAGCGGGCACGACTATCCGGTCTACAACATCGTGCGGTTGCAGCACGATATCCGTGCCAGCTCGCGCGTAGGGCTCGTCTACACGGATCGCGTCGAGGGTGACGCGTCGAACCGCGTCGTCGGTCTGGATTCGCGGATAGTGTGGCGGAAGATCTACTCGCTCGATATGCAGGGCGCGATGAGCCGCGACGCTCGTGCCGGGACGACGCTCACCGCGCCGCTGTGGTCCGCGACCGTCAATCGCGCGGGACGCCGCTACGGCTTCCGGTTCTCGACGTCCGCGGTGGACGATGACTTCCGCCCTGGAAGCGGGTTCATCGGCCGGACGGGTGTCGCCAACGTCGGCTTGACGAACCAGCTGTCGGCGTACGGTGACCGCGGTGCGCTCGTTGAACGCTGGACCGGGGATATTTCGACCTCGGGCACATGGCAGTACGATGACTTCGTCAACGCCGGTCCCGCTCAGGATCGCAAGATTCATTTCAACAACAACTTCACGCTCCGCGGCGGCTGGCAGACCGGATTCTCGGTGCTGGTGGAATCATACGGCTACGACGAGCGACTGTATGAGGACTACGCGCTCCTCGATGGCGACACACTGAAGCCATTCGTCGGTGTACCGAGTCTGCCGAACCTCGACTACGTCGTCACCCTGAACACGCCGCGTATCCACGGGCTGTCGGGCAACGTCTTCTGCATTTGGGGGCGCGACGAGAATTTCTACGAGTGGGCGTCGGCGAACATCACGTTCCTGACGGCAGGCCTCCAGTGGCGGCCGACGGAGCGACTCCGGCTGGACGGCAACTACCAGCTGCAGTCGTACGAACGGCGCACCGACGATTCCATCGTCGCCATTCGCCGCATTCCCCGTGTGAAGGTCGAGTACCAGGCGACGCGCGCCATCTTCTTCAGATGGGTCGGGGAGTACGATGCGCAGTATCAGGACGATCTGCGCGACGACTCGCGAACAAACCTGCCGATTGTGTTCGTCGATCCAGCCACCGGCACGTGGACGCCAGCCCTCGGATCGCGACGTGGCAGTCTTCGTCAGGACGTGCTCTTCTCGTATCAGCCGAATCCTGGAACCGTCATCTTCGCCGGGTATGGCTCGACCCTCGGCAGCGACGTCTCGACCGATCCACGCGCGCTCCGCCGGGCGACGGACGGCTTTTTCCTCAAGGTCAGCTACTTGTTTCGCCTGTGATCGTTCGAGCTGCCGTGCCGACGCATTCCTGACGTGCCGGCGCACCAGGCGGACCTTCCCGTCGGCGCTGCCATGCTAGGATAGCGATCATGCTGAAGCTCTTGTCCGTCCTTGCGATTGCCGGCACTGGCGCGGCAATCCTGTCGGCACAGGGTCAGGCTCCTCCCCCGCAGTATTCGGCGAACCTGAACGTCGGCGATCAGGCGCCGGATTTCTCGCTGCCGGGATCCGATGGCAAGGTCCACAAGCTGTCGGACTATAGGGGCAAGACCGTGGTGCTGGCGTGGTTCCCGAAAGCCTTCACCGGAGGTTGAACCGCCGAGTGCAAATCCCTCCGTGCGAGTGGCGAACTGCTCAAGACCTACGACATCGTCTATTTCATGGCGAGCGTCGACGATCCCGACACCAACAAACGCTTCGCGGCCGAACACGAAGCCGATTTCCCAATCCTGGCTGATCCCTCGAAGGAGACGGCGAAGGCCTACGGCGTGATCCGCCTCAATGCGCCGCCCGATCAGCAATACGCCATGCGCTGGACGTTCTACATCGGCGGCGACGGAAAGATCCTCGCCATCGACAAGGCGCCGACGACGGCAACGGCTGGCGAAGTCATGATCAAGAAGCTCGACGAGCTCGGGATCAAGAAAAAGACGTAGGTCAGGGCGCGCACGTCTGTGCGCGCCATTCCCATCCACACCCCCTTCTGAACAATAATTCTGGAGCTAGTGTCTTCACGGAAGGGGCGAGCATGACGAATCCGTGGCGGCCGCTCGCGTTGGCGGCCGCTTTGATTGTGGTGGTAGGTGTCGGTGTCGCGACTGCGCAGACACTCATCGTTCGGAAGGCGCCGGCGGGATCGAACGTCGAGTTCGTGCTGAACGCGGAAACGATCGGGACGGCGGTCGTCAATGCCAATGGGGACGCCACCATTGTCGCGGGCGGGACGGCCAAGAGCGACATGGACGCGTATCTCTATGTAGATACCTGCGACACGCTGCGTCGAGTGGTCGTCGTCCAACGCAGCCAGTCACCCGCGGCTCCGGACTCCGGTTGTACTCGGAATCAGATTTCAGGACTGTACCTGGTCAGGCCGATCAGCACGCTCGTCGTGGATGTAGGCGGGGCAATTCCCACGGTGTTGCTGCGGCAAGGGTCCTACAGTCTGGCGCCGCCGAGAGCCTGGGCGACCGCACCGAAGGGCATCATCGGGTTCGGGGGAGGTGCCTTCACGAAGTTCTCGGAGTTCGGCAACGTCGCGTGCGGAACGGTCACCCAATGTTCACGCGACGAATCGGGATTCGGCTACACCGCCGGAGTCTCGTACTGGTTGAGCCCTTACATCGGTGCGGAAGGGGCGTACCTCAAGCCGTCGAAGCCGACCGCGGATGGCAGCGGAGACGGATTCCGGTTCAACAGCGCGCTCGATGCCGACGTGTTCACTGTCGTCGGCAAAGTGGGTGGGCCGGTCGGTCCGGTGCGGCTCTACGGGGAAATCGGCGCCGACTATCATCGCGCGACCCTCGAGACGACTGAGACCATCGACACCCAGACCGTTGTCGTCGACGGCGTGACGCAGACGACCAAGGGCGGCACGCAGACGCTGTCGCTGGAGACTTCAGGCTGGGGGTTGATGTTCGGAGGCGGCCTCGAGGTCTGGCTCGCGCGGCGGTTCGCGGTCTACGGCGAGGGGTCGTATATCGCGATCAAGGGCAACGCACGAGAAGGCGAAGGATTGATCGACGATCACGTGATAGCGCTGACATTCGGCGTCCGCGTCCACATCTACTGACGGCGGCCTGGCGGGCGCCGATCTTGGCGCCGCCCCTTCCTTCTACTCGACCGACAACAGCTCGACTTCGAAGACCAGCGTCGCGTTCGGGGGGATTGGACCATTCCGAGTCCCACCGTAGGCCAGCGAGGGCGGAATGACGAGACGGCGCAGGCCGCCCACGCGCATCCCGGGAATCCCCTGATCCCATCCCGGGATGACCTGACCCGCGCCGAGCACGAACGACAGCGGTGTGCTGCCGATGGACGACTCGAACTTTGCGCCCTTCTGTTCAGGCTGGGACGCGTCGTAGATCCATCCGGTGTAGTTCACCGACAACGTGTTGCCGCTCGCGGCCGAGGCACCCGTGCCGACCCGAACGTCGGACTGGCTGAAGGGGGCGGTCGGCGTGGTGGGCGAGCCACCGCAGCCCGCGGAGACAGCCGCCACCAGAAACAGGACGACAGATACCGAGAAAGACCTGCGCAGAATCACGGACACTCCAAGGGCAAAAACCGGCGCACTGAGGCTGGATCATTGTAGCGAAAACGCGGGACCGGCGGCGGCGCACAGTAAACTGCTTCCAATGGGTGATCTTCGACTCGGTCTTCGAAATCTGATTCGCCGTCCCGCATTCGCGATCGTCGCAGTGGTGACGCTGGCTCTGGGCATTGGGGCGAACGCGGCGGTCTTCACGGTGTCGAGTGCAGTTCTGCTCGCGCCACTCCCGTACGACAATCCTCGAGACGTCGTCGTCCTCAACGAGCGGACGCGTCAGTTCGCGGCGCTTTCCGTGACGCGCTACAACTACGACGACTGGCGCCAGCGCGCGAAGTCGTTCTCCGGGTTTGCCGCCTTCCGTCCGACCAATATGACGCTGACGGGCGGAGGCGATCCGGAGCGTGTCCCGGTCAAGATGCTGACGGCGACGCTCCTCCCCCTGCTCGGCGTGACGCCGCTGCACGGTCGCGGATTCGGTGACGCCGACGATCGTCCCGGAGCCGAAGCGGTCGCACTGGTCAGTGCCGGTCTTGCCGAACGCCGCTTCCCGGGTATCGAGGCCGTCGGACGAACGCTGCAACTGGACAACCGCGTCTACACCGTCGTCGGAATTCTTCCGCCATCTTTCGAGTTGTTTCAGCCCGCAGACGTCTACGTACCGTTCGGACCCTGGGCAGCGACCCTTCCCGAGGATCGAGGATGGCATCCCGGGATCTTTCCTGTCGCTCGGCTCAGGAGCGGCGTCTCGCTGGAACAGGCCCGGGTCGAAATGGACAGCCTTGCGCAGCAGCTCGAATCAGAGTTCCCCGAGTCGAACAGGAACGTGCGCGTCCTCGTCACCCGCGCACAGGATCAGGTGGTCCAGAACGTCAGGCCGGCGCTGCTCATGCTCACCGGTGCAGTCGGCCTCGTGCTGCTCATCGCCTGCGCGAACGTCGCCAATCTGCTGCTGGCTCGAGCCGTCGATCGCCAGAAGGAAATCTCCGTACGCATCGCGCTCGGCGCAAGCCGCTTTCGCATCGTTCGCCAGCTCGTCGTCGAAAGCCTCGTGATGGCATGCATCGGCGGCGCCGCCGGTCTGATTCTGGCGGCGTGGAGCGTGCCGTTCCTGACCAGTGCGGCAGGTCCGGGACTGCCACGAGCGCAGAACGTCGCCGTGGACTGGCACGTCGCGCTCTTCGGTCTCGGACTTTCCGTCCTCACGGGCCTCGTCTTCGGGATTGTCCCCGCGCTTCAGGCGACCCGCACGGACATCCGCGAGTCACTGAATCAGGAAGGGCGTGGTGGATCCGGGAGCGGTCGGCATCGCCGCTTGCGGTCGGTACTCGTCGTCGCGGAAATCGGCCTCGCGCTGGTGCTGCTGGTCGGCGCGGGTCTGCTGCTCCGGAGCTTTGCCACGCTGACGCGCGTCTCGCCGGGCTTCAACGCCGAGAATCTCTTGATCGTGAACCTTCCGCTCTCGCCGAAGGTCTACGGTGATAGCGCCGTGCGCACCGCGACCGTCGAGCGCATCCTCGTCAGGGTCAAGGCATTGCCCGGCGTATCGAGCGCTGCTGTGACGACGATGCTGCCGATGGCCGGCGCGGGCGCGACGATTCATTTCAACCGCGCAGCCTATCCACCGAAAGGACCCGACGACTACGCCATGGCCGGCTACCGCGCGGCGACGCCCGAGTATCTCAGTGTGCTCGGGGTCCCTCTGCGCCGCGGGCGATTGCTGACCGATCGCGATCGCGAAGGATCGCCACACGTTGTCGTGGTCAATGAGTCAATGGCGCGGACCTACTTTCCGGATCGCGATCCGCTGGGGCAGCGGATTCAGCTCGGCACCGAACCGTCGCCCGATTTTCCAACCATGGAAGTCGTCGGCGTCGTGGGAGACGTGAAGCAGTCGTTCGACGCGGGGTCGAAGGCCGAGATGTTCGTGCCGTACGGGCAGTTTCCGGATCCCGTTCTGGCCGGCATGTATCTCAACACGGTCCTCGTCGTCCGCACCGTTCACGATCCCGAACTGGTCACGTCATCGGTTCGTGCCGTCCTTCACGAGATTGATCCCAACCAGCCGCTCGTCAACATCCGGACGATGCGAACGGCGATGGCTGGCACGGTGGCGCAACCGCGCTTTCAGATGACGTTGCTCATCATCTTCGGCGCAGTGGCCGTTGCGCTGGCCGCGATCGGCGTCTACGGGGTGATGGCCTATGCCGTCTCGCAGCGGACCGCTGAGATCGGCGTTCGCATCGCCGTCGGGGCCTCGCCGTCACGGGTCATCGGCATGGTCGTGTGGGAAGGGGCGAAGCTGGCGCTGATAGGGATGGCGGTTGGACTCGTGGGCGCTGCTCTCGCGTCCGGCGCGGTGCAGAGCCTTCTCTACGAGGTTCGCGGCCTCGATCCGCTGACCTTCGCGATCGCACCGATCGTGCTTGGTCTTGCGGCGCTGGTGGCGAGCTACATCCCCGCGCGCCGCGCGGCGCGGATTTCGCCCATGGCTGCGCTGGGGCGATAGATAGAACTGGTTCCAGGGTTCTCGGTTCCAGGGTTCTCGGTTCTGGTGTTCTCGGTTCAACAGGTTCACAGTTCTCGGATTCTTGGTTCTCACTCACGGCGAACTGGGAACTCGAGAACTTCTCTAAGCCTCGTCCAACTCCCCGAGCCGCCGCTCGAGAAACCGTCGCTGCGGTTCCTGACGCGTGAGGGCGAGCGCGCGCTGGTAGGATCGCCGCGCGTCGGCCGTTCGACCGAGGCGGCGGCACAGGTCGGCGTGACCCGAGTGGGCGAGGTGATAGTCGGAGAGGTCGCCGCGTGCGAGGATGGCTTCGACCAGCACGAGCCCGGCCAGCGGGCCATCACGCATGGCGATGGCGGCCGCGCGATTCAACTCGATGACCGGCGAGGGGTCGACTCGCATCAGCACGTCGTAGAGCCCGACAATCTGCGCCCAATCGGTTGAGGCGGCGTCGCGGGCCTCGGCGTGGACTGCGGCAATTGCCGCCTGGATCATGTACGGCCCGAGCCGCCGGGACGCGAGTGCGCGCTCGACCAGCCTGGTTCCTTCGAGTATCTGCTCCCGGTTCCAGAGAGACCGGTCCTGATCCTCGAGCAGTACGAGCTCGCCCGACGCCGACGTCCGCGCCGCTGTACGGGAGTCGTGGAGCAGCATCAGCGCGAGAAGCCCGATCGCCTCGGGCTCCGGCAGGAGTTCGACGAGCAGTCTTCCGAGCCGGATTGCCTCGCCGGCGAGTGTCTGGCGCGTCAGTGCCTGACCGGATGAGGCGGAGTAACCTTCGTTGAACACCAGGTAGATCACGTGGAGGACGACGTCGAGCCGGGGCAGGAGCTCGGCCGGCGAGGGAACCTCGTACGGAATGCCCGCATCCCGGATCTTGGCCTTCGCGCGCACGATGCGCTGCGCGACCGTCGGCGCAGAAGTCAGGAAGGCGTGCGCAATTTCCTCGGTCGTGAGGCCGCACACCGTCCGCAGGGTGAGTGCGACCTGGGTGTCCGGCGACAACGCGGGGTGGCAGCAGGTGAAGATCAGCCGCAGCCGGTCATCCTCCAGAGCGCCGGGCGGATCAGGCTCGAGCGCGCTGGCGGCATCGACGCGATCGGCAAACTCCAGGAGCGCTGAGTCGAACCGCGCCCGGGCCCGGAGCCGATCGATGGCCTTGAAGCGACCGGTTGAGACCAGCCACGCGCGCGGGTTTCCCGGCATCCCGTCCGCAGACCATCGCTCGAGAGCCGCGATGAACGCGTCGTGCACCGCCTCCTCGGCGAGGTCGAAGTCCCCGAGAAGGCGGATGAGCGTCGCCAGCACCCGCCGTGACTCGGTGCGGTAGACGGCTTCGACCGTCTGCCGCACCTGTTGGGTCCGTTCGAGCATCTGAGGCAGGGACTTAGTTTCCCGCCGTCTTCGAGAGATGCGACTCGGCAATCGGCCGGACCTCGATACTGCCAACGCGCGCGCCGGGAATCTTCGACGCGACCTGGATCGCATCGTTCAAATCGCGAGCGTCGATCAGGTAGTAGCCGCCGAGTTGCTCTTTGGTCTCGGCAAACGGGCCATCCGTCGTGGACAACTGGCCATTCCGCACGCGTACCGTCGACGCCGAGCCGATCGGCTGCAGGCGGTTGCCGCCGATGTAGTGACCGCTCTTCTTGATGCTCTCGGTGAAAGCCATGTACTCGGAGACCATCGAGTCTGCCTCGGTCTTCGACATGTTCATCCACGCGGACTCGTCTGCATAGATCAAGCACAGATACTTCATTGACCCCTCCAGGGTTTCCAGAGCAGGATGCCTGCTCCTACCCATAGTCGTCCGTACGCCCGTCAGATCGACATCCGTATCGGCGTTGCTGTTCGTCGGACTGCAATGTCGGCAGGGGCTTCGCTCCCGAGTGCGTACACCGGAGTTTTCGGCCCGAAAACGCGTGCTTGCACCAACAGTAACACTGTGCTATAACAGTAGTACAGTTTACCGATGCTCTTCCGCACGAACCCGTCGCTTGGCGCTCCGATCTACCTGCAGCTCATGGAACAGGTGAAGCACGCCATCGAGACGGGGGCGCTCCGTCCCGGCGACCAACTGCCGGGGATCAGGCCGCTCGCGGAGGAGCTGGTGATCAATCCCAACACCGTCGCCAAAGCCTACCGTGAGCTCGAGCACGAAGGGATCGTCGAGTTGCGTCACGGCGCGGGCGCCTTCGTTTCCAACGGCCCGGCCAGGAAGCTCACCGACACGCTGCGAGCGGGGCAGGCGGTGGTCGCGACGACGGTCGAGCGCCTGCGCGAGCGCGGCCTGACCGACGACGAGATCCGGCGGTTGTTCGAGGCGGAGCTGGCAGGGTTGAACAAGACCGGAGCGCGACATGGCTGACGCGATGATCGTCGAAGCGGCGGACCTCCGAAAGCACTATGCGACCGTCGAGGCTTTGCAAGGGCTGAACCTCGAAGTGCCCCCCGGATCCATTTACGGCCTTCTTGGAAAGAATGGCGCCGGCAAGACGACCACGATCAAGATCCTCCTCGGCATGACGCGGCCGACGAGCGGCCGGGTGCGCGTGTTCGGGCTCGACGCGAGCGACGCCCAGGCGAGCGTCGACATCCGCCGTCGCACGGGGTTCGTCAGCGAGGAAAAGGATCTCTACGACTACATGACGGTGGACGAGACCGTTCGCTTCACCGCGTCGTTCTTTCCACGGTGGCGGCGGGATCTCGAATCGCGATACCTCCGGTCCTTCGAGTTGCCCCCGGACCGAAAGATCAAAGCCCTCTCGCGAGGGATGCGGACCAAGCTCACGCTGCTCCTGGCGCTCTGCCGCGGCCCCGAACTGTTACTCCTCGACGAACCGACGTCGGGACTCGACCCGGCTATGACCGAAGAAGTCCTCCAGACGCTCGTCAGTCACGTCGCCGGGGAAGGCCTGACCGTGGTGTTCTCGTCGCATCAGATTGCCGAAGTCGAACAGATCGCCGACAGCGTCGCGATCGTGCATCACGGCCGCACCGTCGTCGCGGGAACGCTCGACGCGCTGCGCGATCGCTACCGGCGCATCGACCTCGTCTTCGACGGCGATGCGCCGTCACCGGCGTTCCACGCGCCGGGCATCGTCCGCGTCCGTCGCCGCGGCCGCGTCCTGGCCGTCCTTTCCAGCAACGGTGTCGACCGGATTCTCGATGAGGCGCGCGCGCTGAAGCCGGCCACGGTCGACGTGGTCCCGATCACCCTGAAAGAGATCTTCCTCGAGAGCGTGGCGGTGGAGGACTGAGATGATGCTCTGGTACAAGGCCTGGCTCGAGACACGCTGGCGGTTCGTCATCGGGTTGCTGATGCTCGTCGCGTCCGCGATCGCCGTCGTCATGGTGTATCCGCGAGTGCTTGCGCTGATGCCGCTCGCGGCGACGGTCGACGTCGGCGGTGAGATCGGCCGGAGGATTCGAGAAGCAGCGGAGCTCTCGCGCGACTACCGCGGCTACATCTGGTCGCAGTGGTTCCGCCAGAACCTCATGGAATTCGGCACGCTGTTCGCGGTGCTCCTCGGAGTCGGCGGACTGCTGTCGCAACGGGGCGACGCCGTCCTGTTCACGCTCTCCATGCCGGTCTCACGGAATCGTCTGGTTGGCGTCCGCGTTGCCGTGGGATTGGCAGAGCTGTTGGTCCTCTCTATCGTGCCGCAGCTCGTGATCCCTCTCGTCTCGCCGGCCGTCGGACAGAGCTACTCGGTGGGTGACGTGCTTGTGCACGGCGTGTGTGCGTTCGTGGCGTGCGGAGTGTTCTTCAGCCTGGCGTTTCTGTTGTCCACGGTTTTCACTGACGTGTGGCGTCCGCTGTTGATCGCGCTCGCGCTCGCGGTGACGCTGGCATTCTGCGAGCAGTTCGCGTTCGGTGCGCCGCGCTTCGGGGTGTTCGAAGTAATGAGCGCCGAATCCTATTTCCGATCCGGCTCGGTTCCGTGGCTGGGGCTGCTGATGAGCGCAAGCGCCTCGGCCGCACTGCTCTACGGCGCCGCTAGGAACATCGCGAGCCGGGACTTTTGAACGAGCGCCGTCGCCTTATCGATTCACGAACTTGGGACGAGAGACGGTTGATGATCCCGGTGTCCGCTTTCGAACCAACCGGATCGACGCTGACTGTGAGATTCAAGGCCGTCGGAGGATCGTTCACGGGAACCCTGAACACCGATGCGACCGAGCTGACAGGGACCTTCAGTCAGGGATCGTTCGCTGTGCCCGTCAGGTTTCGTCACGTCACGCGGTAGGGCAGACCGTCCGCTCAGGTGCCCTGCGCCGCGGCCCGTTCACGGTCTCGCAGAACACGCCGAAGGATTTTGCCGGAGGGTGACTTCGGGATCTGATCGACGATTTCCATCCGCCGGATCTTCTTGAAGCTTGCGACACGCGCGGCCACATAGGACATGAGCTCCTCCGTGGTCGTGCCGGCCTTGAGTACCACGAAGGCCTTGGGGATCTCACCGGCTTCGTCATCGGGCACGGGGATGACGGCTGCGTCCGCGACGGCGGGATGCGAGACGAGCAGCCCCTCCAGCTCCGCGGGCGCGATCTGCATCCCTTTGTATTTGATCAGCTCCTTCAGCCGATCGACGATGTGAAAGTGGCCGCGCTCGTCGGCGCGCGCGATGTCTCCCGTGTGCAGCCATCCCTCATCGTCGATGGTCTGCCGCGTCGCTTCCGGACGGTTGAAATAACCGAGCATCACCTGCGGGCCTCGAACCCAGAGTTCGCCGTCGCCTTCGCCAGCCCCAAGGTGCCTGCCGCTCGCGATATCGACGATGCAGCATTCGGTGCTCGCAAGCGGTACGCCCACGGACCCGTCGAGCGCCTTGTCGTCGACCGTCGTGTGGGTCGCCGGGCTGGCTTCGGTCAGCCCGTAGCCCTGTTGAAAATCGCAGCAAAGTCGCGTCGTGCAGGACTCGATGACGGCGGACCCAAGCGGAGCCGCTCCTGAAAAGATCTTTCGCACCGAAGAGAAATCGCGTCCCTCGAGCGCCGGATGCTTGGCGAGAGCCAGAGCGACAGGCGGTACGAGGTGGAGCAACGTCGCCCGGTGACGCTCGATGAGGGTGACGTACTGATCCAGATCGAAGCGCGGCATGACGACGAGCGTGGCGCCGCGCCACAAGCCGAGCAGCATCACGACGACCAGCCCGTAGATATGAAAGAAGGGGAGGAAGCAGATCAACGTGTCCTCCCCATCGCGAAGATGGTCCACCTGCTGGATGTTCGCAATGAGATTACGGTGGCTGAGCATCACGCCCTTGGGCAGTCCGGTCGTCCCGCTCGAGTACGGCATCACGACGATCGCGTTCGGGTCGATCGCCACGTTTGGGGCCGGTTCCGTCGCGGTCAGCAACTCGTCGAAGGGGGTTGCGCCGGCGATTTCACCGAACGCAATCACGCGGTCGACGCCCGCGAGCCGAGCCGCCTCGAGCGCAACGGCCTGCACGGCTGGTGACGCGAAGAGGAATCGTGTGTGCGCGTCCCGCAGCTGCGAGGCGAGCTCGTCAACGGTGTACAGCGGGTTGGCGGTCGTAACGATCGCTCCGAGCGAAAGCGCGGCGAGAACAGCGATCACGTAGTTGACGTCGTTGGGGCTGAAAATCGCGCACACGTCGCCTTTGGCCAGGCCGAGACGGGCGAGTCCGGCCGACGCCCGGGCCACGTCGTCGATCAGGCCGGCGTAAGTCACCTGCCGTCCCGTGACGGCGTCGACGAGCGCCGCCCTGGAGCCGCGCTCGCGCGCGCGGCTCATCACGAAATCCACGACCGACAGGGGCGGAATCTCCACCGCCTGATACGGGCTGCGAAAAATCATCGAGAGACGACATGCTAGCTCTGCACTTCACCGGTGTAAAGCGTCGGGCAGCCTCCTCGTCCCTGCGGCAGACCGGAATTAATATGACAGTAGACAATGTGACACTAACTGTCGTATAACCTGGTTGTGGCTGACGCTCCGCTCTACGCGATCGGCGACCTCGCCGACCTCGGTGGCGTCTCGCGCCGTACGGTCCGGTACTACGTGCAGGAGGGTCTGCTGCCTGCTCCGCACGGCGTGGGCCGCGGGAACCACTATGGCCCCGAGCATCTCAATCAGCTGCTCAGAGTGAAGGCGTTGCAGGAGGCCGGCCGCACACTCGACGAGATCCGGAAGGAGATTACGCAACGATTGCAGCGACGCACGTTGCAGCCGCTCGCTCAGACCGCTCCCGAACCGTTGTCGCGCTCGCTGTGGCGGCGGCTCATCGTCGCGCCTGGCGTCGAGTTGAACGTGGCAGGCAACGTCCGTCTGCCCTCGCCTGGCAAGCTGGAGGAGCTCGCGGCCTGGTGCCGGAAGCACTTTGTCGCCGCGGACACAGATGAGGATGCCGATGCTTGATAAAACCGCGATCCGTTCGGGATTGTTCACCACGCGTGAATCGCCAGTTGCGTTGACCGGCGTCGCAATCGATGCGGAGCTCACCAGCTTCTGCGCGCGCGTGGTTGTGTCGCAGCGCTACGTGAATCAGGAAGCGACGCCAATCGAGGCCGTCTACGTCTTTCCGCTCGACGAGGGCGCAGCGGTCTGCGGTTTCGAAGCGATCGTCGATGGCACCCTCGTCATCGGCGAGGTCAAAGAGCGCGAGGAGGCGTTCAAGGATTACGACGACGCGATGGCTCGCGGGGACGGTGCGTTTCTGCTCGACGAAGAACGCCCGGACGTCTTCCAGGCGAGCGTTGGCAATCTGCCGCCCGGCAAGGAAATCCTGTTGCGTGTGACCTACGTCACCGAGCTCGCGGTGGAAGAGCGTGGACTGCGCTTCCTCATTCCGACGACGGTCTCACCGCGTTACGCGCCCGTCGAAGATCAACGCGGCGTCGGGCGCAGCGACGCCGAGGCGCTGAACCCGCCGCGCGAGTGGCGCGTCCCGTATGGCTTGAACTTGTCGGTCCGCCTGAGGATGCCGGGCACGATTGCGAAGCTGGAGTCGCCGTCCCATCCGATCAGCGTGACGATGAACGATTGCGAGGCGACGGTGTCGTTGTCGCAGCGCTCGGCCCCGCTCGACCGCGACTTCGTGCTCACCGTCGAGACGACGGGGCTCGACGTACCGCAGGCGTGGATCGAACGCGACGGTGACGACCTCGCCATTGCCGTGGGGTTCGCGCCGCAGCTCGGCGACGCTCCTGTTCCCGGCGAGATTCTGTTCGTGGTCGATCGTTCGGGTTCCATGGGGGGCACCTCCATCGAGGAAGTGCGCAACGCGCTGCAGCTGTGTCTCCACTCGCTGATCCCGGGCTGCTGCTTCAACATCATCGGCTTCGGATCGACGTACCAGTCGCTCTTTCCGAAGCCTCGGCCCTACGACGACGACAGCCTGGCCGCCGCCAGCGCGCACGTTCGCGACATGCAGGCCGACCTCGGCGGGACGGAGATCCTGCCAGTGCTGACGTTCGTGCTCGACCAACCGCCCGGGACGCTGCCCCGGGCCGTCGTGCTGCTCACCGATGGTGAAGTGACCAATACCGACGCCGTCATCGCGCTGGCGCGAGCGCGTCGAGCTGACGCGCGCATTTTCACGTTCGGTATCGGTGCCGGCGCGAGTCACCATCTCGTGAATGGTGTCGCCCGCGCCGGCGACGGAGTGGCCGAACACATTTATCCGGGTGAACGTATCGAGACGAAGGTGCTCCGGCAATTTGGCCGGTTGTTGTCGCCATCGCTGACTCACGTCTCCGTCGATTGGGATGGCTTGACCGTCACGCAGGCTCCGGCGAAGGTGCCGCCAATCTTTTCCCACGATCGCCTCGTGCTCTACGGATTCGTCAAGGACCTCCGTTCCGCAACAGTCAGGTTGAACGCGACTCGTGGCTCAGCGCCGGTGGTCTTCGACGTGCCCATCGATCCCGTCCGCGCGACCAGTGGCCGGACGGTCGCTACGCTCGCCGCACGTTTGCGCATCCGCGAGCTCGAGGAGAGCCCCGAGTGGACGATGGCTCGTGGTTCGCGTCAGCGCGATCGACAGGCGAATCGAGTGGCGCAGGAGATCGTCGCGCTCAGCGTCCGGTACGGCATTGTCTCGCGCGAAACGTCGTTTATCGCGATCGAGCGTCGAGAGACGCCCGTGGTTGGCGACGTGCAGCTTCGCCGGATTCCCATCGCGCTGACGTCAGGGTGGGGCGGACTCGAGGAATCTGCTCCGATGGTGGTTGCGTCGAGGATGGCGTCCGTGCACGCGGGAGGGCTCACCTTGGGCGTCGATAGCATGCCGGCCGGGATTGTCAGGCGCGCCGTGTCGGCGCTGTCACACCTGGGCAGCTCTGGCGCTCCACCGACCGACTCGGCATCCGCGCCGTCCTTGGACCGCAAGCTGCGGATGCGTTGGCCGCTGGCTCCCAACGCGCCGCCACCTGCCGTTCGTGCACCACGAGGCCTGCATGGGCTCGTCGCCTTGCAACGCGCAGACGGCTCCTGGGATCTCACCCCCGAGTTTGCCGCAATTCTGGACCGCCGGCTCGCGGATCTCGAATCGGCGCTCGGCAGGGCATCCAGTCGTGGAGAGGAACGCCGGGCGTGGGCAACGGCGCTCGCGCTCGTCTGGCTGGACCAACACGCCGGAGAAGTCGGAGACGAATGGCGCCTTCTCGCGAACAAAGCTCGGGGATGGTTGAACAAAGTCGCCGCCGCACCCCCGGCCAGCGGCCAAACCTGGATACAGGAGGCTGAAGCGTTCATGCGGCCGAGAGCCTGACACTGCCCACCCGTCAGGCGCGTTCCAATGCCTGGTTCGCGCCTTTCAGGGTGGCCCTCCGTGGCTTGTTCCCATACTGGGCGTGTGGTACGCTCAGGCCCCTTTCACACGACAAGGCGCTTCCATCAACAATGCGGGCCTTCGGGCGCCATCAGCACAAGGAAGGCAGCCGTGACCACCACGAGCGAACAACACACAGCGGCCGCGGCGGCGGCTGCGTCCGAGCAGGACAGCGGCGGCGGCGCGAGCCTCGAGAAGGTGCGCGATCTCCTGTTCGGCGGCCAGATGCGCGACTACGATCGCAAATTTGCGCGCCTCGAGGAGCGCCTCGCGAAGGAGACGACCGATCTTCGCGACGAGGTGAAGAAGCGCCTCTCGACGCTCGAGCAGTTCATCAAGGCGGAAGTCGAGTCGCTGAGCGATCGGCTGCAGACGGAGCAGCAGGAGCGTTCGCGCGCCGCTCAGGATCTGACGCGCGATCTCAAGGAGGCCGCTCAGGGATTCGAGCGGCGAACGAGCCAGCTCGACGATCTGATCGCCAAGAGCCAGCGCGATCTGCGCCAGCAGCTTCACGATCAGCGTCAGCAGCTGGGCGACGACATCCGTCAGCGCGCCGACGAGGTGCTGGCGAAGCTTGCCCGCGAGGCCCAGGAGTTGAAGGCCGACAAGGCCGATCGCTCGGCCCTCGCGGCCCTGTTGACCGAGATGGCGATGCGGCTCAACGACGATCTCCGGATCACGTCTCCGGGGGAGGCGGGTGGCTAAGCCGGCGATTGTCCGATCGGGCGATTCGGCGCCCGGCGGCGGTGAAAACCCGTCAGGGCGGTTCGCCGAACTGCGCTCGCTGCTCGTCGGCCCAGAGCAACGGCAGCTGCGTGCGCTCCAGACCCGTCTCGACGATCCAGGAACGCAGGCGCGCGAGGTCAGTCAGGTCCTCCCTCAGGCTGTTCAGCTCCGCAACAACGATCCCCAGCTCAAACGGGCGCTGGCACCGGCCATCGAGGAAGGGATTGCGTCGCTCGTCCGCCGCGATCCGAGGCAGCTCGCCGATGCGCTGTTTCCCGCGATCATGCCGGCGATCCGCAAGGCCATCGCGGCGACGTTGAGCGGGATGCTGGAATCGGTCAACCGCACGCTCGAGCACAGCCTGTCGGTGAGATCGATCAAATGGCGGATCACGGCGGCTCGCACGGGCAAGTCGTTCGCGGAGATCGTCCTGCTCAACACGCTGCTCTATCGAGTCGAGCAGGTGTTCCTGATTCATCGCAAGACGGGGCTGCTGTTGCAGCACGTCAAGTCGGGGCCCGCGTCGGTGCAGGACGCCGACCTGGTGTCCGGCATGCTGACGGCGATTCGCGATTTCGTCGAGGACTCTTTCCGGGTTCCTGAAGGGGAGTCGCTCGACACGCTGCAGGTCGGCGAGCTCTCCGTCTGGATCGAGCAGGGGCCGCATGCGATCCTCGCGGCCGTCATTCGCGGCACGGCGCCACCCGGCCTGCGCGCGAAGCTTCAGGAAACACTCGAAAGCCTGCATGCGCATTTCGCCGACGAGCTCAAGATGTTCGATGGCGACGCGGCTCGTTTCGAGCGGGCGCGGCCGCTTCTCGAAGAATGCCTGCAGTCGCAGTATCGACGCGAGCCGCAGAAGCGCAAGCCATTCGTCTGGGTCCTCGCTGGCGCGTTGGTCCTGGCGGCAGCCCTCTGGATGTTTTTTGCCTGGCAGGCGCGATCGCGCTGGAATGCCTACCTCCAGGCTCTCCGCGCCGAACCCGGCATCGTCGTCGTTTCCACGGATCGGCGAGACGGAAGGTACGTCCTCACCGGCCTTCGCGATCCTCTCGCACGCGACCCGGCGTCCCTGCTGGCGTCAAGCCAGCTCGAGCCATCGCAAGTCGAAGGACGATGGCAGCTCTATCAAGCGATCGATCCCGCATTCGTGCTGGCGCGCGCGAACCAGGTGCTGCAGCCACCCGCTGGCGTCGCGCTGTCGCTCGACGGAACTGTGCTCTCGGCCAGTGGCGTGGCCCCGGCCGAGTGGATCGGTGACAGCGTACGGGTCGCGCGCGCATTGCCCGGCGTGACGCAGTTCGACGCGTCGCGTTCCATCGACGCGTCGATTCGCGCCCTGGTCGACACCATCGACACCATCCCACTCCTCTTCGTCAAAGGCACGACGACCTTCGTGACGGAAGGGGAGGGCGCGCTGGACCAGCAGCTCGCGCGACTGCGCGAGCTCGATGGCCTGGCGAAAGCCGGCGACCGCCGATTCCGAATCGATCTCGTAGGCCAAGCCGATTCCGACGGCCCGCCGGAAATGAACCTGCCGCTGAGCCGCCGGCGTGCCGATCGCGTGCTCGAAGTCGTGGCGCAGCAACGATTCGATCGCGTCACGATGGTGGCGTCGGGCGTCGGCAGCCGTGACGCCGCAAGCCCGCAGAGCGCCGAGTCCGAGAAGCAAAGGAACCGTCGGGTGTCGTTCCACGTCACCGAGGTCAGCCGCGGCGAGGGCGCACCATCGCGATGACGCAAAAGAAAATCTGCCTGCTCGGGGGATTCGCCGTCGGGAAGACCAGCCTCGTCTCGCGCTTCGTCACCAGCATCTTCTCCGACAAATACCTCACCACGGTCGGCGTCAAGATCGACAAGAAGACGGTGAAGGTGGGCGCCGATGAGGTGAACCTGCTCCTGTGGGACATGTACGGGCAGGACGAATTCCAGACGGTACGGGAGTCGTACCTGCGCGGCGCGTCAGGATACCTGCTGGTGGCCGATGGGACGCGCGCGGCGACGCTCGACACGGTGCGCACGCTGCAACGCACCGCGGAGTCGGTGGTCGGGCGGGTGCCGTTCTTGCTCGTCCTCAACAAAGCGGACCTGGACGCTCAGTGGGAGATCGACGACCGCGCGCTGTGGAAGCTGGTCGAGCATGGGTGGTCGGTCGTGAAGACCAGCGCGAAGACCGGCGAGGGCGTCGAAGACGCGTTCACCAAGCTCACACACGAGATGCTCGTCAGTTGACCCCGATGCAAGGATTGCGATCGTGATCGATCCCGTGTTCAGCGATCTCGTGGCGGCGCTGGATCTCGTCGTGCTGGAGCGTCAGCCGGGTGGCGCCTTTCAGCTCGCCGTCGGCACGTTGGCCCCGGCCTGGTTCGGCCACCTCTTTCGCGAAGCGGCGCACGGCCAGCCGATGACCCTCACCCGCGCGTTTCCGTTCCTCGACACGTTCCTGGTGGAGGCCGAGCGCTTCTGGGACGCGCCGCGCGGCAACCGGCTTCGATCGGATCCGTTCGTCGTGGCGGACGCGTCCGGAGGGGAGCTGGCGCTCGCGGCGTCGGCGGTCGCGATCGGCATGCGCCGATTTCTCATCATCGAGATGCCCGACGACTACGACGATCGCCGCCGCGCGCTCCAAAGTGCGCGCGAGCACGTGCTGGCCCACGAACAGTTCGTCCGCCGCGTTTCCGCGCTCGTCGATCCGGCGGCCGATGCCGCCCGTCTGACCGGCCAGCTGCTCGACAGTGGCCTGACGCCGCAGCAACAGCCGCTCGCCGCCGGCGCGCGGGATCAGCTCGCCAAGGTCAGTGATGCGCTCCGCTCGCTCGCCCGGGGTCAGATCTGACCCCGCCCGTACTTTTTCAGCAGCATCTTCAGCGGATCGATCGGCAAGGCGTAAACGGTGCGGCCATTGCCGGTCGTGTTGGTGGCTCGCAGCAGCGAGTTGTAGACCGCTTCCTCAGTCGCATCGAGGGCGGCCTCGAACAGATCCGACACCGCGTCGGTCGGGAGGACGCTGCGAGGCTGGGGACCAGCAGTGCTCGTGAGTCGCAATGAGGGGTGCGTCGAGAACGCGACTGCGAAGTCGCCGCTGCCGTTCGAGTAGGTCGAGCCGGTCCGCGCGAGCGCGAAGATCGCGCGCGCGGCGAGGCGCTTCAGATCCCGGGCGTCGAGCGGCGCATCAGTCGCGACGACAACCATGCAGGATCCATCCGCCTTCGGCGGCGCGCCGCTGACGCTACGCGGCGTCAGCTCGCGCCAGACCGGAACGCCGTCGATCGTCAACCGGCCTCCGTAATTCGATTGCACGAGCACGCCGACGGTCCAGGTGTCGTTCTGCTGGCGGACGACACGAGACGACGTGCCGATTCCGCCTTTCCAGCCGAAGGCGACCGTGCCGGTTCCCGCACCGACGGCGCCTTCCGCAACTTCGCCACCCTTCGCATTCGAGATCGCCCCGAGGACGTGCTCGCGCGTGACGTGCAGGCCGCGGATGTCGTTCAGCGTCCCGTCGTTCGTTTCCCCGACGAGGCCGTTGACCGATCGCACCCCGTCGTTCCCCGGCTGCGCCAGGGTCCATCGCACGACGGCGTCGAGCGCGACGCCGACCGACAGCGTGTTCGTCAGCACGATGGGTGACTCGATTGTGCCGAGCTCGTCGACTTGCGTAGATCCGGCGAGCTTGCCGAACGCGTTGCCGACGAACACGGCCCCCGGAACTTTCTCGCGGAACAGGTTGCCGCCATGAGGCCTGATCGCCGTCACACCGGTGCGGATGTTGTCGCCGTCAACGACGGTGGTGTGCCCGACCAGAACGCCGGCGACGTCCGTGATCGCATCGAGCGGGCCTGGTTGCCCGGCGCCGGGGCGGATACCCAGGTCGCGCGCCCGCGGGCGCTCCTGACCCGGCGTGACGATGGTCAGGATCAGCAGGCCGAGTGGCAAGGTCCAGAGAGACCGGATGCGCATGATGATCTCCGTAGTAACGGTGCCATAATAGGCCGGCTTTCGGGCACGAAGACGACAGCAATCCAGGAGGAGGGACTTGATGCGTCTGCGACTTCATCGGCGCGCCGCGACGTTCGCGTGCGCCGCCGTGCTCGTGGCGTCCTGGTCGGGCTGGGGCGTGCGGGCGCAATCACCGGCAGCGGGCAAGAAGCCGCTGTCGTACGACGCCTACGACTACTGGCAATCGATCCAGGGCACCACGCTCTCGCGCGACGGCGAATGGCTGGCCTACGCACTCACATCCCAGGGCGCCGACGGCGAGCTGGTCGTGCGGAATACGAGAACCGGCAGCGAGTTCCGTCATCCCCGCGGTACGAATCCGTCGTTCACGCCGGATGCCAAGTTCGTGGTGTTCACCATCGCCCAGACAAAAGAGGAAGAGGAGCGCGAGCGGAAGGAGGCCCAACGCACCCAGCGCGGCAACCAGCGTGGTGGTGAGAACCAGACCGGCGGCGAAAACCGGCGCAACAATCCGCCGCGCACGGCCGCCGGCATCATGGCGCTTCCATCCGGTCAGGTCAGCACCGTCGAGCGCATCGGCACGATCAGCCTTCCCGAAGAATCCTCCACGTGGGTCGCGCTTCATCGCGGCAACGCGCGCGGCGGCGCCGGCCGCGGCGGACGCGGCGGACGTGGGGCAGGCGGACGCCAGGGCGGTGCGCCACCGGCGGCGGGTCGCGGCGGCGCGGGCGCAGAGAACGAGCCCGAGGGCAACCCGCGTCAGAAGCGGAAAGAGGCCGGCAACGACCTGATCCTGCGCAACCTGACGACCGGTCAGGACGTGACGATTCCGCTGGTCAGCGATTTCGAGTGGAATCGCGACGGATCCTGGATCGCCTACGGGCTGTCGTCGACGAAAGCCGAAGAGGACGGCGCGTTCGCGCGTCAAACGAGCGACGGCAGCGTGCGGACGCTCCACACGGGCAAGGGCAACTACAAGGACTTTGCGTTCGACAAGGCCGGGAAGCAGCTGGCCTTTCTGAGCGATCAAGCCGAGTACGACAAGGACGTGTCGCCGTATCGCCTCTACTACTGGAAACCAGGTGATGCGCAGGCGGCGGAGCTGGCATCCGGATCCACTCGCGGCCTCGCGCAGGGTCAGGTCGTGAGCGATCAGTCGCCGCCACGCTTCTCGGACGACGGGCTCCGGCTGTTTCTCGGAACGGCACCGCCTCCGTCGCCACCCGCCCCCGAAGGGGCGCCGGCGCCAACGCAGGTCGACATCTGGAACTGGCACGATCCAATGTTGCAGCCGATGCAGCGCGTGCGCGCGCAGCAGGAGCGCAACCGCAACTACCGCGCAGTCATCCACCTCGCAGACAAGCGATTCGTGCAGCTGGCGACGACGGATTTCCCGACGGTCAACCCAGGCGACGACATCAACCGCGCGCTCGGGACGTCGGATCTCGCGTACCAGAAGGAAATGTCCTGGGATGCGACGTACAACGACGTCGCCCTGGTCGATCTGAAAACGGGTCAGCGGCAGAAGGTGCTCGAGCACTGGCGAGGCGCGCCCACGATGTCGCCCGCCGGGAAGTACCTGACGTATTTCGACGAAGACAAGGGGCAGTGGTTCTCGTATCGTGTCGCCGACGGCGTGCGGGTCAACCTCACGGAGAAGCTGAAGATCAACTTCTGGCGCGAGGACCACGACACGCCGAACCTCCCGCCGCCGTACGGCCTCGGCGGCTGGACGGCTGACGACAAGTCGATCCTCCTCTACGACAAATACGACATCTGGGAGATCCATCCCGATGGCACCGGCGCGCGGATGATCACCGGCGGCGAGGGACGCAAGCAACAGATCGTTTTCCGCTACCGCTCGCTCGATCCGGAGCAGCGAGCGATCCCGGTGGACAAGCCGTTGCTGCTCTCCGCGAACGACGATCACACGGAAGCCAACGGCCTCTACCGTGTGTCGTTCACCAATCCGGCGTCGCTCGAGAAGATCGTCATGGTCGACAAAGCGTTCGGCCCGATGATCAAGGCGCGCAATGCCGACAAAGTGGTCTTCACGCTGACCCGTTTCGAGGAGTTCCCAGACCTGTGGTTGAGCGATACCAACTTCCGCAACATGCAGAAGGTGTCGAACGCGAACCCGCAGCAGGCCGACTACCTGTGGGGCAAATCCGAATTGATGCAGTACACCAACGCGGACGGCAAGAAGCTGCGCGCGATCATCACGAAGCCGGACAACTTCGATCCGAACAAGAAGTATCCGCTGATGGTCTACATCTACGAAGAGCTGTCGGAAGGACTACACACGTATCGCGCACCGAATCCCGGGACGAGCATCAACATCACGCGCTACGTCAGCAACGGCTACGTGGTCCTTCAGCCAGACATCGTCTACGACACCGGGTATCCGGGTGAGAGCGCCGAGAAGTGCGTCATCCCCGCCGTTCAGCAGACGGTGGCCATGGGCTTCATCGATCC
This sequence comes from Vicinamibacterales bacterium, assembly GCA_036258055.1. GTDB lineage: Bacteria > Acidobacteriota > Vicinamibacteria > Vicinamibacterales > 2-12-FULL-66-21 > DATAEK01. The sequence goes on from DATAEK010000387.1 coordinate 24,007, forward strand.
GAAGCGGATTGGGATCCAGGGTCATTCGTGGGGCGGCTACCAGATCACCCACCTGATCACGCGGACGAACATGTTTGCGGCCGTCGAAGCGGGCGCGTCGGTCTCGGACATGATCAGCGCCTACGGCGGGATTCGCTGGGGTACCGGCATGTCGCGCGCCTTTCAGTACGAGAAGACCCAAAGCCGCATCGGCGCGCCGCCGTGGGACGCGCCGTTGCAGTTCATCGAGAACTCGCCGATCTTCTGGGTCAAGAAGGTGCAGACGCCGTACCTGACCATTCACAACGACGAAGACGACGCAGTGCCGTGGTATCAGGGGATCGAGTTCTTCAGCGCGATGCGGCGGCTCAACAAGGAAGCCTACATGTTCGTCTACAACGGCGAGCCGCACGGCCTGCGGAACCGCGACAACCAGAAGCACTGGACCGTCCACATGGACGAGTTCTTCGATCACTTCCTGCTCGGGAAACCGACGCCCGATTGGATGACGAAGGGCGTGTCATTCCTCGACAAGGGGAAGCGCGACGTCTCCGACATGTTCAAGCGGAAGAGCACCACGACGACGACGACCAGCGAGCGTCGGTAGGACGGCAACCAGGAAAGACCGCCTCTGGGAAGGTCCGGCGTCAGCCGGACCTTTTCTTTTTCGACGCCTGTCGTGTCTTGCTCGACGCGAGTCGCCGGTGTCGGCCCGGCAGCAGTCCCTCCTGCAGCAGCGCAAGCCGCCCGATGACATCTTCGTGCAGCACGCGCATCTCGTGGCGCGTCTCCTCATCGCCTGCGCGGAGTTCCTCCTGCAGCAGCGCAAGCCGCCCCATGACGTCCTCGTGCAAGACGCGCATTTGATAGCGTGTCTCCTCATCGCCCGCGCGGATTTCTGCCCTCAGGGTCGACCCGAGCGTCTCGAGCCCTTCTTTCATTTCGGCCCGGACGGCGGCAAACTCCGCGTCGACCGCCGATTGCCTGGCGCACGTCGCCAGCTCGGCGCGAATCTCCGCGATGTCGGCGCGGAGTGCAGAAAACTCATTGCGCACTTCCGCCTGAAAGTGCGAGAACTGCGCACCAAGCTCGCTGACCCTGGACGGAAGGTGGCGCAGTTCCTCCATCTGGTCTTCCAGCATTTCCACCCGTATTCGTGGCGTTTGCGTCGCCATGCCGGCTCCGTTCCGGACTGAACCCAACACCAGGTTGGCCGTTCAGCCCGTCGCGAGCCACTGCGATGGCCGTGCCGGGACGACGACGGTAGCATCGTCGGCGCTCGATCACAACGGGCGAGATCGATTAGGGCGTCACCCGGAACGCGACGTACGAGCGATCCGTGGTGCCTTTTGCGCGCGGAATGAGTGCGACCACGTACTCGCCGGGTGCGAGCGCGGCGATCGGTATCTCCGCGCTGACTGTGTTCGCACTCTGAGTACTGAGATCAATCGGGATCGGGAGCGGCTTGCCATTCCGATCCAGGACGCGGCAGTCGAAGCCTGCCGTCGCGTCACGCACTGGCCATGCCAGAGGTACACGACGAACACGCGGTAGTGCGGATCTGACGCCGACGACGATGGGGACGTGGACGTTGGTTGGGTGGCGATGCCGACCCCGCCTCGCGGGGAAACCGGATGAGCTCGGCGCTCTCGATCGACTGCCGCCAATGAGATGATGACCGCGAGGCACGCAATGTCGCCTGAGAATCGCATCGCGCTTCTCTCGTGCTCCTATAATTGTCTTTCCTTCGCCGCCGGGCCGCCGTCGCGCTCGAAATCATACCCGGGTTGGACGCGGTCACGACGTCGGGACACTGGGCGTCGCGAACACGCGACCGCCCAACGTGACCAGGCGAGGAAGAGTAGGACGCACAGACCATGAGCTCCGGTAGCCAACCCACGCCGCTCCTGATCGTCCGGATCCGACGTTTGCG
>DATAEK010000394.1:0-5346 GCA_036258055.1 Vicinamibacterales bacterium
CCAAAAGACCCGCATTCGGCAGACAAAAGTATGTCCGTCTGAGACTACTTTTCCAGGACGAAATTGCCGATGACGGCCATGTCGAGGCCCGTGCCGTAGAAAACGCGGACCGCATCGCGCGGCGTGCACACGATCGGCTCGTGGAAGCCATTGAACGACGTGTTGACCAGGACCGGCAGTCCGCTCGCCTCGCCGAACGTCTTCAACAACCTCCGGAACAGCGCCGGATCGTGATCGACGGTCTGGACCCGGAGCCGTGTCCTCTTCACCGGCATCAGGGGCTGAAACAGGTCCGGGTCCTTCGCTTCGAACTCGAACTCCATGAACGTCGAAGTAGGTGGGCCCTCGAAATAGTCCGGCGCGTCCTCGAGGCACACGGAGACACCGTAGCTCCGGTGCGGCTCGCGCTGCTTGAGGAAGACGTTGAGGTTTTCGAGCGTGTACGGGCTGCGCGGACTAGCGAGTATGCTCCGATTGCCGAGCGCTCGCGCGCCCCATTCCATCCTGCCCTGAAACCATCCCACGAGTTTGCCCTTGAGCAGCGCGGCTGTCGTTCGGCCGATCACGGCGCCGTCGTCGAGGTAATCGTACGGCACCTTGCAGTTGTCGAGGACCCCCTTGATTTCGACGGGATTGTACTCGGGGCCCAGGAAAGGAGAGAGGCTGGCGGTGCGTGGCCGCGCGGCGTCGATGGCGAGCGACGAGCCAACGGCCACGCCCGCGTTGCCGGGATTGATCGGGACGAACGTCCGCTCGAAGATGCCCGACTGCGCAATGAGCGTCGTGAAGTAGCTGTTGTAGAAAAGGCCGCCGGTGATGCAGAGCTGTGGCGGCCCGCCGTCGGATCGGACTCGCTTCAGAAGATCGATGAGGATCGCACCCAGCCGGCGCTGAATACCATCGGCAATCTCTGCGCGGCGGAGGAGCGGCTGCTGGTTGCCATTCAATCCCGCCCATTCCGCCACACGGGCTTTGTACTCAGGCCCGACCGCCAGCCGATGGCCGTCGAAGCCGATGAGACTTGCCGCGGCCTCGGCGCAGGCTCCGGCACCAAGCCGCGCAAGCGCCTCTATCCGGTATTCCTGACCATCGTCGCCGAATCCGAACGCCGCAGCGGTCGCCGAGTAGACCTCCGCGGGACCGGGCCCTTCCCATGCGAAGTTCTCCCTCCGCAACCCCTGTCGATTGCCGTGCCACACGCTCACGCCATGTTCCGAATGCCGATCGCAAACAACCACGATCGCCTCGTCGAACGGAGAGGAGTACAGTGCCGTGGCCGCGTGTCCGAAGTGATGATCGAGCCGCGTGAGCGGCAGTTGGCGGGGGATCTCGATCCCCGGCTCGGCGGAGACGTAGGCGGTCACCTCCTCAGGGCGTCGCCTTGCTGCGCGAAGTATGCAGTCGATCGCTTCCTCCGGCAGGGTACCCGGAACGAGACCCACGCCACGCACGCGAGTCACCCTTTCCTGTTCGCACACCGCCAGCACCCTGCCGTCCATTGCGATCGCGGTCGCGGCGTTCCGTCGGGCTCCGGCAAGGCCGATTACCGTCGCCATGGGTCGTCTCTCGGGCGAGCTCGAACAGGCATTTGCAGAAGGGCGGTCATACCGCCACGCTCTGATTCATCGCGAGTGCTCGAAACGTGACTCGGCGTAGCGGGGCGCGCTCGGCATCGAGCCTTGTCAGTTGCCGCCACGCAACGTCGTTGATTCGGATCGGGACGCCATGTCGAACGCGATACCAGAATACCGCCGACCATTCGTACGTCACATACCAGCGGTCGTACGGACGGGTCCACCATCTGGACGGCCGCGCGTACGTTTGCTGATCTGCCGGCATGACCCCCACCACTGCGCCGTTGCCTTCGAGTGCCGCTCTGAAGGTCGCGAGAGCGCGATGCGTGTGATACGTCGAGGTGACGATCAACAGGCTTCGGAATCCGGTTCGGCGCATGTAATCGCGAACGGCCAGCGCTTCGCCATAGGTGCTGCTCTGCGTGATCGGGACAATCGCAATCCGATCGCGCCTGACGCCGTAGGTCATCAGCGTCTGCAGCCGGTTGCTGCAGTCGTGGCAGTTGTTCCGTGAGGCATACGGCGGCAGGGTCAGTATGACCCTGCTCTTCGGGAACTGGCACGCCAGTCGAGCGGTCACGGGCAGGCGCTCCCACTCGTGGCTTGCCAGCGAGACGATGGCGTCAGGCGCGGCGACGGGCACGTTGACGACGAGCACGGTGCCCGCGTGCAGGAGACCGAACGTCGCGGCGGAACCGAGTGTGAGCGCGGCCAGACCAGCAGCCAGCCGCGAGTGCCCGCGGGGTCTGGGTAAGACGCCTCGAGAAGCGGGTTCGTTCTGCGCCATCATGCCATCGCGGCGCGGCATCGTGCCCGCGACTGATCTGCCGCGATCATCGAGTCGCAGGGCGCTGAGACTCGAAGTTCGAGATCGCGGCCAGCAGGAGACGGGCAGCGTCGGAGCGCTCAATCGAGTTGCTGACGCCGCGGCCCATGTCGCGTACGAAAAACAGCGTCATCGGCTTGCGGCTGCTGAAGAGCAGTTCGAGCGAGTTCTCGAGCTGAAAACGGATTGGGTTCTCGACGAACTGTCCGTCGTACAGGAGTGCGTACATCGAAGCCCGCGTCGAATCGGTCTCGTGCCGCAGGACGTGCACCGGGACATCCGGGCGAGCCGGAAAGCGCACGACCGTGGCCGGCCGATAACTGTCGCCGTAAGCCACCGCGAGCTCCGGATGGTGATAGAGGCGCTTGGCGTCGAAAGAGCGCCCGACAAACAGCGTCAGGTCGTGGCGAGTGCCGTAACTGCGTTCGATCCAGTCTACGGCGCCGAACTGCACCATGCCCCATTGGGGGCGACGGTTCGTCGCTGTGCCAATCTCGTCCTCCAGCCGCGCCGGAATCGCGGTCGTCCTGAAGTCGTCGCTTGCCAGTCGCCCGACGTAGCTGTGAATGACCGTCGGGACGAGCGCCAGCGCGACGAGCACGATGACGGCGGGAGCAAAGCGGGTGGAGATCACGCCGCCGCCTTTGCGGGCTTCGATCCGCCGAGCCAGAAGACGATCGGGAGCGACAGGGCAAAGGTCATCATGCCGGAGAGAGGGTGCAGTGGCGTTTCGAGGATCCCTTGTCCGCGCCAGGCGACGAGCGCCACGAGGAGGACGACGCGCAGGACGTTGGACGCGACGGCGATCGGCGGCGCGGCCAGGAGAACCAGCGCGCGGCGCCATCGGCCCGACGCGGTGTATGCCGTGAGAAAGGCCACCGCCATCGCCGCGTACAACGTCGAAAAGCCGCTGCAGGCGTCGGCTACTTCGAGCGCGCCATGCACAGTGTGGAGGGTGGTGCCCTCTGTGTAGACCGAGATGCCGAGCAGTGGCAGCACGACCGTGGCCACGGCAACCGTGACCTTCCTGAGGACGAGGTGAATCGTTTCTGTGAGGCCCAGCGGAATCGGCAGCGCGAACAGTGAGAAGAGAAGGGGGAACAGAATCAGCCGTGTTCGCGGGACGCCCAGAAAGAGAAGTGACAGCCCCGGGAGCATCAACACGAACGCAACGGCCGACAGGAGTTGCGTGTGAATGCCGGCGTCGAGCGCGTGCAGCGCGAGTGCTGGAATGACGAGCGCAAACCCCCAGGCACTGCTCGACCGAGGGAGATCGGGCCGCGCTTTCAACTCCTGCCACGAGAGCCAGGCGACCAGAGGCAGGATGAACAGGCCATGAGCGTTGTGCCAGACGCTCATGGTCCACCGGTCGATCAGCCAGCGCACCGTCGGCGCGAAAAGCACCGCGAGCTCGATGCCGACAAGCAGCAGCAGCCACGTCCGCCAGCGATCCGTTCCCGCCGTGTCAGGGGATTCGACCGGTGCGCCCTCGGGTGCAGGGATGACCTCGGCGCTCACCGGCATGTCTGTAGCTCCATCCGTCATCCCTTGAGGGACGCGAGCTTCTGCTTGGCATCCGCGGCGCCCTCGAACGACGGGTTGAGACGCAGCGACTGCTCGAGTGACGCGCGTGCCTTGGCCGTCTCGCCAGCGAGTGCGTACGCCAGGCCGAGATGGTAGTGGAACATCGGGTTGTTCGGGCTCTTCAGCACGCACTTCTCGAATTGCGGGACGGCCAGTGCCGGCAGCTGCTTCTTGTAGTACACCCAGCCGACCGTATCAGTGACGGCGGGTTCCTCGGGCAGCTTCTCTGCGGCAACCTGCGCGAGCTTCAGCGCCTCGTCGAGGTTCTGATTGCGATCGGCGTAGATGTTCGCCAGGTTGTTCGCCGCCACGGCGGCCGATGGGTCGATCTGGAGGGCCTTCTCATACGCCTTGGCGGCCTCGTCGACTTTGCTCTGGCTGTGCAGCAGCATGCCGACGACGGTCTGGGCGCCGACCGAGCGTGGATTGACGGCGAGGAGCGCCTCGAACTCCCGCTGCGCCTCGTCCAGCCTGCGTTGGTCGATGTAGTTCCGACCCAGGAGCTCATATGCGCCGAGGTTTGACGGCTCCAGCTCGATCACGCGCCGGAGGTGTTGCTCTGCGGCGCCGCGATCTCCGGCCTGCAGGTCAGCGCGTGCCGAGAGCATCAGGAGCCCGATGTTCTTGGGATCCTGCGAGAGTTGTGTGGCGATCCGATCGCGCGCCTTCCCGAGCTGACCGCCTCTCGCGTCGAGCACGGAGAGTCCCGTCAGCGCATCGAGCTGCTTCGGATCGAGCTTGAGGGCGCGCTCGTATTCGCGCCGTGCGCCGGCCTGATCGCCCTTGATCAGCAGCAGCGCGCCGTTGAGTGCCGCCACCTGCGCGTTGTTCGGCATGCTGATCAGAAGCGTCGACAGCTCGGCGCGAGCGCGATCGGTCTCGTTCCGCATCATGAGGCCCCGCACCAGGAGCAGACGTGCGCTGGCGTTCCGAGGCTGTGAGGCGAGCGCATCCTGAGCAAACTGCACGCCGGCGTCCGTGCTGCCCGTCGCCAGATTGAGTCCGGCGAGCGCGGTCTGCGCTGCGCCGGCTCTCGGATTGAGCTTCAAGACCTCGGTGAACTCAGCCTTCGCCTCGTCGGTCTGCCCGAGCGTGCCTTTCACGCTTCCGAGCAGGAAATGCGCTTCGGCAGATCCCGGCTCCGCTTTGACAGCGGCTTCCGCCGGCGCGAGCGCATCCTTGCCCCGCTTCTCCGCAAGCAGCCATCGCGCCTTGGTCGTAAGCGCGTTCACGTTCGCCGGGGCTTTCGCGAGCACGGTGTCGAGCCGCTTGTAGCCCGAGGTGTGATCGCCGGTTGCGTACTCCAGGCGTCCGAGCCTGACGCCCGCGTCAGCGGCGGTCTTGTCCGTCGCCGCCAGGCGC
>DATAEK010000274.1:0-11507 GCA_036258055.1 Vicinamibacterales bacterium
GCGGCGGGCTCCAGCGTGATCGCCACTCGACGTTCGGAGAGCTGCGCTTCGAGCTGCACGATGAACTTCTCGACGATCGTTTCCATGACCGCCGGCGAGAGCGGGCCGAAGGAGACGATGGCGTCGAGCCGATTGCGAAACTCCGGGCTGAACACACGCTCCACGGCCTGCTTCGACCGCTGCTGCGCGGTCTTCTGTCGCGCGTCAACGGCGCGGATCGACGTACCTGATTCCGCGAAGCCGATGCTACCGACACTGAGTTCGCGCGATCCGGCGTTCGACGTCATGATCAGCACGACCTGCCGGAAGTCGGCCTTGCGGCCGTTGTTGTCGGTCAGCGTCGCGTGATCCATCACCTGCAGCAGGATGTTGAAGATGTCGGGATGCGCTTTCTCGATCTCGTCGAGCAGCACCACCGCGTACGGGTGCTGCCGCACGGCGTCCACGAGCAGTCCTCCCTGCTCGAACCCGACGTATCCCGGCGGCGCGCCGATCAGGCGAGCCACGGCATGCTTTTCCATGTACTCGCTCATGTCGTAGCGCATGAACTCGTTGCCGAGGTGCAGCGCGAGCTGTTTCGCGAGCTCGGTCTTGCCGACACCGGTCGGGCCCGTGAACAGGAAGCAGCCGGCAGGCCGATCGGGTTGCCCCAGCCCCGCCCGTGACCGCTTGATTGCGCGCGCAACCGTGCCCACCGCCTCTTCCTGGCCGAACACGACGCGGCCGAGCGACTCCTCGAGCGTCCGCAGCCGATCGCGATCGGATGCTGACGCCTGCTTCGCCGGAATACGCGCCATGCGGGCGACGACATCCTCGATGTTCGCCGCCGTGATCTCGACGGCATCCTCAGCCGGTGGAGAAGCCGTGGCCCCTGGCGCGCCCGTGGCGGGCGCGGGCGTGCGTGCGGTGCCTCTCGCGAGCCGGCTCTTGGCGCCCGCCTCGTCGAGGACGTCGATGGCACTATCCGGCAGCTTGTAATCGCGAAGATGACGCGCGGCGAGCTTGGCTGCCGCTTCGATCGCCTCTTCCGAATAACGGACGCGATGATGCCCTTCGTACCGGGATCGCAGCCCGTGAAGAATCTTGATCGTTTCGGGAATCGACGGTTCGTCGATCGCGATTTTCTGGAGCCGTCGCGCAAGCGCACGGTCTTTTTCGATGTGTTTGAACTCTTCGTGCGTCGTCGATCCGATGACGCGGAGCTGTCCGGTCGTCAGGACCGGCTTGATGAGCGTAGCCAGGTCCATCGTGCCGCCCGTCGTCGCGCCGGCGCCGACGGTCGAGTGGATCTCGTCGATGAACAGGATCGGCATCGGCCGCTTCGCGAGGGCGCCGATGACCGCCTTGAAGCGTTCCTCGAAATCACCGCGGTAACGGGTACCGGCGAGGAGGGCCCCGGTATCGAGCGAGAAGACCTCAGCTCCCTGCAACAGGTCCGGAACGTCTTCCCCGAGCAGACGCGTAGCGAGTCCTTCGGCGAGGGCTGTCTTTCCAACCCCGGCGTCGCCCACGAAAACCGGGTTGTTCTTCCGGCGCCGGCAGAGGATCTCCATCGTGCGCTGCAGTTCGTCGGTACGCCCGATCAGCGGATCGAGCTCGCCGGCTTTGGCCCGCAGCGTCAGGTTCATCGCGTACGCGCCAAGCGGGTCACGGGTCGTCGCGCTGCCGCGTTCGCCGACCCCGGCTTCCGCGTCCGGCGATCCGGCTCCATCGCCCGATTCCGACGCCGGGGGCGGCACTTTCGCGATGCCGTGACTGATGTACTGCAGCACGTCGAGCCGGGTGACACCCTGAGTCGCGAGGAGCTGCGCCGCGTACGAGTTGGTCTGGCGGAGCGTGGCCGCGAGCACGTCGCCGGACTGCACTTCCTGACGGCCGGCGCTCTGCACCTGCATCACCGCTTCGCTGAGCACGCGCTGGAATGCGAGCGTCTGCTCGGGCTCCTTCTGCTGCCCACGGCGCGCCTGCTCGACCGATTCCTGCAGGTATTTGTCTAGATCGCGACGGAGCTGCCCCAGGTCGGCGCCGCAGGCGGCGAGGATCCGTTCGCCGTCCGGATCGTGCGCCAGCGCGTAGAGCAGGTGCTCGAGCGTCAGATGCGTGTGCCGTCTCGATGTCGCTTCACGGTAAGCGATCGTCAGCACGATCTCGAGAGCTGGACTGAACATCGGGTCTTGGTTCCAGTTTACTCAGGCTCCATCGCCGCCAGCAGCGGGAAGCCGTGTGCGCGGGCACGATCGATGACAGTGGCGACCTTCGTCTCCGCCACTTCGTGTGGATAGAGACCGCAGAGTCCCTTGCCCTGTATGTGCACCGCCATCATGATGCGAAATGCCTCGGCCGGTTGCTTGTAGAACACCGACTCGAGGATCTCGATTACGAAGTCCATGGTCGTGTAGTCGTCATTGATGAGCAGGACCTTGAAGAGCTCGGGCTTCTTCGTCTGCTGCTTCGTCCGTTCGAGGACCTCACCGTCGGTCTGGTGTTTGCCGTCGGCCATGGCGCTATCACCTGATCTTAACAGGCCCGACAGGCGCCTGACATCGAATGCCCCCCCTCGCCTCCACCAGGCCGGCCGCGCGTCTGGAGTAGAATCCGGCGCTGGGGACATCGTCGTCGATGCTTGGGATCAACACCGCTCACCGATTCAAAGACCTTCCCGATGGCCGGATGTATTTCTACCCGCACGGCCGGAACGGGCGGTCGTACCTGGTCCGCGATCGTCTGACGAGAGACCGTCTCGAACGTAACTACAGGGTTCTCGGCTGGATTGGCGGCGTGTTTATCGCGGTCACGCTCGACTACGCCATCAGACACGGCCAATGGCTGCTGGCGCTTGGAGGACTGATTCTGCCGGCCATCGAGTGGCTCATGGGCGAACGCGCGGCGGAACACCTCGTCGAGGCCTCTGAGACGTACACAGCTGCCGAGCTTGGCGAAAGGGTCCTCGAACAGCCGCGATGGATGATCGGCCTGTCGGGGCTGTTGCTGTTCGGCGCAAGCGCGATCGCGAGTGCCCGCGAGATCCAACAGAAGCAACATATGAACCAGCAGAAGTGCTCCAGGGCGCGATGACTGCGCTCGCGGCCGGCATGGATTACATCGATCTGAATTTTCTGGGACGCACCGGGATCATCGCCACTGCCGTTCTGCAGAACGCCGGAGGCGTCGCGCTCATCGACCCGGGACCGTCGACGACGCTCCAGACACTCGAACGAAGCCTGTCGGACAAGGGCATTGCGTTTCGAGACGTGCGCCAGATTCTCCTGACCCACATCCACCTCGATCACGCGGGAGCCGTCGGCACGATTCTCAAAGCTCACCCGCATATCCACGTCCACGTGCACGACATTGGCGCGCCGCACCTCGCGGATCCTTCGAAGCTGCTCGCCAGCGCAATGCGGCTCTACGCCGAGGACATGCAGCGGCTCTGGGGCGAGGTTTTACCCGTCCCTCAGGCGAGCCTGCGGCTGCTTTCCGGCGGTGAGCGCCTGAGCGCGGGCGGTCGCGAGCTGGACGTGGCCTACACGCCGGGCCACGCGTCGCATCACGTGAGCTACTTCGATCGATCGAGCGGCGTGGCCTTCGTGGGGGACGTGGCCGGCATCCGTCGCGGAACACGGGGGGTGATCTTGCCGCCCACGCCGCCGCCCGACATCGACCTCGAGGCCTGGCGCGCGAGCGCGGACCGCATTCTGGAGTGGGATCCGGACACGCTCTTCCTGACACATTTCGGTCCGTTCGTAGGCGCTCGCGCCCACTTCCAGGAGCTTTTCGAACGTCTGGCCGAGTGGAGCCGAACGGCTCAACGCCTGCTCGGCGATCCCAAGCTCACAGACGACGATCGTCAGACTTTGTTCGTCGAAGAGGTGACCCGGGAATTGCGCCGTGCCGTCGGCGAGCAGGAGGCGGAACAGTACGCCCGCGCGGGTAGGCTCGATTTCTCGTGGCAGGGGCTGATGAGATACTGGCGACGAAAACTGAAATCGGAGGCCGTCGGCCGTGGCACAGCGGTTGATTAACCTATGAGGCTTCCCATGCACAGACCAATCAAGTTCGCAGTGATCACAATTCTTGCTGCGCTCGCCCTGCCGCTGACGTTGGACGCACAGATGATGCTGCGCCCGACGCCATTCCCGGTCGTTACCGCGGAGAACGAGCGGTGGTACCTGGCGGGCGAACCCATCACCTCAGACGGCAACATCTACTACCCGACCGGGGCACAGGTGTACTTCAATCCGTACGAGATGGTTCGCAGCGGCTACTATCGCGGGATCCCGCTGTATTCAAAAACGACGGTCGAGCCGTACAGCGTCGTGTTCGTGCCGATTGCCGGGGGACTGCTCCAGCCCTACGAACGCCGGCGTGATGGCGACGTCGCCGGGACCGTCGGCAGCACTGCGCCGTCGTTCCCCGTGACGCGTGACGTCGAAGGCACCACGGGCCTCTATCAGGCCCAGGGTCCACCAACCTCACTGAGCGGCGCACGGCTGCCCGCGGTGGCCGACGAATACCCGCCGGTCTACGAGAACATCCCGCCGCGCGTCGTGGTCGCGCCGGAGTGGGGCGCATTCCGCACGGCGAAAAAGCCCGAGGGTCTCAACGCGTTCTTCGTCGAATACCAGGGACGGCGGTGGTTCAGCAGCGGCCCGGTCGTGGCGTTCGACGAGAAGTCGTTCTCGCGTACCGGTGACTACCATGGGTTCGCGGTCTACTCGGCGCGAGGACAGAGCGCCGACACGATCTACGTCGCGGTGACCGACGATCCCAGGGGGATGCTGACGCCGTACGCGGCCCGCTGATCGCCCAGTCACCATCCAGTGAACCTTCGGCGGCTCGTCTTCGGATCGAACCCACGGCGCACCTCGATACGCATCCTGGTGCTGGCGGCGGTGACGTTCGTCACGCTGCAGTGGATCCTGATTCCGGTGCGCACGCAGGGGATCAGCATGCTGCCGACGTTCGAGTCAGGACGGTTGCACTTCGTGAGCCGCATGGCGTACGCGTTCGGTTCCCCAGCCCGTGGCGACATCGTCGCCATCCGGCTGGCGGGACCGCACGTGCTCTACATCAAGCGTGTTGTCGCCCTGCCCGGCGAGCGTGTCCGGATCGTCGAGGGACAGGTGCAGATCAACGGCGTCGGCCTCGACGAGCCGTACGTTCGTAACCGCCGTCCGTGGGACGCCGGGGAAGTGCAGCTCTCGACGCACGAGTACTTCGTCGCCGGGGACAACCGGGGCATGGCCGCGGGCGATCATGATTTCGGCCCGGTCGACGAGGAGCGCATCATCGGGAAGGTCGTGTTCTGATGACGGCGCGTCGCGCTGTGGCGGCGATCGCCGTGATCGCCGCCGCGGCGGCAGCGATGTGGTGGTACACGTCACGTTCGGATGAAGCAGAGATTCGACGCCGCCTCGACCGGCTGGCCACAGAAATCAACGCCGGCGCGACAGAAGGCCTTGGGACGACCGTTCGCGCCGCGACGATCGGAACCTATTTCACCGACGACGTCACGATCGACCTGGGCCCTGGGACGGCGCCACTCCACGGACGCGAGACGCTCGTCGGCATGGCCGCGCGGCTCCAGCCCCGAACCTCCATGTTTCGCTTGAACTTCGTGGACATTACCCCGAAAGTAGCCGAGGACCGCGCGTCAGCGACGGTGAGCCTGACGGCGGAGATCATCAACACCAGCGTTTCGACCGGCGAGCAGTCACTCGACGCGCGCGAGTTCGCGTTCGAGATGACGCGCGCGAGCGGTGTCTGGCGGATCAGCCGCGTCACGTCAGTCGAGACAATCAAGTAATCGACCGCGCGGACCGGGCCGTCCGGGCACGCGCCGTCGTTGGAGGCCAACGACATGCCGTTGAAGGTAGGAGACCAGGCCCCGGACTTCGATCTGCGCAGCCATCGTGGCGGGCACGTCAAGCTGTCGGATTTCCGCGGCCGGAAGAACGTCGTGCTCGCCTTCCATCCGCTGGCGTTCACGCCTGTCTGCGCGACGCAGATGACGACCTACGAGTCGGAGCAGCCGCGATTCGAAGCGGCCGACACGGTCGTGCTCGGCATCAGCATCGACGCGCAACCCGCGAAGACGGCGTGGGCGCAGACGCTCGGCACGATCTCGTTCGATCTCCTCAGCGATTTCTATCCCCACGGCGCCGTCGCCCGTCAGTACGGAGTCTTCCGCGAGAACGACGGCATCTCCGAACGCGCGATCATCGTCGTCGACAAGTCCGGACGGATTGCCTGGATGAAAACCTACGCGATTCCCGAACAGCCCGACGTCGAGGAATTGATCAAGAAAGTCAGCAGCATCAAGGAGGCGTGATGTCGAAGGTTGAAGGCCGGGCCTTCAACCTCCGACGAACCTGGCCGCGGGCGCCTTTCCGCCCGGGAGCGGGGGTGGCGAGCCGGTCTCTGTGGCTGACGAGGCAGGTAGCCAGCCGACCGGCACCGGTAGGGTGAATCTATGCGACCGCCATCGTCTGCTTTTGGCGTCGGTCGGTCCCGTGGACCGGCCGGGCGCTATCCATTCGGATATACGCCCCGTCGCGCGTCCTTGCCAGAAACTTCGCGTCCACCAGAGCTCCGAGCAACGCATCGCAGACGTCGCGCTCGAGACTCCATAGGCGTCGCGCCTGTGCAGCGGTCACGCGTAAACCGGGCATCTCGACGAACTCTCCCTGAATTCGCTGGAGGACTTCATCGATAGGCATAGCTACTCTTGACCGCTCTTTCGTTTCAGATTGTCTGGCTTCGGCAAATGTCAATGAAGCAACACGTGTACCCGGGGTGGATACGGCGGATGGAAAAGGCGCTGCTGGATGAGGCGAGCAGGCAACTATCCACGGCTGTTGCCGTTAGCGTCGCCTGGTCGGGAATGAGAACTCGCAGCGGCCGAAACCCATACCGGTGCGCAGTGTAATCACAGCGGGCAGCTGTTGTCTGGAAACGCTACGGAAGCTCGAGAACGCTGACACACACGGGCGCGAGTATACCCGGCATGTCAGAGTTCCCGCAGCGCGTTGACGACTGGGAGCCTGGCGGCGCGAATGGCCGGCAGCATGCCGCCAATGAGGCCCATCACCAAGGAATAGAACAAGCCCTGAGCGAGCAGCCGCGGCGTAACAGCGAACGCAAACGCGATCTGGCTGAAGGACTGGAAGTTCATCGTCGCGGTTTCGTATCCGTCGAAGGCCACCCAGGCAATCGCCCCACCAATCAACCCGCCGACGAGGCTCAACAAGGCGCCTTCGACGAGCACGGATATGACGACCGGTACCCCGCCGAACCCGAGTGCGCGCAGCGTCGCGATCTCGCGGGTGCGACTCGCAACGGCGGTGTACATCGTGATGATCGCCCCGAACACCGCACCGACGCCCATCAGCAGAGCGATGATGCCGCCGATGGTACGAATGATCCTCTGCAGCGTCTCGGTCTGACTCCCGTAATAGTCAGGCGCGCGCATCGTCGACACCGTGAGCTGCGGGTTCGACGTGAGCGAGTCCTTCAGCTGCTGGAACGAGTCAGTCGATGCCAGGCGTGCGTAGACCGACTGGTAGCTGTTGCCGCGACGGTAGGCTGGCTGAAGCACTTTGACATCGCACCATAGCTCCGACTCGGACACCGAGCCGCCGTCCTCGAAAATCCCGACCAGCGTCCACGTGCTCTCCCCCCACTTGAGCGCCGTGCCGACGTTGAGGCCGACGAACTGCCGCGCGGCTGCGCGCCCCGCGATGATTTCGTTTCTGCCGAACTCGATGTTCCGCCCTTCGACAATCTTCATGCGGTCGTGGACTTTGAACGCCTCCGGTGTCACCCCGCGCAGCGGCACGTTCGCCGGACTGCCGGAGCGCTTCAGCGGGTGATCCACGACGACGAACAACTCCGGCGACGTCAGGGGCCCCCCGGACCCGTTGTCGCGGGCGATCCCCGGCGCGTCCTGGATGATTCGGATCGCGTCGCCGCCAAGACCGCTCGTCATCTCGGTGTCGCTGCCGGCCCGCAGAATCAGCACAACGTTGGGATCCCCGGAGGCCTTCATCGTTGCGTTGACGCCTTCGGCGATCGACAGGACGGCGACGAAGACCAGCACGACGCCGGCGATGCCGACGACCGCCACCGCCGACGAACCGAGACGGGCGCGAATCGACCGGATGTTGACGCCGGTCACGGCGATGATCTGCGACAGCATCAATTTCTCCTCAACGCGTCGACGATGCGCAGCCGGCTGGCCTGCCACGCGGGCAGGAACCCGGAGCCGATTCCGAGCGCGAACACTAGTCCGACGCCAGCGATGAGAGCGGGAATCGGGAAGTAGAACGCCGGCAGCAGTCCGTGGGTCGGATCGCCGGTCGCCGTGATGAAGATGTACGAGAGCGCGAGACCCAGCCCGCCGCCGACCAACGCGATGATGATCGACTCGAGCAGGACCATGTTGAGAATGCGTGCTTCGCTGAATCCCAGCGTCTTCAGCACGGCCAGCTCGTTGATGCGCTCGCGGATGGCCTGCGCCATCGTGTTGCCGGCGACGAGCAGGATGGTGAACATCGCCATCGCGACGATCCACATCATGATCGAGCCGATGTCACCGATCTGCTTCGCCCAGTCCGAAACGAAAGCCTTCTCCGTATTCGTCTTCGTCTCGGACGGCGAGTTGGCAAACATCGCATCAACCTTCGCCGCGATCTCCGGCGCCCGATCCGGATCGGAGATCGTGAAGACATACCAGTTGAAGCGATCTCTGAATCCGCTTCGATCGGGTATGGTTTCTCTCAGGAACTCGTAGTTGAAGACGAGGTTCGTCTTGTCCGCGCCTCTGATCTTCGAATCGTAAATGCCGTCGATCGTGAATTCCCATGGGCCGCCGTCCGGGCGCCGGTAGATGGTGCCTTGAATCGGGACCCGCTGTCCGACCTTGAAGCCGTACTTCTTCGCGGTGTCGACGCCGACAATCGCACCCGTGCGGTCGGCCAGCCAGGCTTTCTTCTGATCCTCTGGGAGCTCGAACTCCTTCGCGTAGATCCGCAGCCAGCTGGCAGGATCGACCGCGAACGTCGCGAACTGATTGCGGACGTCCTGGTAATAGCCTCCGAACCAGTTCGCATGCGTCGTGTCGGTCACGCCTTCGACTTGTCTGATCTGCGACTCGTACGACGCGGGCAGCGGGTTGATGATCGAGACCTTGTCGATCACCATCAGCCGTCCCTGGCCGGCCATGTCCACGCCCATGCTGAAGGCCGCCCTGATGGCCATCAGCACGCCGAACAGCAGGAACGCGAAGAAAATCGCGCCGATCGTGAAAAACGTCCGGAACTTGCGGCGAAGCAGATTGCGCCAGACGATGGGAAAGAACTTCATGCGACCGCCTCCTGCGCCACGAGCACACCTTTTTCGAGATGAAGCGTCCGCTTCGCCCGCACCGCGGCATGCGGATCGTGGGTGACCATCACGATCGTCTTGCCGTGCTGCTGGTTGAGCGCCTGCAGCAGATCGAGAATCTCGTCGCCGGCCTTACGATCGAGGTCGCCTGTCGGCTCGTCGCAGAGCAGCAGCGTCGGGTCGGTGACAATGGCGCGTGCGATGCCGACCCGCTGCTCCTGGCCGCCGGAGAGCTGACGCGGATAGTGGTTCATTCGCTCGGCCAGTCCCACGACCGAGAGCGCTACCTGCACGCGCTTTCGGCGGTCCGCTTTCGACAGCTTCGTCAGCAGCAGCGGCAGCTCCACGTTGCGCGCGGCCGTCAGGACGGGCAGCAGGTTGTAGAGCTGAAAGACGAAGCCAATGTGGCGCGCCCGCCACGCTGACAGGCGTCCACCCGCCATCTTGTCGATCCGATCGCCGGCCACCTCGATCGCTCCCTCGGTTGGCGTGTCGAGCCCGCCAAGGAGGTTGAGCAGCGTGGTTTTGCCCGACCCCGACGGCCCCATCAGGGCGAGGTAATCACCCGTGGGAATGTCGAGGTTCACACCCTGCAACACGTCGATTCGTTCGCCGCCGCGGTGGTAAACCTTGTGCAAATCGCGAACGGTCACCAGAGAGCTGGACATCATTGCACCTTGACCTTGTCACCGTCTTTGAGCGTCGCCGGGGCGTCGGTCACGACGCGCTCGCCAGCCGAGACGCCCGAGAGGACCTCCACTTGCCCGTTGTTCTCGTTGCCCACGCTGATCGCGCGCCGTTCCACCCGATCGTCGCGCATGACGAAGACCACCGTCCGCCCGTCGACCGAGCGAAGGGCGGCCTTCGGGACGATCGTCCGCGGCGCCGTCTGCGCCTGCTTCGCAGCGTCCTCGTCGCGCAGAAACGACACCTTCACACCCATGTCAGGCAGCATGCGCGGCTCGAGCGCGTCGAAGCCGATTCGAACCTTCACCGTCGCTTTCTGGCGATCCGCGGACGGAATCGTCGTTATGACGTGTGACGGAATCTGCCAGTCAGGATACGCGTCGAGCACCGCTTCCACGCGCTGCCCCGAGTGGACACGGTTGATGTAGCTCTCGTTGACGTCCACCTCGATCTCGAGCGACGACATGTCCACGATCGTGCAGATGCCGGTACGGGTGAAACCGCCGCCGGCCGAGACCGGTGAGATCATCTCGCCCGGCTGCGCGTCTTTCGAGATCGCGACGCCGTCGAACGGCGCGCGCACGACCATGTCCGTCAGATCCGTCTCGCGGGCCCTCACCTGGCTCGCCGCGACCTGCACCTGCTGTTGCGCGAGCGCGATCCGCGCCTTGAACGACTCGACCGAGGCCTCGGCCTGATCGAACTCGGCACGCCCGACGATCTGCTCCTTGAGGAGCTTCGACATGCGGTCGAGCGTCAGCTGCGCTTCCTTCAGCCGCGCTTCGTCTTCAGCCGCCGTTCGCTCCGAGGCCCCGAGCTGCGCCTTGGCGACGTCGAGCGCCGCGCGGATCTGCGAATCGTCGAGCCTGGCAAGGACCTGGCCCTTCTTCACGGCCTTGCCTTCTTCGACGAAAATCTCCAGCACTTTCCCCGTCACCTTCGACGACACGGTCGCGCGCCGCCGCGCCGTCACGTATCCGGAGGCGTTCAGCACCGTGCCCGCCGACGCCCCGGCGCTCGAGAGCGAGAGCACCGACGCGACCTTGACCGTCACGATCTGACGCTGCTGATTCCAGTACCATCCACCGCCTGCAAGCCCAGCGAGCAGGAGGAGGACCACGACAATCCACCACCCCACGCGCCGGCCGCCGGCACGCTCAGTGGGGTCGATTTTGAGCGAGGCGAGTTCGTCGTTGAGCGTAGCCACCGTCAATCAGAATACGTGAGACGAGGAATGCTGGAGGTTGGATCCGCGGTGACGACTGAGCCCAGCCCGGCGCCCACGTTCAGTATAGCCAGTTCTACGACAGGACCTCCCAGCGCGGCACGGCTCTCCGGCGAACGGTGGAGACACGCCGGGGAATGGTCCAAACTTGTCGGTGCCAAGGTGCCAAGGTGCCAAGGTGCCAAGGTGCCAAGGTGCCAAGGTGCCAAGG
>DATAEK010000414.1:0-29990 GCA_036258055.1 Vicinamibacterales bacterium
CGCCGCGCAGACCTCGATTGCTGCCGCCCAGGCACGGGCGGCTCAGGCCCGGGCGACGGTGACCCGCGCGCAAGCCGGCGTGCAGGCCGCCAAGACGGCGCCGGAGCAGGTGCAGGTCACGAAGTCACGCGCCGACGCCGCTGACGCGCGCGTCAAGCAGGCGCAGGCCGCCCTCGCCCAGGCGCAGCTGAATCTGGAACGCACCGTCGTCAAGGCGCCGAGTACCGGCGTCGTCAGCCGTAAGAGCGTGGAACCGGGTCAGGTCGTGCAGCCCGGACAACCACTGCTCGCGCTGGTCACGCTCGGCGACGTGTGGGTCGTCGCCAACTTCAAAGAGACGCAGCTCAAGAACATGCGCGTTGGACAACGCGCGACGGTCGACGTGGACGCGCTCGGTGGACGTGAGTTCAGCGGCCACGTCGACAGCATCGCGGCGGCAACCGGCGCGAAGTTCAGCCTGCTGCCACCGGAGAACGCGACCGGCAACTACGTCAAGGTGGTGCAGCGCGTGCCGGTGAAGATCGTGTTCGATGCCGGGCAGGATCCGGAGCACCTGCTCAGACCCGGGATGTCGGTCGCCCCGACGGTGTTCACGAAGTAACGTCCTGGTCATGACGCCTCCAGCGCCAGGCGGCCGTGTCGTCAACCCGTGGATCGTGGCGATCGCGGTCATGTTCGCCACCTTCATGGAGGTGCTCGACACGACCGTCGTCAACGTCTCGCTGCCGCACATCGCCGGCAACCTGTCGGCGACGATCGACGAGTCGACGTGGGTGCTGACGTCGTACCTGGTGGCGAACGCAATCGTCCTGCCGCTCACCGGGTGGCTGGCGAGCTTCTTCGGCCGCAAGCGGCTGCTGATGGGCTCGGTCACCGGCTTTACCATCGCGTCGCTGCTCTGCGGTCTCGCGCCGAACCTGCCGCTGCTGGTGATGTTCCGTCTGATCCAGGGCGCGACTGGCGGAGCGATGCAGCCGTTGTCGCAGGCCGTTCTGCTCGAAGCGTTCCCGCCGCACGAGCGCGGCAAGGCGATGGGCTTCTGGGGTCTTGGCATCGTCGTCGCGCCGATTCTCGGGCCGGTGCTCGGCGGGTGGCTCACCGATACCTACAGCTGGCGTTGGGTGTTCTACATCAACCTGCCGGTGGGTATTGCGTCGCTCGTGATGACGAAACTGTTCGTCTTCGATCCGTCGTACCTGCGGCGTGAGACCACGAGAATCGACTACTGGGGCATCGGGCTGCTCGCGCTCTGGATCGGCTGCCTTCAGCTCGCGCTGGATCTCGGTCAGGAACGTGACTGGTTCTCGTCCGCATTCATCACCGCACTCATCGTCACCTCCGTTGGCGGCGTGGTCGCGTTCCTGGTACGCGAATGGGTGGCGAAGGAACCGGTCGTGGATCTGCGTGTCTTCAAAATGCGGAGTTACAGCACCGGCGTCTTCCTGATGACGTCACTCGGCTTCGTCTTGTATGGAAGCATCGTGCTGCTGCCGATCATGCTGCAGACGCTGCTCGGCTACCCCTCGCTGCAGGCCGGCATCGCCATGGCTCCGCGCGGCATGGGATCGCTCATCGGCATGCCCGCGGTCGGGATGCTGGTCGGTCGCATCGATCCGCGGAAGCTGGTGGCGACAGGTCTGATCGTCGGAGCGCTGACGCTCTTCTGGCTCGGGCAGCTCAATCTGAACGCGGGCTACTGGGACTTCTTCTGGCCGCAGTTCTTCCAGGGACTCGGCTTGTCGGCGCTGTTCGTGCCGCTCACGACAATCAGCATGGATCCGATTCCACGCGAGCGCATGGGCAATGCGACAAGCCTGTTCAATCTGATGCGCAACCTGGGCGGAAGCGTCGGCATCGCGGTCACCGGCACGCTGCTCGCGCGCCATCAGCAGGCGTACATCAACGTGCTCGGCGCGCACGTGGATCCCTACTCGCAGGCGGCGCGGAACGCCCTGGAAGCGGCGCGTCAGGGAGCGCTCGCGAGTGGCGCCGACCCCGCGACGGCCATGCAGCGCGCCTATGCCGCCGTCTTCGGCATGGTGCAGCAGCAGGCGTCAATGAGGTCGTTCGTTCAGCTCTTTCGGATGCTCGGACTGATCTTCCTGCTGCTGCTGCCGCTCGTCATGCTGATGCAGCGCCCGCGCGGCAAGCCGGCGATGGGGGCGCATTAGGGCAGGTGGGGCGGGTGGGAGTTAGCAATCATCTTCGCGAAAACGATTCCACCACCCTACCTGCCCTACCTGCCCCACCTGCCCTACCCGCCCCCCCTGCCCTACCCGCCCCACCTGCCCTACCCCGCTTTGCCGTCCTCCGCATTCATTTCCTTAATGAAATCGTCCGCCTCCTTGATCGATCGCTCTAACTCTGCGACGAGAGAGTCCACGTTGCCGCGGACGCTCACGAGCTCTTTGTTGAGCGATCCGATCGCGCGCGCGTTCAGGTTGTGCTTGAGGAAGAGCACGCGATCGCGCATCGGCTTCAGCACTGGCGTAATCCGATCCTCTGCCCGCTCCATCGCGGCGATGAGCGTCTCCGCGCGGCGCTTGGTTTCGCGCAGGTCACGCTCGCTTTCCGCCCGCAGCGTCCGGTCGGAATACTTGCCGAGCTCGTTCTGCCACTCCTTGAAGAGATCGTTCGACACCTGCCGCACGGCGTGGATTCGGTCGTGCACCTGTTTCGCCCGGTCCTCGCTGCGTTCGAGCTCGCGGTTGAGCGTCTCGTACTTCTCTTCGAGCCTGCCTCCCTCGACGTCGACGAGATCCTTGAACTTCTCGAGCGCGGTCTTGAACTCTTCCTTCGCCTCCTCCTGCGACTTGCGCGCATCGCGCACCCCGCTTCACCAGAATGTCCCGCTTCTCGACGCCGAACTTCTTCATCGTCTTGTAGTACATCCGGTCGCACCCGGGAATCGTCGCGACGGCGACAACGATGAGGCAAGGTGAGGATTACGGGAGAGCGGCGGGATCGACGGAGCATATGGCGCCTCGAATGTTCAGCCGCGATGTTATCGCAGCTCGAGGCGCCGACAACGGCAGCGACGAGGCCGTTCAATAGCGCAGCTCAGCCGCGCTTTTGTTCGAGTTGGGCCAGCGTTCGGCGGAGTTTGCGAAAAGCTGCCAGCATCTCGGCGTAGCTGAAGTTGGCGTTGCGTCCGCTCGGGTTCGGCAGCACGAACACGCGCGCACCATGGATGGTTTCGGGTTGCAGGCCGAGCGAGACGGCGGTGCTCTTGGGTCGTGTGCCGCCGTCGAGCACCGGACGAATCGCGCGATAGAGTGTGACGCCGACGAGCGCCACGACTTCCGGCTGGTTCCGCTGAATCTTACGCTCCAGGACTCTCCAGCCTTCGACGTACTCGGCTGGCCGCAAGTCGTCGATGCCGGGACTTGGACGGGCGATCAGGTTGGTGATGCCGAGCCCCCACTCGGTCAGGCGATCGTCGCTGCGATAATCGATCGGTTCCGGGACGAGCCGGGCCTCCCACAGCAACTTCCAGAACCGGTTGGAGAAGCCGGCGAAGTGATGCCCGGTCTGCGCGGAGCGGACGCCCGGGTTGATGCCGACAAACAGCACGCGCCCGCGCGGCGCGATCCGATCCTTGAGGCGAAGCGAAGTCCAGTCGGGTATTCTACTCGCGCGTGGTTTCTGCATCGTTCGCGTCGCTCCGCTGTCGCGCCGCCCCGTCCTTGCCAATCGTCAGCGGGTACTGCCTTGTGAATCCGACCAGACTGTTATCAGGACGCATATGAACTGGCTCTTCAAAGAAGAACCCACCCACTACAGTTACGACGATCTCGTCCGCGACGGCAAGACGTCGTGGACCGGCGTGAAGAACCCGCTCGCGCAGAAGCATCTGCGATCGGTGCAGAAGAACGATCGCATCTTCTACTACCACACCGGCGACGTGAAGGCGGTCGTGGGGATCGCCAGGGCCGCCGGCGCCGCCTACCCCGATCCCGCGGACAAGACCGGAAAGCTCTACGCCGTCGATGTCGTGCCGGTCAAGAAGCTTCAGAACCCGGCGACGCTGGCCGCCATCAAAGCGGACAAGACGTTCGCGTCGTTTCCGCTCGTCCGGATGCCGCGTCTCTCGGTGATGCCGGTACCTGATGATTTCTGGGATCGCATCGAGAAGATCGGTGGATGAAAAATGGCCCATGGGCCATGGGAAATGGGCCATGGACAATGAGAGGCAGCTAACTGGCCTTCGCCAACTTCAACAGCAAACACGCGAGCGGCGGGATCGTCAGCTTGAGCGATTGCGCGTGACCGTGCGCCGCGATCGGTTCTGTCACCACGCTGCCGCTATTGCCGACGTTACTGCCGCCGTAGATGTCCGCGTCGCTGTTGAGCAACTCCGCGAACGTCCCTGCATCGGGCACTCCTACTCGATAGCCCTCTCGCGGCACCGGCGTGAAGTTCAGGACCGCGACCACGTAGTCGCCGCTCTTCGACCGCCGCGTGAGCGAGACGACGCTGTTCTCGCTGTCGTTGCAATCAATCCACTGAAAGCCGGCGGGATCGAAATCGATCTCGTGCAGGGCGCGTTCGTTGGTGTAGGTGTGATTCAGATCCCGCACGAAACGCTGGAGTCCGTGATGCAGCGGATTGTCGAGCAGATGCCAGTCGAGGCCGTGATCGTGGTTCCATTCCCGGCGCTGGCCGAACTCCAGCCCCATGAACATCAGCTTCTTGCCGGGATGAGCGTACATGAACGCGTAAAGGGCGCGAAGGGTGGCGGCTTTCTGCCAGTCGTCGCCGGGGATCTTGCCGAACATCGATCCCTTGAGGTGCACGACCTCATCGTGTGAGAACGGCAGGATGAAGTTCTCGCTGTAGGCGTAGAGCAGCGAGAACGTCAGATGCTGATGCACCCACCGGCGGTGGACCGGGTCTTTACTCACATACTCGAGGATGTCGTGCATCCACCCCATGTTCCACTTGTAGGTGAAGCCGAGACCGCCAACGTAGGCCGGCCGGCTCACAGACGGCCAGGACGTGGACTCCTCGGCGATGGTGATCGATCCCACCGCCTGATCGTGCGTCAGCGTGTTCAACTGCCGCAAGAAATCGATCGCTTCGAGGTTCTCACGGCCGCCGAAGCGGTTGGGGACCCACTGGCCGTGCGTCCGTGAGTAGTCGAGATAGAGCATCGAGGCCACCGCGTCGACGCGGAGACCGTCGAGGTGATACTCGCGAAGCCAGAAGAGCGCGTTGGCCAGCAGGTAGTTCCTGACCTCGTTGCGGCCGTAGTTGAAGATGAGCGTGCCCCAGTCGCGGTGTTCTCCCTGGCGGGGATCCGCGTGCTCGTACAGCGCCGTGCCGTCGAACCGTGCGAGGCCGTGGGCGTCCTTCGGGAAGTGTCCCGGCACCCAGTCGAGGATCACGCCGATGCCATTCTGGTGGCACGCATCGACGAACGCCTTGAAACCTTCTGGCGGTCCGAAGCGGCTCGTGGGCGCGAAGAGGCCGATGACCTGATAGCCCCACGATCCGGAGAACGGATGCTCCATCACGGGCAAAAGCTCGACGTGGGAGTAGCCCATGTCTTTCACGTACGGGATCAACCGGTCGGCGAGTTCCGCGTAGGTGAGGAAGCGATTGTCCTCGGCACGCTGCCACGAGCCGAGATGGACCTCGTACACCGCCATGGGTTTGTCGAGCCACGCACCCAGATCCGCGCGGTCCTGCATCCAGTCGCGATCCTGCCAGTCGTGATCGGGCTGGCAGACGATCGATGCCGAGAGCGGAGGCGCCTCGAACGCAAAGCCGAACGGGTCCGACTTCAAGAGCACGTCGCCCGCGCGCGTCCGGATCTCGAACTTGTAGCGATGTCCCCTGCCGGCCGACGGTATGAAGATTTCCCAGACGCCGCTGGGTACCAGCGCGCGCATGGGATGGACGCGGCCGTCCCACTGGTTGAAGTCACCGACCACGCTGACCCGCACCGCGGTGGGGGCCCACACCGCGAAGTGCACGCCGTCGACGTCGTCCAGCCGCATGACGTGCGCGCCGAGCCGGTCGTAGAGGTGCGTGTGCTTCCCCTCGCCGAACAGATACAGGTCGTACTCGCTGATGAAGCGGCTGAAGCGATACGGATCCTCGAGGTCGACCACGTGGCCGCCCGGAAAGGTAACCCGCAGTGTGTAACGCGTGATCCGATTGACAGTGGTGAGCTCCGCTTCGAAGACGCCAGCCCGCGACCGCATCGACATCTCGACCGGCTCCGCGCCGTCACGGATGACGGCCATGCGCTCCGCTCCCGGACGGTAGGCTCGGATGACGAGGTGACCGTTTTCGATGTGGGGTCCGAGCAAGGCGAAGGGATCGCCGTGGCGTCCGGCAACGAGCGCATCGAACCCGCGATCGATGGTCGAGGTCATTGAGCCGCTTCCGGCGCCGTTCCGGATCGTGCCTGACCGTGCGTCAGCCAGCGCTGGCGTGTGGCTTCATCAGGTCTGTCGCCAGGACCGCCGAGAGACGTGACGCCCGCGGAATGGTAGAGAGGACACCATCCGGTGACGCCGGTGAGCGCGATGCCGGCGCCGAGGGCGCGCAGGGGCCAGCGCACGGAACGCGGCGAGCCGGATCCCAGCGCGAGAATCGCCAGACCGCCGATCGTCCGGCCCAGGCGCTCCACGTCGCCGACATTCTGCACGTCGAGCCGCTCGCGGGCCTGATCGTACGTGAGCATGTCGATCTCGACGAGCGCGCCGGTGAGGGTGTCGTTATCGGGCTCGACCAGGGCCGCTCCTCCGAGGCCGAGATCGATCGTGGGTGTGCGCCGCAACCCGCCGTTCAGCGAGGTCGCGCGCTCGAGCGCGTCGAGGTCCTCGTCGACGTTCTCGTACAAGTGGGCGACGCCCAATCGGCGTAGATGCCGGCGCAATCGCCGCGTGTCCTCGCACCAGTCAGCGCCGTAAACAGTGATCATGAGTCAGCCGGCTGGAGACTCTTACAACGCGGTCAGCAGGCTGGCGCCCGTGAGCGCCAGCGCGGCGATGAGGAGCCACGGCGCCGCCGCCGCGGTCGCCGGCACCGGCGATTCCACGGTCGTGCCCAAGGCCTCAGAAGTCCAGCTCGAAACCCGCTGCCACGCGGCGAAGGTGGCGGCAAGCGCACCGATCGCGAGGACCCATCCCGCGCCGAGCAGCGCGCGGGGAATGCCGTCACGCATGCCCGGCAGCCACACACTGAGCGCCGCGGAAAGCGCCCAGGCGCCGACGGCCATAACCGCGATCAGCCGGAGTTGTCCAAGCGCGCGTTCGGCAGCCTGACGACGAAGCTCGGCCCGGACCGCGCGTTCTGCGCGCTGCCGCTCGGCCTCGATCTGACCGCGCTCCAGCTCCAACCGGGCGCTGTCGCGATCGAACGCTTCCTTCAAGGCTGCAACGACCACGCCCGCGAGACGCGTTTCCAAGGCGCCGAGCGGTCCGGCGGCCGTGAGAGGTCCGCTGCGGTCGGGGACTCCACGCCATCTCGCGGTCAGCTGCGCGAGACCGCCGACCGTATCCAGCACGCGCATCCACTGAGCCACACCCATTGCTTCAGCTTATGAACGACCCGCTGTGGAATCAAGCCCGGCCACGGCGATTTCTTGTCGCGGTCCGCTGACCGCTGGCCCCCTGGTCCCTCACCATGGAACGACTTCAAGCTAAGCCTTTATCGCCCTCGCTGAGCTCGTGCGGGCGCGGATCATGAATGACGTACGACAACCGCGCGCAAGCCCGATCCGGCGCGCGGGTGGAGGGATCATGAGTGACGACAAACCAACGTCATCAGCACCCAAGGCTGACCCGGCTGCGGAGACCAGGCCGCCTGAGCCTGGCGCTCGTGCGCACACCGGCGATCCGCGTCTGATACCGGGCGGCGCGCACGGTTCGTCGATCGAGATCGGGATGTCCGCCCTGAATCCAGACGACGTGCCAGTGGCGGACGAAACGCCGTAGCGGATCGAATCGAGCGCGCGCGCGAACCCGCAGTCGAATCGAGGCACCTTCGCTTCGAGTATGCTCACCGCGCGTGTTCGATCGGCTCTTCGCCCTCACGCGCCGCGCCCGATCGCGGCTGCAGCGCTGGTCGCGCGATGCGGACCGCGACTTCCATGACGCCGCGTTCAGCCAGCGCGCGTACGACCCATTCTCTGCTTCGTACCCGGGCTTTCTGACCATCCGCCGGTTCGCTGAACTGGCGGCACCACACCTCACGGGGACGCGCCTGGTCGTCGATCTCGGCTGCGGGCCGGCCGAAATCACCGGTGAGCTGGCCCGGCGCTTCCCCGCGGCGCATTTCGTCGGTGTCGATCACAGCGCTTCGGCGATTGCGCAGGCCAAGGAGAACGCCTCGCGCCTGCAGCTGACGAACATCGAGTTCGCGGTCGCGGACGTCGAAACTTTCGACCCGCCCGCGGGCGCGGACATCATCCTGATGTTCGATTCGTTTCATCACCTGATCGATCCCGCGTGCTTCGTGCGACGGATCCGCGTCGATCGGTTCTTTCTCGTCGAACCTGCAGGCGATCGGCTCGGTGGCTGGCGTCGAAGCGACGAGTTCGACTGGTTGCCGCAGGAACTGGACAAGGTCCGCGCGCGAATCGAGCACGCGCTCGGCGACGGATCGATCGCCCCAGCCACTCCGGCGTCGCTGACGGCCGGACGCGCGATCGAGCATCGGTATCCGCTGGAGGACTACCAGCGGTTCTTCTCCGCATTCGATCTGACGGTGCACGGGACGATCTTCGGGTTCGATGCGTATCCGCCCCAGCCCGCCTACGAAAGCCCGTGGCGGGCACGGCTGATGGCGACGTCCTATGAGCTGTTGAGCGAGATCGAGTCGAAGATGATCGACCGCGGCCGTGACCTCGACGCGAAGCACTGGACGATCTTCGCGCAGCGCGCCGCCGGACCGGGGCGACTTGTCCGCCCCGAGCGCGCGTCGCTCGACCGGCCCGCGCGTCCGGACCCAGAAGGCTTGGCGAGGATCACCGGTCAATTCGACGCGGCGTACCGCGATCCCGTCATCCCCTCGTCGATCCGTGCACGCGAGATCGTTCACGCGGAGGTGACGGTCGAAAACCGCAGCTGGCGCGCGTGGCGAAGTGATGCCACCGCCACACCCGTCCATCTGAGCTACCACTGGCTGGATTCGCGCGGCCGTGTCGTGGTCAGCGATGGTGTGCGGACGCCGCTCCCTCGAGCGATCGAGCCGGGTGAGACCGCCACGGTCGCGTTCCGCGTCGAAGCTCCCGGGTCGCCCGCCCAGTACATCCTCGAGATCGATCTCGTCGAGGAATCCGTCAGCTGGTTCACCGCCGCAGGCGTGGTCGGCCTCCGTCTACGGATCGCGGTCGTTTGAAGGGGACTGGCGCGCGACAGAATGGTAATCGGCCTGACAATATGCTTCTCGAGAGTGGCGGACCAGGTCTCCTTCACGACTCCTAGGCCCATTACAGTCAACGAGTTGCCGCGGCACGGCATGAATCCACGCCGGGCGCGCGCCTTGCTCATGAGGCCGTGGCTGTGTGTGTACGTCTGCCCACCCTCTCGCGACCAGGACAATCGACGCGGCCGGCTTCGACGCCCGGGGCGCGCACGTGCCTCCTGTTCATCCTCCTTTTTACGGCGCTCCTGACGGCGTCGCCGTGGGCACGCACCGCCGATCGCCGTGGACCGTCGGAGTACGAGGCCAAGTCCGCTCTCGTCATCAGCCTGATCAAGTTCGTCGACTGGCCGGCCGGCACTTTCACCGACCGGCGTGCGCCGATGATCGTGGGCGTCCTCGGTGACGGCCCCGCGGACGTCGTCGAACGCTGCCTGCAAGGCAAGCTCGCGCGCGAGCGGCGGCTCGTCGTACGCCGGTACCGTCACGCGCGCGATCTGGAAGCGGTGCACGTGCTCTTCGTGTTCAGCGAGGCATCATCCCAGCTGGCCGAGGTGCGGCGGACGCTCCGGCCGGGCCACGTCCTCACGATCACGGAAGTACCCGGCGCGGGCGTGACGGATGCGGTCATCAACCTGCTGCCGGTGGGGCCGCGATACGGCTTTGCGGTGAACCTCGATCAGGCCGACGAGGCCGGTCTTCGGATCAGCCCCAATCTGCTCACGCTTTCGCGCGAAGTTCACAGCACGCGGCTCCGGAGGCAGGGCTGATGCAGCCCGATTTCCGCCGCTCGATCCGCTGGCAGCTGACGCGGCTGATGATGGCGACGGCGCTCCTGGCGCTGCTGCTCACGAGCGCGCTCCTCATCGGCTACGAGTTCTTCACCGCGCGGCGGGCGCTGGCGCGTGACCTCGAGCGGACCGCCGACATGGTCGGCGTGACGACGACCGCCGCCCTCCAGTTCGACGACAGGCGCGCCGCACAGGAGCTGCTGCAGAACCTGAAGGTGGATCCACAGGTCGTCGAAGGCACGCTCTACGACAGCCGGCGGCAGATTCGCGCCCACTGGTATCGCGACGCGATTGCGAAGCCACTCGCCGGCACCGTCACGATTGAACGGCCGATCGTCCTGGACAAACAGTGGCTCGGAACCATCAGCATCATGGGCGACCTCAGCGGCGCCTACATGCGCTGGCAGGGCTACGCCACGCTCGTGCTGATCGTGCTCGCGGTGTCGATGTGGGCGGCGTTTCTCGTGTCGCTCAGCCTGCAGCGCCGGATCTCGGTGCCGATTCTGCACCTCGCCGATCGCGCCGAGCACGTCTCGACGACCAAGGACTACTCCATTCGCGTCACGCGCAGCCGCGAGGACGAGATCGGCGTCCTGTTCGACCGCTTCAACGACATGCTCGAACGGATTGCGGAGACGGATCAGGCGCTCCGCCGCGCCCACGACGATCTCGAGGAGCGCGTCCGCCAGCGGACCGCGGCGCTGCGATGGGAAATCACCGAGCGGGAGCGCACGGAACAGCAGCTGGTGATCGCCAAGGACGCCGCGGAAGCGGCGAGCCGCGCGAAGAGCAGCTTCCTCGCGAACATGAGCCACGAGCTTCGCACACCGCTCAACGCCATCATCGGCTACAGCGAGATGATGATCGAGGACGCGGACGCCACCAGCCATGCGTACGCGGACGACCTGCGCAAGATCCGGCAGTCGAGCCAGCACCTGCTGACGATCATCACCGACGTCCTCGACATCTCGAAGATCGAGGCGGGCAAGATCACGCTGATGCCCGAGGCCTTCGAGGTCTCGGCGCTGATCGAGGACGTGACCGCGTCCGCGCTCGCGCTCGCCGCGCGCAACGGCAACGGGCTCGAAACGGGTCCGCTCGGCGGGCTGGGCACGAGCGTCAACGACGTCACCCGGGTGCGGCAGGTTCTGCTCAATCTGATCAGCAACGCCGCGAAGTTCACCGATCACGGCCGCATCCGGATCGACGCGTCGCGCGATCGTGCCGGCAGCGACGCCTGGCTGACGTTCCGCGTCGAGGACACCGGCATCGGCATGACGCCCAGCCAGATGTCACGGCTCTTCTCAGAGTTCGAGCAGGCGGATCCGTCGACCACGCGGAAGTACGGCGGGACGGGCCTCGGTCTCGCAATCAGCCGCCGTCTCTGTCACCTGATGGGCGGGGACATCTCGGTCGAAAGCACACCCGGCAAGGGATCGACCTTCACCGTCACACTCCCGGCCGTGCTGCCGGAGAGTCCAGCCAGACCCTCGGCGGCCGCTGCCACACCGGCGCTCATCGCCGCGGCGGCGCAGATCTGATCATGTCCAAGGACACACGATGACGACGACGAAACCCCCCACGCTCCTGGTCGTCGACGACGACGAGCTGAATCGCGACATGCTGGGCCGGCGTCTCGAACGCAACGGGTTCCGCGTCCTGACGGCGGCCGGCGGCACCGAGGCACTCGCGATCATCGCGAAACGCGGCTGCGATCTCGTCCTGCTCGACGTGATGATGCCGGACATCAGCGGTCTCGACGTGCTCAGAACGATCCGCGCGACGGCGCCGAGCGAGCGGCTCCCGGTGATCATGGTCACCGCCCGGGCGCACAGCCAGGACGTGGTGCAGGCGTTGGAGCTCGGCGCGAACGACTACGTCACGAAGCCCGTGGACCTGCCCGTGGCGCTGGCGCGGATCCGCGCGCAGCTCGCGAGGCGCGACGCGGAGCGCGCGCTCGAAGACAGCGAAGAGCGCTACGCGCTCGCGCTTCGCGGGACCAACGACGGCCTGTGGGACTGGAAGGTCGATACGGGAGCCGTGTACTACTCGGCGCGCTGGAACGCGCTCGTTGGCCTCCCGGAAGAGGAAAAGACGGGCACGCTGTCGCTCTGGGAGAGCCTCATCCACCCCGATGATCTCAGCCGCGTGCGGCAGGCCCTCGCGGATCACGTCAACGGGCTGACCCCGCACTTCGAAATCGACCACCGCGTCCGGCACGCGACCGGATTCTGGCGCTGGATGCTGGCGCGCGGCGTCGCCGAGCGGAGCGCGAGCGGCACGGCCTCGCGCGTGGCGGGCTCGCTGACCGACATCACCGAAGCGAAGGTGGCCGACGCCCTGACCGGGCTTCCCAACCGCGTGCTCTTCTCGGATCGTCTCGCGCGACTCGTCGCGCATGTCAGGCGCTCGCCCGACTACCAGTTCGCGCTGCTCTTCCTGGATCTCGATCGATTCAAGTACATCAACGACAGCTTCGGCCACTCCGCCGGTGATCAGTTCCTCGTCCACGTCGCCCAGCGCCTGGAGCAGACGCTGCGGTCGAATGACACCGTGGCCCGGTTCGTTCAAGACACCGACCGCGGATCCGCGCTCGGCGGACCGGTACTCGCGCGGTTCGGCGGCGACGAGTTCGCGATCATTCTGTCGGCCATCAACGACGCGTCCGACGCGACGAAGGTGGCGGATCGCATCGCCCAGGCGCTCGCCGAACCCTTCCTGCTGTGCAGCCGGACGATCTACACGACCGCCTCGATCGGGATTGCGCTCAGCCATCTCGGCTACGAGCGGGCGGAGGACATGCTTCGCGACGCGGACACTGCGCTCTACCGGGCGAAGGCGGTCGGGCGCGCGCGGTTCGAGGTCTTCGACGCCGCCATGCGCGCGGAGGTCGTGGAGCGGCTGGGCGTGGAAACCGAGATGCGCCACGCGCTGGACGCGGGTGAGTTCGGGGTCTACTACCAGCCCATCGTGTCGCTCGCGACCGGCGATGTGCGCGCGCTCGAAGCGCTTCTCCGCTGGCATCACCCGCGGCGCGGGCTGCTGTCGGCCGGCGAGTTCATCGCCGTCGCGGAAGACAGCGGGCTCATCGTGCCCATCAACTTCTGGGTCATCAAGGAAGCGTGCCGTCAGCTGGCCGAGTGGAAGGAGACCAACCCTGACCTCACCGTGACGGTCAACCTCTCGGCACGGTTGATCGGGATGCCCGACCTGCCCGAGCGCCTGCTCGAGATCGTCACGCCAACCGGCGTCGAACCCGAGCGGATCGAGCTCGAGATCGTCGAGAACCTGGTGCTGGCCAGCCCGAATGAGCCGCACCTCACGCTGGAGCGGCTGCGGGCGTTGGGCTTCCGTCTGAGCATCGACGACTTCGGCACCGGCTACTCGTCGCTCAGTCATCTGCACTGTCTGCCGGTCAATCGGCTGAAGATCGATCGGTCGTTCATTGCCAACAGCACCGACCGCTCGCTGCGAGGGATCGTTCGTACGATCGTCACGCTCGCCGAACATCTCGGTCTCGAGGTCGTCGCGGAGGGCGTCGAGACCACGGCCCAACTGGACGAGATCGTCGAATTGGGGTGCGGATTCGGGCAGGGCTATCACCTGCATCGGCCCGCGCCAGCGGAGGCGATCTCGAAGCTGCTGAAGGTGATGAAGCCGGCGCAGAACCCGCCGGCGGATCGGCCCTCACGGACGTCACCGCGCGTGTCGGCCTGATTTCACGCGACGCGCGACGCGCGCTCGGCCTCGGCCTCGCGGAGATCCGGGAAACGGCGCGATCCCGCCTTCGGCCATTTTCGTGGCCGTCGCACCTTGCCATTGCCCGTTTCCCATCGTGACGATCCGGTCCCAGCGATCCAATCACGCGGATCATCCGTCTGTTAGCTGTCGCTGACACCAAGCCGAGCGTGATCCATCCCCGTGCGGTAGCGACGTCCCCTAAACCTTCGAGATCACTTGACACCGCGCGGCGGTTCCCTTATATCCACACTGTTACAAAACAACAACACTCACTGCGCCGAGAGGATTGGTAGGACATTTCCCCAAACGACCCGGCTGCCGGCGCGCCGGAGAGACGCCAAGCTCATGAGGAGTTCCGACGCCCGGAGTGGGTCTCGCCGGACGAGTTCCAATGGCTGCAGGTGTTGGCACTCCCGATTCGGGCGGCAATCGTGAACAGCTTGCCAGACTTGCATGGCCGCGCGAAGGCAGCCGGCCTTCGCGCGCGTCCCTCGACGGGGCGGAGGGCTGAGGAGACTCCGGCGACAGCGGAGGGATTGTCATGAGCACCACTCGGACTCGCGGGCGGGGCACGAGCGCGGCCCCGACAGACAACGAGCCCGCGAACAGCGCACCCCGCCGCCGCATCCGTGGCGCGCCGCTTGCCGCCGCGGTCTGGGCGGCGCTGGTCTTCGCCGTCGTGCCGGCCGCCGCCCAGACGCCGACAGCGACGACGGGCATCGTGAGCGGCGCCGTCGCGGATGCGTCCGGCGCGATGCTTCCGGGCGTGGCGGTCGTGCTGACCGAACTGGGCACCAACACCGCGCGTGAGACCGTGACCTCCGCGTCCGGCCGCTACGTGTTCGTGAACGTGCTGCCGGGCCGCTATCAGATCAAGGCGACGCTCGAAGGGTTCCAGCAGACGATCGTCCCCGAGCTCATCGTCGAAGTGAACAAGTCGCATGCGGTGGACCTGAAGCTCGAGGTCGGGCGGGTGTCGGAGTCGGTGGAGGTGGCCGGCGCCACAGCGGTCGTCCTCCAGCGCAACGATTCGAGCGTGATCAACACCCTGTCGGCCGACACCGTGTTGAAGCTGCCGAACCTGACCCGATCTATCGAGTCGATCCAGTTCAACCAGCCGCTGGCCATCCCGTATCTCGCTGGCGCGGACAGCAACCGGACCCGTGCCGGATCCGTGGCCGGTGCGCGGACCGACCAGAACACCTACACGCTCGACGGCGCCGACGTCTCTGACAACATCGTCGGCGACGGGTTCCTCGAGACGCTGCCCTCGGCCATCGTGCCGCTGCCGGCCGAGAGCATCGAGGAGTTCAGCACCGCCACGACCAACGCCAACGCGACGTTCGCACGCGCGACCGGCGCGCAGTTCGTGATGGTGACCAAGCGCGGGTCGAACCGATTCCGCGGCTCCGCCTACCTCTACCGGCAGGACGACGCCCTGAACGCGAACACCTGGGATCGCATTCGCCTCAACCAGCCCAAGCCGCCGCTGCAGGACACCCGCACGGGGTTCTCGATCGGGGGGCCAATCCGTGAGAACAAAACGTTCTTCTTTTTCAATTACGAAGCGCGGCGCTTCCCGCGCACCTCACAGGTAGCCCGTATCGTGCCGACCGACAGCCTGCGCGCGGGCCTGTTGAAGTTTGTGGACGCATCGGGGAACATCGGCACCTACGATCTGCGCGCGTTCGATCCTCGCGGCATCGGATTGAATCCCGTCGTGTCGAGCGTCTGGTCCCTGCTGCCCGCGGGCAACGATACGAGCCGCGGCGACGGCCTGAACACGACCGGCTTCACCGACGACGCGGACACAGCGTTCAATCAGGATGCGGCCGTTCTGAGGCTGGACCACAACTTCTCGACCAACTGGCGCGTGGACGCCAACTACCGCTTCGGAAGCATTCGCGAAACCGGCGCCGCGCAGGCCGACATCGGGGGTCTACTCCCCGGCAACACCAAGGGCAAGCCGGTAGGGCTCGAGGATCTGCCGCGCGAGCCGCGCCTCTTCGCGGTCGGCGCAACCGGTCAGCTCTCGCCGCGCCTGCTCAACGAAACGCGGTTCTCCTACATCCGCGGGTACCTGGCGTTCACGCGGGTCGATCCCTTTCCTCAGGTCCCGACCACCAACGTGGCGCTCGACGTCGGCATCGTCGACGAGCCGATCAATGTCGGCATCCAGCAGGCGCGCTCGCAGGTGGCCAATCAGCACGCGTACCAGCTGGTGAACAACACGACCTGGCAGCTCGACAAACACACCATGGCCTTTGGCGGCACATGGCGGCGCGAATACTTCTACTTCATCCGGACCGACCAGCTCTCGGGCTCGCTCACGACGCCGGTCGCGATCGTAAACCAGGGAAGCAACATCACCATCCCGACGGCTGCGCGTCCGCCGACGTGCGGCGCTGGCGTGACGACAGGCTGCCTGCTGTCGGCTGACGCCAGCCGATTCACGCAGCTGCTGGCCTCTGGGCTCGGGATCGTGGACAACGTCAGCGTGCTGGCCATGCGCGACTCGTCGCTGAACCCGCTATCGCTCGGCACGCCGCAGAACCTCGACACCACGACGGATGCCTTCGAGTTCTACGTGAACGACTCGTGGCGGCCGACGCCGTCGCTGACATTGAACCTCGGCGTCAACTACCAGTTCAGGCTCGCGCCCCGCGAGAAGGACGATCGGTTCGCGTTCCTGATCGACAACAAGACCGGCGAAGTCCTGAACAGCGACATCTATCTCGAGCGGGCACGCGCCGCCGCGCTGAACGGCGTGCCGTACAACCCAACGCTCGCGTTCCAGCCGGTCACGAACGTGGGGCGGAAGACGTACTACGACGTCGACTGGTCCAATCTCGGCCCCCGGCTCGCCGCCACGTGGAACCCGTCGTTCGAGAACGGCTGGCTGGGCAAGGTCTTTAAACACGACCGGTCCGTCGTGCGCGGCGGATATGGACTGGCGTTCGACCGGACGAACAGCGTCGAACACATCTTCGCGCTTGGCATGGGGTACGGCGCCAACCTGAGCCTGCTGGCTCCGCGCTGCAACGTGAACGGTGCGGGAGGCACGGGATGCGCGCCGGCGACCGGGGATCTGTCGGGTTCGTACCGCGTCGGCATCGACGGCCCGGTGCCGATCCCGGCGAATCTTCCGGTCACTGCGCCAATCGTCCCGAGCTCGCTGACCGTTACGCAGTTCGCCGATCCAAATATCAAGACGGGACGCACGCACAGCTTCAACTTCAGCTACCAGCGTGAGCTGCCGTCACGGTTCATGCTCGATACGGGCTGGGTGTTGCGTCTCGGCCGGCAGCTTCCGGAGGCGTACGTCCTCAGCTCGGTACCGTATTTCTTCCTCGACAAAGGATCCGGCCAGACGCTGGCGCAGGCGTTCGACGCCGTCGCCACGCAGCTGCGGGCGGGCGTCGCCCCGACGAGCGTGACGCCGCAGCCCTGGTTCGAGAATCAGCTCGCGAGCGGCCAGACCGCTGCGATTGCGGCGTTGCAGAGCACGTCGTTCATCGACGGCAACCTGAGTGGGCTGTGGCTGCAGATCAATCAGCGCCGCATCCAGCTCGGGCAGGAGCCGCTGAGCAATCAGCAGATCCAGACGCTGTGGGCGCGCGGTGACGGCGGCCGCTCGACGTATCAGGCGTTCTACGCGACGGTGCGCCGCCGGACCTCCGCGGGCCTGACGTTCTCGGGCACCTACACGCTGTCGTCGACGAAGGATCAGGCGGGCGTTCGCCAGAACGTGACGGGCTCTCCATCATCCGCATTCGATCTCGACATCGACTACGGTCCGGCCGATTTCGATCGTCGTCATGTGTTCAACATGACGGCCGTCTACGATCTGCCGTTTGGCAGGAACGGCGGCGGGCTCTCGCGTCTGACCGGCGGCTGGTACGTCGCGGGAATCTACTCGGCCACGAGCGGCGTGCCGCTCAACGTCTGCCAGCGCGCGGCGGTCTTCGGCGGCGGCCTGTCGTTCACGAACTGCGTGGGCGCGGTCCCGATCGGGAACGTCGACACGGGCGTGTTCAAGGGCGTGGCGGGCTCGAACGGCATCGGCACGACGGGCAACCCGGCGACGGGCGGCTCGGGTATCAACATGTTCGCCGACCCGGCGGCGGCGTATAACGCGTTCCGGCGCGTGCTCATCAGCCAGGACTCGACGTCCAGCCGTGGGTCGCTGACGGGCCTTCCCCGTCAGAACCTCGACTTCTCGGTTGGGAAGCGAACCCGAATCACCGGCACGGTCAACGCGGTGTTCACGGTCGAGGCGATCAACCTGTTCAACGCGCTGATGTACGGCAACGGCAGCCTCAATCTGACCGGCCCGACGAACTTCGGCGTGATCACGTCGCAGGCGAATAGCCCGCGTGTGATCCAGCTGGGGGTCAGGCTTGAGTTCTAGGGGGCCCACCAGGAAGGTCGTCATCGGGTCGGCAACCTCCTCCAGCCGACTCGGCGACGGCCTTCTGACGTGGACGCCGTTGATGACGGCGTCGCGGCGGCGGAGCCTCAGACGCCGCAGGCTCGCGGCAGTCCTCTGCGGTGTGGCGATCGGGTTGACGATCGTCGCGCTGCTCGAGAGCCGGGCGCCGGCGGCCGATGTCTACAAGTCGCTGCCGTTCCGCTACATCGGTCCGCCCGGCAATCGCGTCGAAGCCGTGGCCGGCATTCCAGGCGATCCGACCACGATCTACGCGGGCGCCGCATCCGGCGGCGTGTTCAAGACGACCGACGGCGGGTTGCACTGGGATCCCATCTTCGACGACCAGATCGTCTCGTCGATCGGGGCGCTCGCGGTGTCGCCGTCCGATCCGAACATCGTCTGGGTCGGTACCGGAGAAACGTTCATCCGCGGCAACATCTCGGTCGGCAACGGGATCTACAAGTCGACCGACGCGGGCAAGTCCTGGACGCATGCCGGGTTGGAAAAGACCGGCCGTATCGCCAGGGTCATCATCGATCCGAAGGATCCCAACGTCGTCTACGTGGCGGCGCTCGGACACTGCTACGGCCCGCAGCCGGAGCGCGGCGTGTTCCGGACGAAAGACGGCGGCAAATCGTGGGAGCGTGTGCTCTTCGTCGACGAACAGACCGGCGCCGTCGATCTCGTCATGGACCCGTCGAACCCGCGGACGTTGTTCGCCGCCACGTGGCAATTCTCGATTCTGCCGTGGTGGGCCGAAAGCGGCGGTCCGGGCAGCGGGATCCACGTGTCGCGCGACGGCGGCTCGACCTGGACGGCGCTGACTGGCCGCGGTCTGGCGGCGCCGCCGTTCGGCCGGATCGGGCTCGCCGTTTCGCCGAACAACTCGAAACGACTCTACGCCGCGATTGAAACGGCCGATCAGGGCAATCTGTGGCGATCGGAAGACAGCGGCGAGAGCTGGGCCCTCGTCAGCAAGGACGGCAGTATCAACAGGCGCGCGCGCTATTTCTCGCGCTTCGGCGTGTCTCCGGACAACGCCGATGAAGTCTACTTTCTGACACAGTCCCTCACCCGTTCGATCGACGGCGGCGCAACGTTGAAACCAATCGAGGAGGTCTATCCGGATCAGCACGACATCTGGATCGATCCACAAAATGGCAACCGCGTGATCGTCGCCAACGATCGCTACGTGAACATCTCACTCAATCGCGGCCGCTCCTGGTTCCGCGCAGGACTTCCCATCGCGCAAATCTATCGCGTCGGCGTGGACCGGCAGATTCCCTACAATGTTTACGGCGCGCGGCAGGATGGCCCGACCTACCGCGGTCCGAGCAACAGCCTCGTGCCGAACGGCTTCATCACCGACGAGCACTGGGAGTACGCCGGCTACAGCGAGAGCGGCTGGGCGATACCCGACAACGGCAACGACGAGATCCTCTGGGTCAGCGACAACCGCCACGTCGAGCGCTACCACACCCGGGCAAAGTCGACGCGTGACGCCAACCCGTGGCCGGCCACTGGACAGCGCGGCGGCGGTGCCGACACGCGCACCGAGCGGCAGTTCCGGACGAACTGGACCGCGGCCTTCGCGCTCTCACCGCACGATCCCCGCACGGCGTATGCCGGCAGCCAGTTCGTCCACCGCACGACGGACAGCGGACAGACGTGGACGGTCATCAGCCCGGATCTCACGACGAACGACAAGACGAAGTTCGGGCCGTCCCCGGGACTCGGCCCGGATAACCAGGACGCGTACTGCGTGCTCTTCGCGATCGCTGAATCGCCAGCGGTCCGCGGCGTCATCTGGGCCGGCAGCAACGACGGGCTGGTGCACGTCAGCAGAGACGACGGCAAGACCTGGACGAACGTGACCGCCGCGATTCCGAACCTCGCCCCGACCGGTTCAATCAGCAGCATCGAACCGTCGCGCTACGATGGCGGTGCCGCGTATGTGACGGTCGATCGCCATCGGGCCAACGACAACAGCCCGTACATCTTCAAGACCGAGGACTACGGACAAACCTGGAAGGCCGTCGGCACCACGATTCCCAAAAGCATCTTCAGCTACGTCCGGGTCGTGCGTGAGGATCCGAAGCGCAAAGGCCTCCTGTACGCGGGCACTGAAAACGGGATCTTCTTTTCGACCGACGACGGCGCGACGTGGATGCCGCTG
Organism: Vicinamibacterales bacterium; assembly: GCA_036258055.1. GTDB lineage: Bacteria > Acidobacteriota > Vicinamibacteria > Vicinamibacterales > 2-12-FULL-66-21 > DATAEK01. The sequence goes on from DATAEK010000414.1 coordinate 20,519, forward strand.
CAGAACAACCTGCCGCACGCGCCGGTGAGCTGGATGGTGATCCAGCCCGACTTCAACGACCTGGTGATCTCCACGTTCGGCCGCGGCTTCTGGATCCTGGACGATCTCTCGCCGATTCAGCAGCTCACGCCCGAGGCGCTCGCCTCCAGTCATGTCTTGTTCGAACCTCGGGCCGGGTACCTGTTCAGGCCGGGGCCGGCGCTCGTGGGAAGTAATCTCGCCGCGGATTTCGACACGCCGTCGAGTGCAGGGCGCAACCCGCCGACCGGTGCATCGATCAACTACTATCTCCGCGCGGCGGCGACCACGCCCGTCGCGCTCACGATCCTGGATCCGGCAGGGGCTGCGATCAGGACGCTCGAAGGGACGCGCACGCCGGGCATCAACCGTGTGTGGTGGGATCTCTACGCCGAGGCGCCGCGCGGTGGATCGCGCGGGCTGCCCTTCGGCCCGATGAATCGGCCGACGCCGCTCGTGCCGCCCGGCGTCTACACCGTCAAGCTGTCGGTCGAAGGCAAGGCGTATCAGACGAAGCTCACGCTTCGGAAAGATCCGAACGCCGACTGGCAATAGAACGGCGTCGAACGATTGGAGGACTCCGTGGCCACTAGTGACATCTTCAAGGACGAGGCGCTCGAAGCTGCTGCGCACCGTGCCATCCGCGTCGACGAACCTCGCGCGCTGCTCGATCGCTTCTCCACGCTCGTTCGTGAGTCCGGCACACCCGAGGAAGAAGCCGCCGGCCACTACATCGTCGAGCGGCTGCAGGCGCTGGGCGTGCCGGTCACGTTGCACACACCTGATCTCTACATCTCGCTGCCGGTGAAGTCGGAGCTGCGCGTGTCGGCCAACGGCAAGGAGCAGACGATTCGATCGCGGCCTCCCTCCATGGCGCGTTCGACCGATGGGGCGGAGGTTACCGGCCAGATCTGCTACGTGCCGTCCAAGTTCGCGGCGGGAACGATGACGCTCTTCGATACACCCGACGCCGCGCGGCGTGACGATGCGGGCGCCGATCCGGTTGCCGGACGGATCGTGCTGACCGAGGGGTTCTCGATGCCGGGTCCCGTGCAGGCGTTCGAGCGGCGCGGCGCCATCGGCCAGATCTACGTGCATCCCGGCGAGAACATCCACGAAGGGATCTGCACGTCGATCTGGGGCGCACCAACGCCCGAGAGCATCGGGCGAAAGCCGACCGTCCCGGTGGTCTGTATCAACCGGCCAGACGGCGAAGCACTGGTCGCCGCCGTCCAGGCCGGTACCGTTCGGGCGACGCTGCGCACGTGGCTGCGCGAAGGATGGATGAAGTGCCTGCTGCCGGTCGTGGAGATTCGCGGGCAGCAGGATCCGGATGAATTCCTGCTCGTGCACGGCCACTACGACTCCTGGTACGTCGGGATCGGAGACAACGCGACAGGCGACGCGACGCTGCTGGAGCTGGCGCGCGTGCTGTGGAGCCTCCGCGATCAGCTGAAGCGCAGCGTGCGCATCGCCTGGTGGCCGGGACACTCCACAGGCCGCTACGCGGGATCGACGTGGTACGCGGACACGTTCGCCGACGAGCTCGACGAATGGTGCATTGCGCAGCTCAACATCGACTCTCCGGGATGCGCCGGTGCCACGGCGTACGAGGAAGTGATGTGGATGGCCGAAGCGAAGCGTCTGTGCACCACCGCGATCCGGGACGCGCTCGATTCTCCCTCCCAGGGTGTCCGGCCGCTTCGCGCCGGTGATTACTCCTTCAACCAGATCGGGCCGACCGGTCTCTACATGCTGCTATCGAACATTCCAGCCGAAGAGCGCAAGGCTCGCGGCTTCTACGCCGTCGGCGGCTGCGGCGGCAACATCGCCTGGCACACGCCCGACGACCTCATGCCAGTTGCCGATCTCGACATCATGCGGCGGGACCTCGCCGTGTATCTGACGACGATCGTGCGCGTGCTGAACTCGCCGCTCCATCCGTTCGACTACATCGCCGCCGTCGACGAGATTCGATCGGTGGTCGAGGGCTATCACAAAGCCGCGGGCGGCGAAGTCGACCTGTCGCCGGTTGTGGAAGACCTCAACGACCTTCGCGACGATATCGCGGCGTGGCGTACGATGTCCGACGCGCGGATGCGCGGACAGAGCGCGGCCGCCGAGCGGCGGCAGGCGAATGCGCTGCTCCGCCGAATCGCCCGGACGCTGGTGCCGATCAACTATGCACGCGGCGAACGCTTCGATCACGACCCAGCCGTCAAGTTCGGTCCCGTACCTCGACTCGAAGCGGCCGCGACGATCGGCAAGGCTGCGCCGGAGCTCCGTGCGTTCATCCGGACCGGCCTGATCCGCGAGCGCAACAAGATCCGCGCGCTGCTGCGATCGCTTCGGCGGGAGGTGCGGGCCGCATCCGAACAGCGGGCCATGAACGGCACGCCAGCCTAGCCGGCCTTCGGCCGGATGGTAAATGGGACATGGGCCATGGGCGTGCTGGGCTGTCGATGAAATAGAAGCAGGCGTTTGTATCAGCAGCGCCTGCGGCCGCAGCCGAGCGCGGATGCGCGAGGCTGCAGCGAGCGGCAGCCTTGAGCTGTTGCGAACCGCAAACGTGGTGAGCAACTGAGGCGGGGGTGGGGCCCCGCCGATTGAAAAAAGTCGGGCCCCACGAGCCGTGATAAATGCTGACTGAACGTCGCTGATTACTTGAGCGGCCAGGAGAGAAAAATGCAATCGAGGTTCGCTCGCGTTGGGGTGCAGATCGTCGCCGTCGCGATCGCGGCGTGCGCGTTCGGGACGTCACGGTTGGTCCAGCCGGTGCCACACGCCCAGGAGAAAACCAAACGGGCGTTGACGCTCGAGAACATGTTCGGCGGCGGACGTGGCGGGGGCGGCGGGCGCGGGGGAGGAGCGACGATCTCGCCCGACGGCAAGTCGGTCGTCATCGGTACCGAGGGTGCCTCCGGGCCGGGCAACTACATCTGGTCACCGACCACGAACGAGCGCAAATTCTGGTTCCAGGGGAACATCGCCGCGTGGTTCCCGGACAGCCAGCGGGTCGTCGTGTCGCGCGAGAACGACCTGTGGGTGGTGCCGGTCGGATCGAACGACGCAAAACGGATCACCAACGATCAGCAGGATGAACGTGAGGCGGCCGTCTCGCCAGATGGCAAGTGGATCGCGTTCAAGTCCTTGCGGAGCGGTTCGTTCGACATCTGGGTCGTGCCGTCCGACGGCAGCGCCGCACCGCGACAGCTCACCCAGGCCGCCATGCCGAAAGACGATGGGCGGTTCGGGCCAGCGTGGTCACCCGACAGCCGGACGATCGCCTACATCTCCTGCAAGAGCAATTACTGGCACGACGACGTCTGGGTCGTGGACGTGGCGTCCGGTACGCCGCGCCAGCTCTCGAAGAGCTTGATGGCGGCATCGAGCCCGGCGTGGTCGCCGGACGGCAAGACGATCGCACTCCTCGGCAACGCCAAGAAGGGCTACTGGTACGAGGACCTGCAGGACATCTGGTTGATCGATGTCGCCAAAGGCACCGAGCGGACCGTGAAGATGCAGGTGTATGCGACCGATCAGCTCCACAGCCAGCCGGTGTTGTGGTCGGCCGACGGATCGCGTCTGTTGTTCGTCTACATGGAGCGCGGCGACACCAACCTGTGGTCGGTGCCGGCGGCAGGCGGCGTCGCCACGCGCATCACCAACGAGAGAGGCGGACTGCGCGGCCTGGAAAGCGCGAAAGGTGACGGGTTCGTCTACGTGCGGTCCACGCCCGCCAACGGCAGCCGCGTCGAGTACCTTCCCGGGATTGGAGGACCGCCCCGTCCGCTGACGGAACCGACCGTCGAATGGGAGAACGTCTTCGAGCCGCAGGAAGTGTCCTATCGATCGTTCGACGGGCTCTATATCCAGGGCTTCCTGTATCTCCCGCAGAACATGCCGGCCGACCGCAAGTACCCCGCGCTGGTCATGGTGCACGGCGGCGGCACGAACTCCTATCTCCGCACCGAGGCACTGACGGAGAACTACCTGGCCTCGAAGGGTTACGTCGTGCTCGCCGTCAACTATCGCGGCGGATCGGGCTTCGGCCGCGAGTTCCAGGATCTCTCGATCAACGACTGGGCCGATGGTCAGGCCCACGACGCGGCGATGGCCGCGGACTTCCTGCGCTCGCTGCCCTACGTGAACGGCAAGGTCGGCATCTACGGGTACAGCTACGGCGGGATCATGTCGATGGCAACCATCGCGCGCTACCCCGACAAGTTCGACGCGGCCGTGCCCATGGCCGGCATCTACGATTTCGGGGATGCCTACAACGACGAGAACGCGGATCGCCTCGGCAAGATCTTCATCCGGACCGGGCACGGCGGACCGCCCGAGGAGCGCAAGGCTGTCTACGCCATCAGCAACACGCTCGCGCGCGTCAAGGACATCAAGACGCCGCTGCTGGTGATGCACGGCGAGGCCGACGTCCGCGCACCGTACCGCCAGTTCGGGCTCGTCGTGAAGATCCTGAAAGAGCACAACAAGGTGTTCGAGAGCAAGAGCTACCCCAACGAGCCGCACGGCTTCCGCGATCCGGCCAACCGCCTCGACATGAACCGCCGCATGGAGGCGTTCCTGGACAAGTACCTCAAAGTCGGAACGACGTCGACGCCGCAGTAGGGCGAACGCGAGCGCGGCAGAAACACCTCCGCGCTCGCCTCAGCCGCTGTCCGCGGTCCGCAGTCCGCGGTCCGCTCTCCACTGAGACAAGGTCCGCGACAGGTTCTCGCGATCGGCCGCATCCCCGCGGTGCATGCCCATCACCCATCCCATGGCCCATTTGCCATGTCCCATGTCCCATCGGCGTAGCGGCTACTGCACGACGACCGACCCCACCATCCCGGGATGAATCGTGCAGTGATACGTGAACGTTCCGGCCGTGTTGAACATGAAGCTGAACGTCGACCCGGGATTCAGCGGTCCCGAGTTCCACGCGTTGCCGTCCGACGTCGTGGTGTGGGCTGTATTGTCGCCGTTGGTCCAGATCACTGTCGTCCCGACGGCGACGGTCGTCGGATTCGGTGAGTAGGCCGTCGTGGTCAACACCGACGCACCCGATTGAATCTGGACGTTCGATGTGGGGCCCGATGGTGTCGGCGCCGGCGTCGGCGTCGGGGTGGTCACCGTGGCCGGGGACGAAGAGCCGCACGAGGCGGCGAGGATGGACGTCAACGCGAGAGCGATGAGGTAGAAACCCGAGCGATGCATAGATAAGTACTCCAACTCTGTTGCACTGGCGTCGCGTTACGAAGCAATCGCGCTGCCGGAGTACTTCGATCAGGTTTCATGCGGGTTTGCGTTCGGCGGTTCGTGGGAAGGCTTTACCAGATTCGAGAGCGCTTACGATCCGCGCGTCGAGTTCTGCTCGATCGTGCGCGTCGATTTCAGTCCGGGAATATCCGGAGGCCTGCGGACATTAACAATAGTTAATGTGGTCTACGCGGACGCTCCGCCAGCGGAGGATGCAGATGCTGACAGCGGTCGCAGATCACCGAGAAGCGTCGGGACCAGCTCGGACACGGTGGGATGGATGTGCATCGCGCGCTGGATGACGGTGTACGGAGCCTTCGCGTACATCACGTCGAGGATTGAGTGGATCACCTCGTCACCGCCGGTGCCGAGAATCGACGCGCCGAGGATCTCTTTGGTCGCGGCATCGACCATGATCTTCATGAAGCCGTTGGTTTCCCCCTTCTCGACTGCGCGTGTGACCTTGGTCATCGGTCGAATCGCCACGAGCGCTCGTCTGCCGGTCGCGCGTACTTCCGCTTCGGTGAGTCCCGCGCGGCCGAGTGGCGGATCGATGAAGAGTCCGTAGGTCTGGATGCGATCGCTCACGCGCCGCCGGTCCTGATCCAGAAGATTCGCGGACACGATCTCGCCGTCGTTGAACGAGGTATGCGTGAAGGCGCCCTTGCCATTGCAGTCGCCGAGCGCCCAGATGCCCGGCACGTTCGTCCGCAGCTCATCGTCGACGGTGATGTATCCGTGTGCATCGGTTGCGACACCCGCCTTGTCGAGCCCGAGGTCTTCGGTGTTCGGTCGGCGCCCCACCGCGAGGAGAAGATGCGAGCCAGCGACCTCAGGCGCTCCCTCCTCACAGTCGACGCCGGCGATGACGTCCTGGCCGTCCGAGCGAAGGGTGATGCACTTCGCGTTCAGGCGGATGCCGACGCCTTCCTGCTCGAGGATGTCCCTGATCGCCGCTGATACGTCTTCGTCTTCGCGCTTGATCAGCCGTGGCGCCATCTCGATGATCGTGACGTCGCTGCCGAACCGGCGGAACATCTGCGCGAACTCGAGACCGATGTAGCTGCCGCCGACGATGACCAGGTGGCGCGGCAGGAAGTCGACGTCCATCATCGAGCTGTTGGTGAGGTACGGCACCGTGTCGACGCCGGGCATCGGGGGGACGATCGCCCGGCCGCCGACGTTGATGAAGATGCGGTCCGCGCTCAGTCGATCCGAGCCGACGCTGACACCGCGCGCCGATTCGAACCGCGCGTGCCCCTGGTAGACGGTGCACCGATCGAGCTTGCGCAGCGAGGACTCGACGCCGGCGCGCGACTTTCCCGATATGGCGTCCTTGCGGGCCTTCACGCGGGGCATGTCCACGCCGACATCACCCGCGAGCGTCACGCCGAACTCGCCCGCGCGGCGCGCCATACGCGCAGCGTAGGCGCTCGCGACCAGTGTCTTCGTAGGAATGCAGCCGGTGTTCACACAGGTGCCGCCAAACAGCTTTCGTTCGACGATCGCGACGCGCATGCCGGCAGTCGCCAGGCGGTACGCGAGGAACGGGCCCGCCTGGCCCGTGCCGATGATGATTGCGTCATACGTGGTGGCCATCCGAGAACTCTCCTTGCGCGGCGGCGCCGCTCGCTCGCACTGCTGCCAGAGTGTAACCCGTCTCGTTGCGCGTCTCGGCTCCAGGCTTTGGCAGCACCCGCCGTCGTACGCAATCATCGTGGGTGTAGATACTTGTCGGCTGACGGCTGTCGGCTGTCCGCCTTCCGCTGTGCGCTGACTGCAGAGGGCGGATAGCGATCGACGTCACGCACCGTTCCCGCCCCGAAGCCCAGAAGGAGAGCGTTCATCGATGCCCGAGACGCACCCGTCGGCCGGGGACACGATCCCTCCGAACTGTCAGCTGATCGAGGTTCGCGTCGGCGAGTTGAAGCAGCTGTTCAACGCGATGGACCCGTCGCCATTCCGTGAAAGGGACCTCGACCCGAACGCGGAGGAGTTCATCGTCGGCTGGGCGCGCGATCTTCCCGAGCGCGTCCCGCTCGGCCTCGTCGTGTACCTGGATCGGCCGGCAGGGCTGCCCGAAGAGCCGGCGATGCTGCGCGACGCGGTCCACGAGTTCTTCAGTCACAAGGCCGTCAATGCGCGGCAGAAGCTACGCCAGCTCTTTCGCCTGGGACGCACCAGCCTGCTCATCGGCGTGATCTGTCTCGGCACATCCATCGTGATCGGCAATCTCGCGGCACGGGCTCTGAGCGACAACACGCTCGGCGACGTGTTGCGCGAGAGTCTCCTGATCGGCGGCTGGGTCGCGATGTGGCGGCCGCTCGAGATCTTCCTCTACGACTGGTGGCCCATCCGCGACGAAGGGCGCCTCTACGATCGACTGCGGACGATGTCGGTACGGATCGTGTACGCGAACGAACGCGGCTCGGAGAAATGGCGGACGGATTGGCCGGCGGTGTCCCCAGCCGGACGGCTGACGCATCAACCGCTGGCGTACTCAGTCAATGCCGAAGGCGCGCAAACCTCCGACGCACCCGGCTCTCACTAGTCTACTTTCCGGGCCACGCCGGGCTTTGGGACGCTGGGGATGGTGACCGACAGCCGGTAGGCCTATACTCGGCCATGCTGTTGCTGCAGATCTTCATCCTTGGCATGGTGGCGGGGCTTCGTTCCCTGACGCCGCTCGCCTTCGTTGCGTGGACGAGCCAACATCGTCACGCGCTCGCCCAGTCCTGGCTCTCGTTCATGGCGTCACCGGTCACCGCGTACATCCTCACCGCGCTGGCGCTGGTCGAGCTCGTAACCGACAAGCTGCCGTCCACGCCGAGCCGGCTCACAGCCGTCCCCTTCAGCGCGCGAATCCTCAGCGGCGCGCTTTGCGGCGCCACGCTCGCCGCCGGAGCGCAGCAATCGATCGTTCTCGGCGTACTCGTCGGTGTCGTCGGAGCCATCGCCGGCTCCTTCGCCGGCTATCACGTCCGGCACACGCTCGTCGCAAAGCAACGTCTCCCCGACCGCGGTGTCGCCCTGGCCGAAGACGTCATCGCCATCGGAAGCGCGCTGCTCGTCACGCACTTGTGACTTCGATTGCAGAGAGCACGGAGGTCAGCGGAGTAACGGGTTCACACGGAGTTACGTAGAAAACGGAGGGAACGGATCAATTGACGGCAGTCAGCCGCCTGGCGAACGCTGCTCAGCGATCATTTCAGTTCTCAGCGTGAGGACGTTTCCTACGTCCAAGCGAGCTGAACGACTGGTCAGCGGCGCATGAGCACGTCCTGGTACTCGGGCTTCCTGTCGAAGACCGTCTTGGCGAACGGACAGAGCGGAACGATGCGCAGGTGGTCTCGGCGGGCCCATTCGACGCCTGCGGCGACGAGCCGCGCACCGGCCCCGGTTCCGCGCAGTGCGGGATCCACCTCGGTGTGGTTGATGATGATGAGATCCCCGGCCCGCGAGTAGATCATCGTCGCCAGCCGCTTGCCGTCACGATCGATCGTGAACGAGCCCCTGTTGCCTTCCGGATGATGTGCGATCTCCAGCGGTTCCATCGTCGTTCTCTCTCGTCCCGGTCTGCTGTTCACACCCGTCCTACGTGACAACCCGGGGATAGATCCGCGCGGCAATCGTGACGAGCATCGTCGTCGTGAGCACGAGCAACGTCAGATCCACACCCAGCCCGAATGCGCTCTGCCCTCCGGGAATCATCAGCGAACGAAGCGCATCCACCACATAGCTGAGCGGGTTGATCCGCGCGACGACGTGCAGCCACCTCGGCATGATGGCGAGCGGGTAAATGGCATTGCTCGCGCAGAAGAGCGGCATCGTCAGCAGCTGCCCCCTGCCCATGAAACGGTCGCGCGTCCGTACGAGCGACGCGATGATGAGCGACAGCGTGGCGAAGCACGCGGCGCCGACGAGAACCGCCGCCACGACACCGAGCAGGGCGAGCGGCTGCCAGTTGATGTGCACGCCGAGGAGCACGGCGAGCGTGTAGACGATGACGACCTGAGAAAAGCTCCGCACGCCGGCGGCCAGCGCCTTGCCAAGTACCAGTGCCCCGCGCGGTGTGGGGCTCACGAACAGCTTGTGAATGATCCCGAGATCGCGTTCCCAGATGAGCGCCAGCCCCGAGAAGATCGCCACAAACAGCACGCTCTGCGCCAGGATCCCGGGGGTCATGAAGTCGCGG
>DATAEK010000416.1:0-3368 GCA_036258055.1 Vicinamibacterales bacterium
TACGTCAAGCAGAAGTCCACCGGTGTGCTCTGCCCCAAAGACGGCGGGGACATCGTCGAACGCAAGTCACGCCGCGGGAAGGTGTTCTTCGGCTGCGCGAACTATCCCGACTGCGACTTCACGCTCTGGAACCGGCCGCTCCCGGAGAAGTGTCCCGATTGCGGCGCGCCGTTTCTCGTCGAGAAGATCACGAAGCGTCACGGCCGTCAGCTGATCTGCAACAATGAAGACTGCAGCTACGTCCGGTCCGAGGAGCTCGCACCAGTGTGACGCCCGGTCCGGCTGAAGCCGGACTCTACACATGATTCACATCATCGGCGGCGGTCTGGCCGGGAGCGAGGCAGCCTGGCAGGCCGCGTCACTCGGCGTTCCGGTGTGCATTCACGAAATGCGTCCGGTGCAGCCGACGGCGGTCCACAAGACCGACCGGCTTGCGGAGCTGGTCTGCAGCAATTCGTTCCGTGGAGACAAACTGGACAACGCAGTCGGCCTCTTGAAAGAGGAGATGCGCCGGCTCGGATCGATCGTCATGCGCGCCGCCGACGCGACGCGCGTGCCGGCGGGGGCGGCGCTCGCAGTCGATCGCAATCTTTTCGCGGAGGAAGTAACCCGCGCGGTCACCTCGCATCCGCTCATCACGATCGTGCGCGAAGAGATTCCGCGCGTTCCTGCCAATCTAGACGGACCCGTCATCGTGGCAACTGGTCCGTTGACGTCCCCGTCGCTGTCCGCCGACATCGCGGCGATGGTCGGCGCCGATCATCTGTATTTCTACGACGCCGTCAGTCCGATAGTCCTGGCCGAGACCATCGATCGGACGCGGGTCTTCCGCGCCTCGCGATGGGGTCGAAGCCTCGGGCGACCCGCTCCTGGTGGCGAGGCCGTCGACGGGGGCGCTGTTCCGGATCGCAACGCGGGCCCAGCGTGCGGCGTCGATGACGGCGAGGGCGATTATCTGAATTGCCCGATGACGGCCGAGGAGTACGCAGGATTTCATGCCGCGGTGATGGCCGCCGAGAAAGCGCCCCTCCACGAGTTCGACGCGGCGAAGTTTTTCGAGGGGTGCCTGCCGATCGAGGTGATGGCGGGGCGCGGCGTGGACACGTTGCGGTTCGGGCCGATGAAGCCCGTGGGGCTCGTGGATCCGAGAACCGCACGCGAACCGTACGCGGTCGTGCAGCTGCGCCAGGACACGCTGGCCGGCGATCACTTCAGCCTCGTCGGCTTTCAGACGCAGATGAAATGGGGCGAGCAGGCGCGCGTGCTGCGGCTCATCCCCGGGCTCGAGACCGCGGAATTCGTGCGGTTCGGGATGATCCACCGCAACACTTACATCAACGGGCCGACCGTTCTGCGCGAAACGTGGCAGACGCGCCGCCGGGATGACCTGTTCTTCGCCGGCCAGGTGTCGGGCGTCGAGGGCTACGTCGAGTCCGCGGCATCGGGGCTCATCGCCGGGAGAAACGCTGCGGCGCTGACCCTCGGCCGTCCGCTGTCCGCGCCGCCCCGCACGACCGCCATCGGGGCCCTGGCGTTCTACGTCTCCCACGCGAACCCGCGCAACTATCAGCCGACGAACATCACGTTCGGCATCATGGAGCCGATCGAGGATCGATCGATCGCGCTTGGTAAGACCGCGGACGGCCGCCGCGTCAGCCTGAAAGAAGCGCGCAAGCAGGCCATGGCCGATCGCGCGCTGGCGGATCTGGAAGCCTGGATGGCTGAACGGCGTCTGGAGACGAGTACACAGTCGCCCGTGCTGGGATGACGTTGACCGAAGCGCAGGTGCTGTATCAGCAGCGCCTGCGGCTGCCGCGGCGGGGGTGGGGCCCCGCCGCCTTGAGAAATGCCGGGCCCCACGAGCACTAAATAATGCGCGAACAAGCTGACGCCTTTCTCGAGCATCTCCGGCTGAACGAGAACGCCTCGGTCAACACGCTGCGGGCCTACGACAGCGACCTCTCGCAATTCCTTCAGTTCCTCGCCGAGCGGACCGGCCGCCGCCGCAGCGAGGTCGCGCCCGCGGAGTTCGATCATCAGCAAATCCGCGCGTTCCTGAGCGAGCTGCACCGGCGTGGGAACTCGCGGTCTTCGGCGGCACGGAAGCTCGCGGCGATTCGCGCGTTCGGACGGTACCTGCGCCGTGAAGGCTTCGTCGACGGTGATCCCGCCTCGCTCGTCGGGACGCCGAGGCGTGAGGTCCGTCTTCCCGCCCATCTCGGCGAAGCGGAGATGACCCGCCTCCTCGAGATGCCGGACGCGTCGCAGCCGCTCGGGCGCCGCGATCGGGCGATCCTCGAGCTGTTCTACGCGTCAGGATTGCGTCTGAGCGAGCTGGTCGGGCTCGACGTCGCCGACGTCAACCTCTCGAGTCGGGTTGTCCGCGTCATGGGGAAGGGCCGGAAAGAGCGGATCGTGCCGTTCAATCGATCCACGGAGTCCGCGCTGAGAGCGTGGCTGGCGGATTGGGAGTCCTTCGCGCCGGCGGCGGCGAACGAGCGCGCGCCGCGTGCGTCGAGCCGCCGATTGCGCGGACCGGCGCGCCTGCCGCTCTTTCTGAACTATCAGGGGGGACGGCTCTCGACGAGAAGCGTCGATCGTCTCGTGCGGCGTTACGTCGCGGCGTGCAGCACGCGGTTCGGCATCAGCCCGCACGCCCTGCGCCACTCGTTTGCCACACACCTGCTCGAACGTGGCGCGGATCTTCGCGCGATCCAGGAGCTCCTCGGACACGCGCGCCTCAGCACCACGCAGCGATATACACACCTCAACGCCAGCCAGCTGCTCGAGACGTACAGAAAGGCGCATCCGAAGGGAAAGTAGCTAGGGAGTGCAGTCGGCATTTCTCAGTGCCGTGGGGCCCCACCCCCACGGCTACTCGCCGCTCGCTGCGCGCGCGGCTGGTTGCGACGCGGCAGCCTGCTTTCAGGGCGATTCCGCCTCCTGACTCCTACCTCCTGCCTCCTACTTTCTAGCTTGCAATCGACTCCACGATCGGCCGCCGGCCACGCGCGTAGTCGATGCCGAGCGTCTTGATCTTGTAGTTCATCACGCGCGGGCTGATCGCGAGCAGCTCCGCGGCGTCCTTCTGCACCCAGTTCGACATCTTGAGTGCCTCGATGAGCGCCTGACGCTCGATCTCCTCGAGCGGGATGCCGGTCGGGGGAATCTTGACCACCGGGCTGGCGTCGCCCGACGCCTGCGTCGTCGAGAGCTCGCCCAGCCGCAGGTCGGCGCTCGAGAGCAGCGGGCCTTCGGTGAGCAGCACGGCTCGCTCGATCGAGTTCTCGAGCTCGCGGATGTTGCCCGGCCAGTTGTACCGCATCAACAGCTTGTGCGCGTCCGGCGCGATGCCGGACAGGTTCTTC
>DATAEK010000417.1:0-4318 GCA_036258055.1 Vicinamibacterales bacterium
GCCGCGCGGCTCCTGAATGCGCAAGAAACCGAGCGCTCGCGGATTGCACGCGAGCTGCACGACGACATCAGCCAGCAGGTTGCGCTCCTGACGATCGATCTCGAGCTGGCGGGCGGCACCGATCGAGGCCAAGCCGAGAAGCAGACCGACGAAGCGTTGAATCGCGCGCACGCCATTGCGAAGAGCCTGCACGATCTGTCGCACCGCCTGCATCCAGCCAAACTGCGGCTGATCGGTTTGGTGGCTGCTCTGCACTCTCTTCAACGCGAGCTGTCCCAGTCAGAGATCCCCGTCACCTTCGCGCACGACAACGTTCCGCCGACGCTCCCGCCCGATCTGACCTTGTGTCTGTTCCGAATCGCTCAGGAAGCGCTGCAGAACGCCCTCAAGTACAGCAAGGCGCACGAAGTGTCGGTGCATTTGAGCGGTGGCCCCGAAGGGATCACGCTGGCCATCTCCGACGACGGCGTGGGATTCGACGTCGCGGCGGTGTGGGGCCAAGGGCTCGGCCTCATCAGCATGGCCGAACGGCTCGAGGCGATTGGAGGCACCCTGAAGATTCACTCCGCGCCTGGTGCCGGGACCCGGTTGGACATCAAGGTGCCGCTCGACGTTTTGCCGAGCGCGGAACGCGCGTCGGTCTGAGCGATTCCGCACACGAAAGCACACGAAAAATGTGATCGGCCTTTCGTGCCGATTCTGCATAGCCGCCGGAACGTCGCCACGGTATCCTCCAAGCCGTGGGGGACTCCGCCGTCGCAAGCCAAGAAACACCCCTCCATCTCGCTCCGCAAGTTAGAGTACGGCGCATGGCAAGACCACGAGTCCTGTTGGCCGACGATCACACGCTGCTCGTTGGTGCGTTCGAGAAGCTCCTGGCAGGAGAATGCGACATCGTCGGCCAGGTAGCCGACGGGCGCGCATTGCTTGCCGCCGCCGAGACGCTCAAGCCTGATGTCATCGTTCTCGATATCTCGATGCCGCTCCTGAACGGCCTGGAAGCCGGTCGTCAGATCAAGCACAAACTGCGAAACGTCAAGCTGGGGTTCGTGACGATGAACGAGGATCCGGATCTGGCGGCGGAAGCATTCCGATGCGGGGCGTCCGCTTATCTGCTCAAGCGATCCGCGGCGTCTGAGCTCCTGACCGCGATACGTGAGGTGATGAAAGAGCGGTCCTACATCACCCCGCTGCTCACCGCGGGTCTCGTCGGATCGCTGATCCACGGCGACGAGCACCGGCCTGCGAACGAACTGACGTCGCGTCAGCGGGAGGTCCTGCAGCTGCTGGCCGAGGGCCATTCGATGAAGGAGGTCGCCAGCGTGCTGAACCTCACGCCGCGGACCGTCGCCTTTCACAAGTACCGAATGATGGAACACCTCAAGGTCAAATCGACGGCAGAGCTCGTTCAGTATGCTGTCAAGCACCACATTGTCTGAACTCACACGCGTCCTTCTGGTCGACGACAACGAGGCGATGCTCGTTCGTGCGTCTGCGGCGCTGATGCCCGACTGCCTGATTGTTGGAGCGGTGAAAGACGGGCCGGCCGCGCTCGCGGCGGCCGGCGCCCTGCGGCCGGACGTCATCGTGCTCGACATTTCGATGCCGGGGATGAGCGGTTTCGAGGTTGCGGATCGACTTCGCAAGACCGGTTCGACGGCCGCCGTCGTATTTCTTACCGTGCACGGCGACGAGGAGTTCGTAGTGGCTGCGAGAGCCGCGGGCGTCATCGGGTATGTCGTGAAGCTACGGCTCACCTCCGACCTGTTGCCCGCGGTGCGCGAAGCGCGAGAAGGGCGGCCGTTCGTCTCACCGGTCCGCTGACTTCCCGGCGTCGGTCATCCGTTCCGCACGACTGTCTTCACTGCAGCTTCCCCAGACCCTCGGTAATAGCGCTCCGCAGCCAACTGCCCGCCGAGAAGCTGGCAGCGAGGCGATCGCCTGATCGCCTCGCCGATTGGTTGCAATCCAGTCAGATCAGAAGCGGTACCGGGCGCCGATGAGAATCGGGAGCGACCAGCGCGAGCTGTCGGAGTTGATCTGCGACAACCCGGCCTGACTGAGCGGATCCACATCCGACAGACCGCCCATGTAACGGACCTCCAATTCTCCCATCACTTCGATCGGGCCGAGCCCGATCAGGACACCGCCGGTGGGTCCGAGACTCAGTGCCCACGACTTGTCGAAGAACTGCCCGTTCTCGACCAGTAACGCAGGCTGCGACCCGACGGATGCCGCAGAAAAGGTGCCGTTGATCGTGTCGATACGATTGATGCCGACGAAGTAGCCAACGAACGGCGTGAACCGTACCCGCGCGAAATAGAAGCGTTGTCCGCCTTCGATGCCCCAGTATGAGTAGTCGTCGAACGTCGCGAACAGCGGCGCGTTGGCGGCGCCCACGCTGCCTATTCGGATTTGCTCCGACGAGCTCCCCGAGAACACGAGGTGCACCGTCGTCTCTACCCGCGGGTTGGTGCGGTAGCCGACCCCGATCTTGAAAAGGTTGATTCGCCCGTAGACATCGTCGTAGCTGGTCTCGTTGAAGTTGAGGGGGATGTTCTGAAACGTCCCCGAGGCAGCTTTGATCATCTTGCCGCTGAATGAATTGTCCGGCCCCCAGAGGAATGACACCGTGAACCTGTGCCGAAACTCGGCGGGAGTGGCGGCCACCGTGACCTGAGGCGCGGGCGCTGCCCGTTCGACGTTGAAGCGAACCGCCTCGGTACGAATCACATCGACACGGTCTCCCACCTTGAGCCCGCCGATCACGCTGGCATCGACCAGTTCGCTGACGCGGCGGATATATTGGCCGCTTGGCGTCGTGAAAGTCACGATCCTCGCCGCCGGATCCCAGGCGTCGATCGTGGCCGTCGTGACACGCTGAATCGCGCGCGTACCGCCGGGAAGCAAACCGGGCATTGGCTCGGTCGTGGTATCCGTCATACGGTCGACGGCGACTTCGCCGGGCGGCTTGGGCCTGATGCTCACGCGGTCGTAGTACGCGATCGTCACGGAATCGCCGATTTTGACCTGATCGAAACGCGTGGCGGTGGCAGGCACATCGAGCGTCACCACATTGCCCTGGACGCCGCGGATCCTCACCGTCCGCGCGGGGTGATCGATCGCTTCGACGGTCCCACGAAGGGTGATCTCCTGGAGGACGGCGTCTTGCGCTTGAGCGGCGGCAAGCGAGGCGATAAGAGTCAAAGCCGCGACGGAGACGAACTGTCGTAGTAGGGCTGTCATGGTGCCTCCTTCAACCGCACAATCGGGCGCTCGGAGTCCTCACCGGCGTTCCCATGGAGTTCCGACAAGAGGGTGTAGTTTTGGTCGCCAGAGTCTGCGCGTCTTTGCAAGATACGGGTCGCCCGGTTCCCACGGCTATTCAGTTCCACTTCCGTGTCGCGCTGTCGCTGTCCGCCGTCGGCGGTCCGGACTCCGCGATCGTCGTCAACGAGATTGAGTCCTGTGCAGACGGTGCGTTCCGGAAGCCGCGGCACCGGAGATCCTCCGGAATACCGGAGGCCCAGTCGACGATAGAGCTATAACTCTCGAAGACATTCAGGGATTTGCAGCGTGATCGACGCGGTCACGAGTGGCACTTGCCGTGCTGAGGCGTGCGGCGGATGCACATTTTACCCGTCGCCCTCCTCGCTCTGCTGACCAGCTCGAACCCGCAGCAACCTTCAGCGCCGCAGACCCCTTCACCGTCAGCGCCGGCGGCACAGGCCGCGCAGACGCCTCCTCCATCTGTCACATGTGCGTCGAAGGTTGGCGAACGCACGCAGTGTGCTGCGGACACATCGAAGGGCGTTGTTCTTGCCCGTTCGTACAGTACGGCGGCGTGCCTGCTCGGGAAGACCTGGGGTTACGACGATCGGGGCGTGTGGGTGTCGGACGGGTGCGTCGCCGACTTCCTTGTCGCCGGAACCGCGGCGCCGGAGACGACGAAGAAGGAGCCGCGTTACATCCCCAACGGCGGATTCCTCATTGTCGAGGAGGACCTCGGCGAAGTGTACGTCCGGCTTTTCAGCTACGCGCGCTATCTCAATCAGCTCGGCCTCGACGAGACCTACACGGACGCATTCGGGAACGTCCACACGGTGCAGCGGCGCCAGGACGCGCAGCTGCAGAAGTTCTTCCTGCCCTTCTCCGGCTGGTTCCTCACTCCGAAGTTCCGTTACTACCTCTACGTCTGGTCGGCGAACACCTCGCAGGGCGATCCGGCGCAGGTCGTGGGCGGCGGGAACATCAGCTATGTGTTCAACAAGTACGCGACGTTTGGCGGGGGGATCACGTCGCTCCCGAGCGTTCGCAG
>DATAEK010000422.1:0-14614 GCA_036258055.1 Vicinamibacterales bacterium
AATTTGCGTGATGGCGCGATACACGAAGAAGGTCGCGGCGCTCGCCAGCGTCACGGCAACCACGAGCACGATCAACGTTCGATTTCGGCGGTTCATGCGTCCTCCCGGCCTGTCGTTGTCATTCTTTTCTCATCCGGCTGATTGCGGTGAGCCGCGTCGTGCCAAGCGACCCACCGAAAAGGGTCATGATCGGACCGACGAACACGTGCTCGTGGTCATAGGTCACAGTCACTTTCATTGCGTCCACGGTGATTGACGGTGTCGTGGAAATGGTTTCGGTTTCTGTCTCAGTCGACACGCACACGCGGCCTGCCGACACCGCGCCGGTGCAGCCCGTGGTGTTTACCGGGGTGCCGGCAATGCCGGACGCGCTCAGATAGTTGGCGGCATGGATTTCCGACTGGTGCAGGTCTGTGTAGTCAGGCAGCACCGCCACGCGAGCCCCTTCGCGCGCCGCATTGGTCACGACTTCGAAGCGCTGGAACATCAGTCCGAAGTCGAAGATCCCGAGGACGACGAGCAACAGCAGCGGAAGCGTGAGCGCGAGCTCGACGATCGCCTGGCCGCTCTCGTTGTTTCTGTCGCGACTCATCATCGTCGCCATAATGTGCACAGCGCTCCTATCGTGATGGGAATCGCATACGCCAGCCGCGGAGACGTCGTGTCCTTCAACGTCAGGCCGGGCACGGGCTCGAGCCCCTGTACTCGCCAGTGCATCAGCATCAACCAGAGATTCGAGAACGCCGTCCGAAGGTATCCGTGGACGAGGGCCACGACCAGACCGAGCACGCCGCCGGCCATCGCGGCGAACATCGCCATCCAGACCGACTCGATCGGCCCGAGCCATGCGCCCAGCGCCGCGAGCAACTTCACGTCGCCGGCGCCGGTTCCACCCAGGGCAAAGAAAGGAAAGAAGAGCGCCGCACCGGCCAGCCAGCCGGCGGCGGCGAGGCCCAGGCCGCTCAGCCCGCCATCGTAGACGGCATAGGCGAGCGCAGCCGCGGCCGCGCCAAAAGTCAACAGGTTGGGGATCCGGCGTGTGCGCAGGTCGAAGACGACCGCCGTCAGCGCGACGGCCACGACTACCGCTCCCCGGAAATCAAACAGCATAGTGTCTCTCTACGAACCCGCGCTCGTCCAGGGGGCCGACGGCTCCCACAACGCTGGCGCACCGGTGGTCGGACTGAGCCAGGTGCTATAGGTGACGCCGACGGCAGGGCCGATGGCGTTGAGCGCGAGCATGCCGGCCGTCGCCAGCGCCGCCGCCAGAAAGGCATACTCGATCAGATCCTGGCCGTTCTCCTCGACAACGAACCGTTTCAGGAGATTGAGCCTGACCTTGCGCGTGGCGGAGCGGGCGTCTGAGCGCGACATGGAAAAGACCTCTGAAATCGAATCGAGCCGAGCGAGCGCACCATGCGCTCGCTCGGACTTCGTCGTGCTAGGAGGCCGCCGCGGCACTCGAGGTCGCCGTCTGCACCTTGGTGTAGATCGAGTTCACCTGGGTGCCGATCGACTGCAGGATGAGGTAACCCGAGATCGAGATGAACGCCGCAAGCAGCGAGTACTCGATGATGTCCTGGCCCTCATCTTCACGCACGAAACGAGCGAACAGATTCTTCATGACTTCGATTCTCCTGACACGTTGACGATTGACAACACTGCGGGACCATCCCGCGCTTCATCGATTTGCGCCGCGACAATCTGTCTGCCCATCACGAGCGTCCTGCGCTCTCGTCGCCAGTATTTGGCGCTTGGCAGCGTATCGTTCGCGGCCGCTGCACAGACGTTCAGGCTTGCCATCGGGCCGGCTGTGCGCCCGGCTGACGGCGTTTCCGCCATGCCTGGTGGCGGAATCTCACATTCGAGGCTCAAATCCTCCCGCGCTGCGCAGCGCCGAGCCCTGCAGCCGGGCGAGGACCCGACGCAACGACTGTTCACGGGGGTTGGTGGTCCACAAAAACTCAGCCCCGAGCTGATACGGGTTGCTCGACCCTTCGCACTCTCGACAACGCATGATCCGGATGTCGTCCATGTACTGCTCGTCTTCGAACGTCACCCGCAACAGGCCGGTCGTGCCTTTATCCAGCCGGCTGGAACTCTCGAGCAGGCACCCCGACGTGCTGATCTCCACCAGCCGCACCGGCACCTGCCGCCCGAGCACCGCGACCAGGTCGCGCGCGCTCAGAATGGCATCGAGCGCATCCATCAAATCGCCTCCGCCACTGTCGGGGCGTCGGTCGGCAGGGCCGCCGACGACACGGGCAGGTCCGCGGGAGCCTGGACGAGTTCGAGACGAATCCGATGCCTGACCGATCCGTCCACGATCACCGGCCGGCTCTCGATGACCTTCACTCGCAGCGCCAGGGTCATCCCCGATCCCATCAAATCCAAGGACATCTCTTCTCCGGCGACGCCTGGCACGTGACTCACAGCCAAGAGCTCGTCGCGGCTGGTTCGGTCGATCACCACGTCACGCAGAACGCGCAACGCGCCGTCCCAGGGGGCGGCAACCACGAATCGTGAATGAGACCGACGGCCTGACATGCGTAACCTCTACGCGACTCGCACCTGCGGTGCGAGGGTTCTGCCCCCGGGCGGTTGGCGCCCGATGACTGTTCGTATGCTCACTAAAAAGGCAAGCTTGGTGCCGAACCTCTACGCCGACGATTGCTACCCATAATCCACATTGAGTCAATCATTTAGCCGGCAGCTGAGGCGGTTCCAGCCATTGGCAATCGTGTGAGCGCCCGATAATCTCTGCTTGCGACCAAAAAAAGGGTGCTCAGGACGAGACTTTCACTAGCTCGGCAAGCTGCAACTGGTCGCCGGCCCTGGTTCCAGACGTCAACAGCGACCCCGCGCGCATTTCGATGACGGCGAATGCGCGGAATGCACCAACGATCCGTCGCGCCGGCACTCGCTCGGATGCCTTGACGACCAATCCCGATCGAGAGACGAAGAGGACGTCGATGGAGAACCGCATGAAGAACGTGTGAACCATGTTCGTCGGGGCGATGACGAGCGCGTACCCGACCGGGAGGTCATCCCGTCCGAGGAGACCTCGCTTACGTGAAGCGGAATCGAACGCCGGTTCCAGCGTCGTCGCGACTTCGAGCCCGGTTCGGGCATTCATCAGCCGGAACTGTGGCGCGTCCCGGCGGAGCAGTGGCTGGAGAAAGTGCGGCTTCAGGGCATTCCCGTCAGGATGATGGGCACCCTGAGCCGGTATTTCACGGGCTGTCCGTTGAGCGTCGCGGGCCTGAACTTCCACGCCTTCGCGGCGGCAACGAGCATCCGTTCCTGGAACTTCCGGGTCGGCGACACGAGCTGCACCTGCTGAACGTCCCCGGATTCGTTCACCACGATGTCGAAGTACCCCGTGTCGACTCCGGGTGGTGGATCCTTGGGCATCTGCGGCCGCAAGAACGCTGGCGGCTGAACGCCCGGATCCGCTCGAGAGTAGACCGCGGACTCATTACTCACATCCGTCGGCATTGCCAGCACGAGAGGCGGCGCGACCGACGGGGATGATGCTTGCGGAGACGCCGGCAACGGCGGAACAGACGGAAGCGAAGGTGCCGGCGAATTCCGATCGGACGCGGGCGGATGCGATGCTGAGGAGGACATCCCCGGCTTCGCCAGCCCGATGTCGCGCGACGATGGCCGGCCGCTTGTCGGAGTTGGCACCGCATCAGCGGCGGCCCGTGTGTCTCTGGGATTCGGAGCGAACTCGCTCGCCGGCGCCTCCGCGGACTTCGCCTGCGCCGCGGGCACCGCCGCGACGCTCCCCATGCGATCGAGGCCGGCCGAGATCTTCTTCGCGAGGGCTTGCTCGGTGCGATCCAGGAGACCAGGCGCCCCGGATGAATCACGCGCGCCGCGCGCGAAACCTGCGAGAGCGATCAGGAGCACGACTGCGGCAGAAGCGGCCCCAATCAACGCTCTCTGACGCGCCGACAGTTGACGCGGCTGCGGCTTGGGATCAGTCGATCCTGGCGCGTGGTCTTCCTGGCGCTCCTGCGCCTTCTGGCTCACGCGGTCGCGCAAACGCTCGAATTCTGCCTGCGCCGTATCGACCGGTCTTGCACCTCGCAACCGGGCCGCCACGGCCGAAAGGTCATTCGCCCGATTTGGACGCTCGTAAAAAGCCAGGGCCCGCGAGAATCCTTCGATGGTGACGTGCGCCGGAGACGACTTCGAGTTCTCGGTGGCGAGATCCCGAAGCCCGGCGGGCGCGTCGATTCCGTTCAGCAGGTCCTGCAGCAAACGCCCGAGGCTGACTACTGGTATCTCGTCAGACTCACTGCCGAAACCAAACATCAGAGAGCCGTTGTCCTCGAACAGGAGATCC
This sequence comes from Vicinamibacterales bacterium, assembly GCA_036258055.1. Lineage (GTDB taxonomy): Bacteria > Acidobacteriota > Vicinamibacteria > Vicinamibacterales > 2-12-FULL-66-21 > DATAEK01. The sequence goes on from DATAEK010000422.1 coordinate 4,355, forward strand.
TCGGGAGCTGGAACCGCTAGCCCGGGTGAGAGCTGCGAGACCACTTCCTGGACGATTGCTACGGCTTCGTGCCACGACCTGCCGAACTCAGGCCTCAGCACCTGGGCGACGCTATACATCGATTTCTTTTTTGTCATTGGCAAGGCCAATGCCGGCCGGATCATCGGTCCGGGCGGCTGGAAATCACGAATTTGTGCGATCCCGACGAACTTCCAATGCCCAAGACTGTGGCCTGAGGCACAACAAGATTTGCGCGCGTGTTGACTTCGACGATGCGCGGTTACGACACATTCAGGCGCGCGCCCTTAAAGGCGTCTACGACGTCGAATGTCGTCGCATACCTCGACCACGGTTCGCCACGTTGAGCGATTGCCCTGTCGTCGATGTTGCCGAGAAAACGTCCTGCCTGGTTGAGGTAATCCAGCTTTTCCGGATTCAGGCCGATGACTCTGGCTGCCGTCGCATCGAGCGCAGGCAGGTCTCGGCTCATCCCCACGAATCCCAGCGACCGCGGCTGTCCCATGATCGGTCCATCACCTTCCATGGCGGTTACCGCATCCAAGATGGCGAAGTGCGGCCGAATCGTCGCGTTCAGGTCGAGAATCGCATTCGGAATCCCGTGGACGTGCAGGATGTTCTTCGGCCATCCGTACACGGCCCCCGGGACTGCTCCGAAAAAGTTCTTCATACTGGCCGTGAGCCCCGCCCAGTGATGGGTCTTGAGCTTGGGCATCGAGACGATGAAGTCCGAGCGCAGCAGTTCCACAGGGAGCGCCAGGCGCTCGAGGCCCGTGAACCGGCTCCGCAAAGGCATCTCTCGCACGTCGTCCAGATTGAGATCGACGAAGGCAACCCTGTCGTCGCGAAGATGTTCGAGCATGCCGGTGCTCGTGAGCAGGTACTCGATGTCCCTGCGGTGACCGGGACCTTCGCCGACCACGACTTCGAGAGCGCCGGCCCGACGGAATGCCGATGCCGCCCCGGCGACCACCACCGGATTCGTGTTGATAGCGGTACCCGGCTCGTACTCGACGAGATTCGGTTTGAGGAACACGCGCTTGCCCCGCACGTCCACGCCGAGTTCCCTCAACCCGCGGCCGATCACGTCCGAGAAGTCCGCGGCGTACGAGTCTGCCGGCAACAGCGCGACGTCCGATCGATTCGCGTGTTCGAACTCTTGCGGATCGTACGGCCGCCTCGCGCACGCGGCGGCGAGCACTGGAACGGTCAGCGTCCCGAGAAACCCACGGCGCGTCAGCCGCGCGTCGAAGAAGCGATCGACGCCGCCGCGACGCTCAGAGTGTGACTGCGGCATCGCGATGATCCGGTGAAAGCGTACAGAGGGCGAAGGCGGCGGCGAGATGACTCTTGATCTCGAGTGTCGTCGGCAGTTGCGCCAGCAACGCCCCGTCAGCCGCGGGACTGTCTCGCTGAAACGTCCGCAGGGCCAGAATGGCGAGCGACAGCGCGATGCTCGAGTGCTCGCTCGACGCGGCCCCTTGAAGGTAGTCGACGCTTCGCGTCACGACCGAGTCGGTGCGCTTGTCCTGCAGAGAGAGCAACGCCACGGCGGTCGTCGGAACGTACGGTCTCAGATCCTGCCCCAGCATGTTCGAGTTTCCGTAGTTCCAGCCCCCCTGCACGCACGCTCGATCCGCCAGCAGCCTTTCGGCGACGGCCACGCGATCAGAGTCGATCGCTCCCCCAGAGGCGCGCGCCCACTTCTTCAGGGCCAGCAGCGCCCAGCCGGTCGGCTCGACCCAACTGAATGTGTTCGGAATCCAAGACCAGCCCTGTAGGCTGTTGTCCTGGCGGTTGATTTCGGAACGACCCAGTGCGATACCCTTCACCTGTTCCAGCCCTTTGACCAGCCTCGCATTCCCCGCCTCGTGCTCGATGCCACGAGCAACGAGGGCCAGAAGGGCAGCGGCGTGAAACCCGAAGTTCGGGTCGCCACCCGCGCGCTCACGAAGCAGGTCGCCCGCCAGCGGCCACCGGCGCAGCACGTCAGGATCCGTCTCTGGCAGGGCCATGAGCGCCCAGCACGTCGGCTCGAGCCTCGTGCCCTTGCCCGGAAAATAGGCCCAGCCGCCGTCGGCATTCCTGCCGGCGAGAAGAAACTGCCGCAACTGGTTAGCTGTATCTGTCATCGCACGGCCGACTGGACCGTCACTGGCAAGTCCGCTGCCGCGGCCGGTGACTGCAAGGTCAACCTGCCGGCGCTCGGAACCCGCACATTAGACGAGGGTTGCGTCGGGGCGGCCGCTGGCGCTGACCGCGGACCCGGCCGGAAGGTCTGGCTCCGGGAATACTTACGTCCGGCTGTTCCGCGACTGTGCCGCCCGAAGGGTCGGGCGCCGTGCCTAGGCGCGGAGGCCCGCTCCAGCGCGCCCCTCGGCGAGCTCCGGAAGTAGAGCCGATCGACGGGGGGTCTCGTCGGGTTGGCCGTTCCTGAACTCGCGATAATCAACCTTGCACTCGTGCGCAGCCAGGAAGTTGTGGAACCGTTGGTAGTCCTGCGGCTCCATGCCAAAGAGCGACAGCAGACCGCGATAGCTTCCGCGCGTAGTGCGAAGGCCCCGCCGAACGAGCTCCCGTATGTCGTGGCGCGTGATGTCGCGTGACAGGAACAGCGGGTGTACGTGGACCCAGAACGAGTAGCCGCCGTTGACGAGTGCGTCGTACAGATCGTCGGCGATTTGCCGGCGCCGTTCCCGCGTCTGGGTCAGCGGCTCGGCCCGAACGCTGCTGGGAAGATTCTCGACCTCAATCGTCGCGGAGTTCGACTGCCAGATGGCCTGTTCGAGCACGTTCTGGAGCTCGCGCACGTTGCCGGGCCAACGGTATCGTTCCAGCACGTCGATTGCCGGGGGCGTAAAGGTCACCGGCCGCCGGCGCAGTCCGGCGAAATGCTCGACGAGAGGCCGCACGTCGGCGCGCCTTTCGCGGAGCGGCGGCACGTGGATATGGATGACGCGGAGCCGGTAGAGCAGGTCTTCGCGGAACTCGCCCGCCGAAACGCGCTCGGCCAGATTGCGATTCGTGGCCGCGATGACGCGAGCGTCCACGAGACGGTTCTGATCGCTCGCGCCGACGCGTTGCAGCTCACCCTGCTCGAGGAACCGCAACAGCAGCGCCTGCATGCGGAGGCTCATCTCACCGACTTCGTCGAGGAAGAGGGTGCCGCGATCAGCCATCTGGAGCTTTCCGACTTTGTCTCGATAGGCGCCGGTAAAGCTGCCTTTGACGTGGCCGAACAACTCCGATTCGAGGAGTGTCTCGGTGAGTCCGGCACAGTTGACCGCGACGAACGGGCCGCGCGCCCGTGGCGAGTGCGCGTGGATTTCGCGGGCGACGATGTCCTTGCCGACACCGCTTTCGCCGGTGATGAGAACCTTGGCATCCCCAAGCGCCGCCCGTTGCGCAAGGCGCAGGACTTCTGCCATTTGGGAGCTACCGAAGACGACGTGTGGTTGCGAAGCCGCAGCCTCGCGGGAGCCGGTCATTGAATGCATGGTGAGGCGATCAGAACGTAGCAATAGTTATACCCTTCGAGATGTATGACGCTCGCCTGGAGCTGTGCTCTGTAACTCGCTAGGGCCACAGTTCTTGCGGCGCAACCTCCTCTCGACTGGCATTATCGGGGCGCGTCTGATGGGAATGGAAGTTCGAATCTTAGCAGACTTTTCGTTTCTTATTCCAGGTTTCTTGCGTAAAAGTCAACCTGACCCTCGACATCTTAAGAATCCGCGTCTTGACGCAGGAAGTCTGGTCCTCAAGTAGAAAAAGTCCAATGGTCCGGGCGACTTTTCCAGGTCTCTTTCTGAATTGCTCAGTGTTTTTCGTGGCACCGTTCTTGGTCTTAGGGCGGCCATGACTGAACGCGGAAAGCACCGGCTCTCGCTCGTGCTGGCGCTCGTTGGCGCGCTGGTTATCCTGGCCCACGTTTCGGATCAGTTTCGGATCGCCCGGCTGAGCGGAAACCTTCCCGCGTTCGAGAAGTCGAGCCCAAGCATCCAGGACTGGCCGCGTCATCATCCGCCTTCCGGTCCGCTCGGATGAGTTCCACTCCTGGCTCTCCGTTCCCGTGTCCATTCTGCCAGTCGCGGCACGTGTCGCTCCTCGGTGGCGGACGTCAGTTCCTTCACTACAAGTGCACCGAGTGCGCGGAAATCTGGACCGCCCAGCGACCCGCACCATCCCCAGTGGGCCGTGGAGACGACGAGTTTTCTGGTAAGCGGCGGCCTCGGGGGCCCGGAAAAGCCTCGCTCCACTGAAGGTTCTGGCTGCTGCTCGCTCTGAGTGTGCCGTTTGAAGACGGAGCAGTACATCTGCTCCATTCTGAGAATCACCACCTAAAGACTACGGGAATAGCCACTTACGGCTGATGACAACAGTCGTACTGTCTCCTTGTGGAACACCAGGCTCAGCTTACAAGTCTGGTAGATCCTGCAAATCACTCCAGGAGTAGAACTTACTTCGGTTGCCGAGCTGGCTTTGGCCTTGCCCTACAGGGTGGTGCGGCATGGGCCCCCGGGCCGCATGGAGCCACGGCAATGCTGAATGTCACGGAGCGCACGCAAACTGACGAACTTCCGGGCGGTGAGCCGGTCATCATCGCGGCCAGTCCCGCCATGCTCGAAGTCTTGGCAATCGCCCGCCGTGCCGCAATGGGTGAATCCAAGGTTCTCATCACCGGCGAAAGCGGCGTTGGCAAGGACCTGATCGCGCGCACTGTTCACGTGCACTCGACGAGGGTCTCCGGTCCGTTCATCGCCGTGAACTGTGCGGGTCTTACGGAGACGCTTCTCGAGTCGGAGCTCTTCGGCCACGTCAAAGGCAGCTTCACCGGCGCCTATCGCGACAAGCCGGGCAAACTGCAGCTCGCACACCGCGGCACGCTATTCCTCGACGAGGTCGGGGAAATGAGCCTCCGGATGCAGGCGCTCCTGCTGCGATTCCTTGAAACGGGCGAGATTCAGTCGGTCGGCGCGCACCAGGCGGCGACAGTCGCCAACGTGCGCGTGATCGCGGCGACGAACCGCAATTTAGCCGAGCGGGTATCGGCGGGCGAATTCCGTGAAGACCTGCTCTACCGGCTTCGCGTCATCCATATCCACGTGCCGCCACTCCGTGAGCGACGCGAGGACGTTCCGGTGCTCATCGACCATCTGCTGAAGCGCTCACGCCAGAACCTGCGGATCTCTGAGGAAGCTATGCAGGTGCTGCAACGCTATCGCTGGCCGGGCAACGTGCGCGAGCTCCAGAACGTCGTCGAACAGGCGATGTGGTTCGCGGAGCGCGAGATGATCGACGTGGGTCACCTGCCGCGCAGCGTGCGTGCCGCCGGCGAGAGCCTGCTGCCAACGCGCGAACGGCGGCGTCAGGTTGCCGACGACCTCTACGACGCGCTCGTCTCGGGAGGCTACAACTTCTGGGAGCACATCCACCCGGTCTTTCTCGCGCGTGACATCACCCGACACGACGTCCGTGAGCTCGTCGTGCGCGGACTGCGGACGACGCACGGGAACTACCGCGCTTTGCTGCGCCTCTTCGGCATCGCGCCGCAGGACTACAAGCGGTTCCACAACTTCCTGATGACGCATGGTTGCAAGGTGGACTACCGGGCGTTCCGGCAGGGTTCCCCCGAACCTGCCCGAGCGCCGCGCCTCCTCCTGCCGCCGTTGCGGGCTGTGGCGCCGCCGGCGGAAGGCGAGCAGCCGTCATCGGACGAAGCCGTCGACACGTCGCGCTGACAGAGGGCGTGACATGGCGACGCTTCCCTACTTCGTGTTCAGCCCGAATACTGTCATCAGTCTGATCGGGCTGCTCCGCGGCGCCGACCCGACCGTCCCGACGCCGCGCGACGACTGGCGGACGGCAACGGTGGACGTGATCATCCCGGCGCTCAACGAGGAGCGCACCATCGCCGCGTGCCTGGCCTCTGTTGCGCGGCAGACCATGCGGCCGCGACGGGTCATGCTCGTCGACGATGGCAGTCGCGACCGGACGATCGAGATTGCGGAGTCGTTCGCGCGTCAGGAGGGATTGAACCTGACGGTGATCAGACGCGCGAAGCCGATCGGTAAGACGCCAACGATCAAGCGGCAGGCGCTCGAGCTCGATTCGGACGTCGAGTTCATCCTCGACGGCGACACGATCCTCGAGTCGGACGCCTACATCGCCCGCACGGTCGAGGAACTGTACAAAGCGATCGGCATAGCCAGCGCGTGCGGCACGATCATGCCGCTGAGGCTGCGCGACCGGGCAAGATTCGACGCACAGCCCGCACTCGAGCGCTTCACCGCGAAGCACCCGGAAGCACGGCTGATGACGCACAAGCCGTTGCTGCGGCGCGCCGCGAACGCCGTCACGAACCTCTATCGGGAGGTGCTGTACCTCTTCCTGCAGCGCTTCGTGTATCTCGGGCAGATGGTGGCCTTCGGATCGATCACCAATCCGGTCGGCTGCGCTGTCGCGTATCGACGCCGCTATGTCAAGGATCTCTTCGAGAAGTACACGCCGATCTTCGGCGACGATCTCACGAACTCCGAGGACATCTTCATCGGGTTCGCGCTGCTGAACGAGGGCTACCGCAACATCCAGCTGACCGACGTCTACGCCCGGACGGTCGAGCCTGAGGTGCAGCGCCTTCCCCGCCAGTTGTATCTCTGGTCGTCGTCGTTCCTGCAGTGCTGTTACTACTTCGACGATCTGGTGCGGTCGGCACCTCGCGGTGTGATGGCCAAGCTCCGAGGGCCATCGAAGCCCCCTTCATCGTCAGACGGCGGCGCAAAGGCTCACACGGAGCCGTTGAGCCCGCCGGAACCGGCGCCGCTCGCGCACGCCGGCGCTCTGCGCGTGAGCGAACTGGCGCTTGCCGGCGTCGGAGATGCCGGCAGCCTCGTAACCGGCCTCCGCCCCGCCAGCGAACGGCCCTCGTCGCATGTGGCGCGCCGCATTGCGGTCACGACGGCCGGCTCCGAACCAGCGACGATCGAGAAGGGAGGCATCGAGCGACGACGCATCGCCGAACCCTATCGTCAGCCGTTCGGGGTGGACTACACGCGTCGCTTCGGTCGCCCGATCGGATGGGTGTTGTTGATGAGCGCGTTCGAGAAGATCGCGTTTCCAGCGACGCTGCTGATCATGCTGGTGCTGCGGGCCTGGGAACCGCTCGTCATCACGCTCATCGCGGAGACGGTCGTGTCCGTTTTCGCGCTCGTGCTGGTCACACGCGGGCAGCGGCTCGAGTACCTGGTCAAGGGTCTCGCGATCGCGCCGCTTCGCTACGCCCTGCTCATTTTCGATGGGGTGACGATCAGCCGCTTTGCACGCGACCTCTGGATCACCGGCAATCGACGTTGGAGAAAATGACCGTGAAACGACACTCGATCGTCGCGACGATCGCGATGGTGATGCTCGGCGCCAACATCGCCGCGGCTCAAATTCCCGAGGAAGGCTTGAAGGCCGAAGGCGAGCACCGCTGGCGCGATGCCCTCGCAGTGTACGAACCGACTGTTCGTGATCACCCCGAACGCGCCGACCTGTGGATTCGAATCTCGGACATCCGCGCCGCGATTGGCGACACACCCGGGAGTCTCGCCGCGCTGTACTCAGCCGTGAGAGCCGCCGGCAGCGATGCCGATCTCTTCGCGCGGCTGTCGCGCGCCTACGCCGCCGCCAATCAGCCGAAAGCGGCCCTGGCCGCCATTCAGGGCGCGTTGGCGTTGAGACCCGAGGATCCGCGACTGCTGAAGGCACAGGCGGAACTTGCCACGTGGGCCGGGGACATGCCGCTCGCCCGCCAGTCCTATCGCTCGCTCATTGCCCAGTCCCAAAGTGACGCGACGACCTGGCTGGCGCTGGCGCGTGTGGAGGTCTGGTCGGGACGGACAGACGCGGCGGTCCACGCATACAAAAAGTACGCATCGCAGGAGCCGGACGATCTCGTCGCGTGGCTGGAGTGGGCGCGTGCGGAATCGTGGCGAGGTAACGACGCGGGCGCCGTCCATCTGCTCGATCGCGTGGAGGCGCAGTTCGGCGACACGCCGGCTTACCGGCAGGAACGTGCACGCGTCTTGACGCGCGCGGGACGTCCACGACAAGCCCATGCACTGCTCGAGCCGCTGCTCTCGAACGCGCCCGACGACTACGATCTGAACCTCTTGCAGGCGCTTTCGTTCGTCCAGTCCGGGCAGCCGCACGCGGCGTATCAGACCTCGGCCCTCGTTCAGCGGCTCGGGCCTGAACGCGCGGAAACCGCGGGGCTCGAGCGGAAGCTTCGCGTTGCATTCGGATCGCTCGTGCAGCCTACCGCCGCCGTCTACGCCGACTCCGATGGACTTCGTCACTCGCGGCTGCCTGTGGTGACGTCTGTCGCGATGGGATCGCTCATCAGGATTGACGCGGGCTACGAGCGCGAGGATCTTCGGGCTCGCGCAGCCAGCGGCCTCGAACAGGCAGATGGTCAAACGACGTCGTCGGTCGATCGCGGATGGGGGGGCGCGCAGATCACGCTTCCACCCGTGGTGTTCTCGGCGCACGGAGGCCGGCAGCAGAGCGCCGTGCGCGATGAGTGGATCTACGATGGCGCGGCGACGCTTCGGGTCGGAGACGCCGCGCGGTTGACATACGGTCATGAGCACGGGTTGCTGACAATCTCCCCGCGGGCAATCTCGCTCGGCCTCATCCGCGACCTCGACCGCATGCAGCTCACTCTGATGCCCAGCCTGCGGGTGGGAATCGACACGGAAGGATCGCTCGAGTGGCTCTCGGACGACAATCGTCGATGGTCTCTACGCGTGGCGCCGCGTGTCGCGGTCGTCCGCAATCAGCGTCTGAACGTCGACGTCGGCGGATCGGCGTATCTGTTCCGGGTCGATCGCGATCTCGACCATGGGTACTACGATCCGCGGCGCTACGAAGCGTACGCATTCACGCTGTTGCCCTACTTCAAAATCAGCGAGAACAGTGGCCTCAGCGTGTTCGTCGAAGCCGGCGTGCAGAAAGACGAGACGGCGAGCCACTTCGAACCGGGCGGGAGCGCCTCGGCCGAGCTCACCGTTGGGATCTATCGGGCGTGGGTGTTTGCACTTGCCGCGAGCGGTACAAACAATAACCGACTGGACTCAGGGGCGTTCCGCGGATTCGGGGCGAGCGCGAAGCTGGTGAGGCGCTTCTAAAACGGAGCACTCGAACCCCACACGGCGCGCTCGATTGTCGCGCGCCGACGGTTCGCCGAACACCAAGTGTCAGCTCTCAGTCCGCACAGGACCCAAAGGCAGATTGCGCGCTCTTAGGCGCGCCACGGGCGCGCTCCGCCGGAGCGGAGCGGGGCGACGGGGCCCCCGCGAGCGACGGCGATAGGGGGGTCCGGGGGACGAAGTCCCCCGGACTAAATTAGAACAGGAGCCAGTGGACTGCGCTGGCCAGCCCGCGCGACGCGAGAAGTCCGCCAAGAACAACGGCCGCAGCGATAGCCAAGAGGTCAACCGTGAAGAACGGCCGGTTGTTGGCGGAGTGATCCACGGCTCAGGCTAACCCCTTCTTCAGTCGGTGACAAGCGCAGCGTTCGCGGAGCGCGACCCGTCCGGAGCACGCCGCCCAGGAGCGCTGCGAGGACCGTGCCGGTCGATCCCGATACTCGAGGACGGGTCAACTGTTTGAGCGGAAACGATCTGGTTGAAGCCGGATCGTGGGAAGCCCCGGCAAGTCGCGCCCGGCGGGGAAAAAAGGCTGCGCGCGCGGGGGAAACGCGTGTCGAAATCTCGGAGAAGAACCAACCTCCGACGGGCGCCCTGCGCTCCCGCTACGCGGGCTCAACGCGCGTCGTTGATCGCCCGCGCCGCATGAACCACACGGTGATCGCGAACACGTAGAGGACGATGACGAGACTTACGGCGGTGTAGCGATCGTCGTCGGCCAGAATCAACGCCGGAATGACCGCTGTCACCAGGGAGAGCGCCAAGAGCGCGACGCCTGTCAGCGGGTTCAGCAGCCAGAGCGCCGCGAAGCCCATCATGAATCCGTAGTAGTAGCAAGTGAGGTTCGTGAGCAGCGGAACCGCACCGAGACCCAGCACGAGCGCGACCCAGGGGTCACACTCGCGAACGGCCGCCGCCAGTAAGGCGATGAAAATCGCCACGATGGCAACCTGAAGCCAACGCCGCTCGCCAAGAACGCGCGCACGCGCGTCCTTCCAGACATCCCACGGCGAGTCGAGCCAAAGCTCGCGCACGTTCTCGCTTCTCGTGTCGG
>DATAEK010000437.1:0-3899 GCA_036258055.1 Vicinamibacterales bacterium
CGTTCCCTGGTAGAGATCGGAGCTCCCGGTGAAGCGCGAGCCGAACTCGGCGAGCGTTTGATCGGTGCCCCGCCAGAAGTCGCGGACGCAGTCGCGGTACTTGCCGTTCCACTCCGACCAGAGCGGCGGAAAATTACCGACCTGGTATCCACCCTCGCCGATGTCCCACGGCTCGGCAATCAGCTTCACGCCGCTCACGACCGGATCCTGCTGAATCAGGTCGAAGAACGCCGACAGCCTGTCCACGTCGTGAAGCTCGCGCGCGAGCGTCGCCGCCAGGTCGAACCGGAAGCCGTCCACGTGCATCTCGAGGACCCAGTAGCGCAGGCTGTCCATGATGAGCTGCAGCACGTGCGGGTGGCGCATGTTCAGCGTGTTCCCCGTGCCGGTGTAGTCCATGTAGTACCGGCGCGTCTCGGGTATCAGCCGGTAGTACGCCGAGTTGTCGATCCCTTTGAACGAGAGGATCGCACCGAGATGATTCCCTTCAGCGGTGTGGTTGTAGACGACGTCGAGGATGACTTCGATGCCCGCTTCGTGCAGCGACTTCACCAGGTGCTTGAACTCCTGCACCTGTCCGCCGCGCTGCCACCGCGCGTACTCGTTGTGCGGGGCGAGGTAGCCGATCGAGTTGTAGCCCCAGTAGTTGCGCAGGCCGCGGTGCAGCAGCGTCGCATCCTGTACGAACTGATGGACCGGCAGGAGCTCGACTGCCGTGACGCCGAGACGTTGGAGGTATCTGATGGACGCGGGATGCGCCATCCCCGCGTACGTGCCCCGCAGCTCCGCCGGAATCTCGGGATGCGTGTTGGTGAACCCCTTCACGTGTGCTTCGTAGACCACGGTGCGATGCCACGGTGTCCGCGGCTGTCGATCGTTGCCCCAGTCGAAGAATGGATTGATGACGACGCTCTTCGGAACGAACGGTGCGCTGTCCAGGTCGTTCCGCGAGGTCTCCGGTTCGGCGAAGTGATAGGGGAACATCGCCTCGTTCCAGTCCCACTGACCGTCGATCGCTTTCGCGTAGGGATCCAGCAGCACCTTCGAGGGGTTGCACCAATGCCCCTGATCCGGCGCCCACGGGCCATGCACGCGGAATCCATACAGCTGGCCGGGACGCACGTCTGGTACGTACCCGTGCCAGCAGAGGGCCGTCATCTCGGGCAGGTCCACACGGGTCTCGGCGCCCGCGCCGTCGAAGAGACAGAGCTCCACGCGCTCGGCAACCTCGGAAAACACTGAGAAATGGGTGCCGACGCCGTCGAATGTCGCCCCAAGCGGGTACGGCTGTCCGGGCCAGATCTTCATGCATCCTCCGAATGAAACCACTACGACAAATGCCCGCTACCTCAGCCCTATCCGCACGATTACAATTCCTGTGCCGGGGGACGGACGGACCGGTGTAAGCTGCGCCCCGAATCGGCTCCAAATTGGCAATGTGGAGGAGGATGCGATGCTGAAACGTGCGCACGTCTGGGCCTTGCTGTTTGCGTGCATTCCGGTCGCAATGACAGCAGGCGCTCGAGCCACAGTTCAACCGGCGGCACAGGACGGCAACCGCGCGGATCGATTGACCCTCGATCAGTACCTCGAGATGGAAACCGTGTCCGATCCGCAGCTCTCGCCGGACGGCGCGCAGATCGTCTACACGCGCGGCTGGATCGACAAGATGAACGACAAGCGGGAATCCGCGCTGTGGATCATGAACGTCGACGGCAGCCGCAACCGGTTCCTCGTCAAGGGATCCGGCGCGCGCTGGTCTCCCACGGGCGATCGAATCGTGTACACGACGACGGGTGAGCCGAAGGGCTCGCAGATCTTCGTGCGCTGGATGGACGCCGAAGGCGCCGTCTCACAGATCACGCACGTCGAACAGGCCCCGTCCGGCCTCGCCTGGTCCCCTGACGGCAAGCAGATCTCGTTCACCATGCTCCTCGAGGACAAGAACAACTGGACGATCAAGATGCCCAAGGCGCCGGCCGGCGCCAAGTGGACTGAGACGCCGAGGATCGTGGAGCGGCTCAACTACCGCCGCGATCGCTCCGGGTTCACCGACAACGGCTACCGTCAGACCTTCGTCGTCCCGGCCAGCGGCGGCACGCCACGCCAGCTCACCACCGGCAATTACGATCAGAGCGGCAGCGACTGGACGCCGGACGGCAAGAGCATTCTCTTCAGCGGCCTGCGCTCGGACAACTATCAGTGGCGCGAATCGGAGATCTACGCAGTCGACGTGGCCGACGGCAAGGTCCGTCAGCTCACGACGCACAAAGGTCCGGACGCAAACCCCACGATCTCTGCTGACGGCCGTCGTGTGGCCTACACCGGCTACGACCAGACGACCGACACCTGGGTGGACAGCAAGATCTACGTCATGAACATCGACGGTTCCGGCTCACACCTCGTCTCGGGCGATTGGGATCGAGCACCCGGCGAGATGCGCTGGTCCGCGGATGGCGCGGGGCTGTACTTCACGGCGCAGAGCGAGGGCAGTCAGAACCTCTACTACCTGCCGGTCTCCGGCACGGCGCCCGCCAAGGTCCAGACGATCACCAAGGGCACGCAGATGCTGACCGTGTCCGACATGTCGTCGAAGGGCATCGCGGTAGGCACGCTGTCCAGTCCCCAGCAGCCCGGCGACATCGTCATCTTCGACGTGAAGTCGCCGGCGACGATCAAGCAGCTCACCGCGGTGAACGAGGACGTGCTCACGGGGCGCAAGCTCGGCGAGGTCCACGAGATGTGGTACACGTCGCCCGACGGCACCAAGATTCAGGGCTGGTACATCACGCCGCCGGACTTCGACGCCTCGAAGAAGTATCCGATGCAGCTCCACATCCACGGCGGTCCGCACAGCATGTACGGCGTCGGATTCAACTTCGGATGGCAGGAGCACGCGGCGAACGGCTACGTCATCCTCTACACCAACCCGCGGGGCAGCACCGGCTATGGCAGCGCGTTTGGCAACGCGATCAAGAACGCCTATCCGAGCAAGGACTTCGACGACCTGATGGCCGGCGTGGATGCGCTGCTCGCGAAAGGTTTCGTCGATGCGCAGAATATGTTCGTGACGGGGTGCAGCGGCGGCGGCGTGCTGACGGCGTGGACCGTCGGCCACACCGATCGATTCGCGGCGGCGTCAGCCAACTGCCCGGTCATCGACTGGCTCAGCTTCGTCGGCACGACCGACGGCGCGAGCTGGTATTACAACTTCGCCAAGCTGCCATGGGAAGATCCCACTGAGCACCTGAAGCGCTCGCCGCTCACCTACGTCGGCAACGTGAAGACGCCGACGATGTTGATGACGGGCGTGAACGATCTGCGCACGCCGATGCCGCAGACCGAGCAGTTCTACAGCGCCCTGAAACTGCGCGGCGTCCCGACAGCGATGGTCCGCTTCAACGACGAGTGGCACGGCACGACCAGCAACCCGTCGAACTTCATGCGCACGCAGCTCTACCTCCGCTACTGGTTCGACAAGTGGAAGCGGGGCGGCGATCGCAAGACGACGACGACGGCGGAAGGGCGGTAGCGGGGGCTATCGCTTGCCGCGGTCTGCGGTCGGCTGGCCGCGGTTCGGGGTTCGGGGCTCGGGGCTCGGGGCTCGGGGCTCGGGGCAGACTGATACCAATCCAAGCGCCCGATTGTCAATAACCAGCGGCGGCGAGCATAGCGAGCCGCTGGCAGGTCGTGAGGGTGGGGCCCCACGACAAACTGAGCAATGCGATCCGGCTGTCGGCAACTCGGGGGCTCGGCTAGCATTACTTAGTGCTCGCGGGGCCCCACCCCCGCTCGCTGCAGCCTCGCGGGTTGCGCTCGGCTGCGGCCGCAGGCGCCTGCTGAAAGAGTGCCTGAGTCTCAATCGCCGACAGCCCAGCACGGCCGCATTGCCAGAATCC
>DATAEK010000443.1:0-5334 GCA_036258055.1 Vicinamibacterales bacterium
GACCCAGCGCGTCGCGGGGACGGCCCATTTCTGCGGATCATCTGAGAACACGACCACTGTGTAGTCCTTGATCGGCGTGCCATCCGACTGAGCAACGGTGCCGCTGATCTGCGTGGACTTCGACGTCGCCACGATCTCGATACCCGACACGGCGTCCGTTCCTTTGAACTCGATGCCCGAATCGGTCACATCGGTGCCGTTGACCTGCACGGACTTCACGGACCACGACGGCGGCAACCCGATCAGGCGCAACAATCGATTGCCTGTCAGGCCTTTCAGCTCGAACGTACCGTCCTGTTTGAGCGTCGAGCCCGGGCCGCCGCCGGCTAAAGGCGGCCCCATCCCCCCACCATCGAGGTCGGCAGCGACGGGCATCACTCTAATCGTGGGTCCGGAAGGCTGACCACCTTCGAAGGTCACGCGTCCCGTCGCCGACGCACCCTTCGTCGTCGTGATCACCACGTTGGCGAGGTCTTCGCCGGTGACGCTGAGCGGCAGCGCGCCGAACTCCGCGTCGCCGCCTGCCGGTCCGCTGACCCGGGTCGTCACCGTGTACGAGGCGCCGCCGCTGCCATCGCTCGAGGTCATGACTGTGACCGAGCGCACCTGGAGGATGTAGTCACCGGGCGCGACGCTATTCAACGTGAAGGCGCCTTCCCGGTTCGTCCGCGTGCCGCCAGCGAAAAACGGAATCCCCTCGATACCGCGTCCCGACACCGGCGTCACCATCGCGCCTTCGACCGGCCGCCCCTCCGAGTTGATCACGAGGCCGCTGATGCGCGCCATGCGGACGGCCATCAGCGCGAAGTCAGTTCCCTGGGCTTCCTGTCCGGCGGCGACGCTGATGCGCTGCGCTTCGGTCGCCGACACCGTTCCGGGGAAGTAGGTGGGCGCGTAGCCGGAGCTCGGTGCGGAGGCGCTCGGACCCGCGGCCGCGCCGCCAGGAGACATCGGGCCCATCATGTCCATCGCCATCACATCCATGTTCCGCAAAGTCGCGCTGACGTAGTAGTCGCCGGGTGGCAGCCCGTAGAGCCGGAACTGTCCCAGATCGTTGGTCTGCGCGTTTCGGCCGGTCGGCGTCAAACGCCGGCGTCCGTTGAGCCATTGCTGCCGCATCGCGGTGACGTTCGCCTCGGCGACCGCTTCGCCGAACTCGTCGACGATGCGCCCCGTGATTACGCTTCCGCGTGGCATTGAGATGTCGGCCTTGTCGAGCGCCTGCTTGTCCGCCAGTTCGATTGCACGTCCTGATTCGTACGGACGGGTCTGGCCGTACTGCACCGTCACGTAGCCGGACTTCGTCGCCGAGAGGTTGAAGCGTCCGGCAGGCAGATCGCCGAACTCGAAGCGTCCCTGCGAATCGGTCATCGCGATCTTCGAAGCGACGTCCGTGCCGCTGATCCGAACCTGCGCCCGGCGGACCGGCGTGCCACTCTCGGCGGAGGTTACGCGTCCGCGAATGCGGCCCGTCCCGGTCTTGAACTGCCGGTTCGGCATTCCCTGGAAGACTTCGCCGTTCACAGTCTGAATCTGTATCCGCTCCTGCGTGCGCGCGGTCGCCACACACGCAACGACGGCGAGCAGAACGGCGAGGCGAATGCGTAGGGTGTGCATCAGAAACCTCTCGCGGTGTCGATCCATCAGTACGCGATGCGGCTCACAACGAGAATTCTGTACTCGTTCCGACGAGCCGCATAACGGACCGGGCGCGCCAGGCGCGCCCGCCGGAGCGAAGCGGGGCACGAGGGCCCCGTGAGCGACGGCGATGGGGATCCGGCGGGGCGAAGCCCCCCGGCCAAGGTAGTGTCACACGAAGAAACAGCTCAGCCCAGTGGTTTTTTGTTAACGATGTAAAGGCGCGCTGAGGCTACCGCGCGGTAGGACGAAACGAGGCGAACGAGGGTTGTGTCTGCGGCGCGATCTCGAGCGGCAGGCCGGTCGCGTAACGCTTCACGGTTCGCAGGACGGCGTCGGCCATCGCGTCGAGGAACCGCGGATGCGTGTTGACGGCCTGGGCCCGGGCCATCGGCAGGGCGACTTCGCGGCAGACGTCGGCCGCCTCGACGTCGAGATCGTACAGGACCTCGATGTGATCGGAGAGGAAGCCGATAGGGCAGAGCACCACGGCTGCAACGCCTTCAGCTTTTGCTTGCCGCAGGTACTCTCCGACGTCCGGCCCGAGCCAGGGATCCTCAGGACGTCCGCTTCTGCTTTGATACACCGTTGCGAAATTGCCGACGCCCACTGCCGCCGCCACGAGTCTCGCCGTCTGCTCGTATTGCGCCTGATACGGATAGCGCTCCGCCATCGAGACCGGGATGCTGTGGGCCGTGAATACGAGGCGCGCGCGCGCGCGCAGTTCCACAGGGAGGCGTCCGATGGCCTCGCGTACGTGATCGGCGTTCGCCGTGATGAAGCCCTCATCCAGGTACCAGTCGTCCACGTAGGTAATCTCGACGTCCGCCAACCGGCGCTCGGCGAGCGTGGTCCGCGCGGCCATTACGTTCTCGCGATATTGAAGACAGCCTGAATAGCTCCGATGAGCAGCGGCGATGAACCCGATGGCGCGCCGAATCCCGTTTCGGGACATCTCTCCGAGCGTGTCCTCGAGATAGGGATGCCAGTTACGCATGCCGACGTGCACGGGAAGCATCGCGCCCGCCCGCCAGAGGCGTTCGCGCAGCCCTTCTGCCTGGCGGATCGTCAGCTTCGTCAACGGCGAAACGCCGCCGAAGAGCTCGTAGTGATGCGCGACTTCCTCGATGCGTTCGGGCGCGATGCGGCGTCCCCGCAGCACGTTGGCGAGAAACGGACGCACGTCGGAGGGACCGTTCGGGCCGCCGAAGGCGATGACGAGCACGGCGTCGAATGGCTGCCGCACGGTGCCGGCGATTATACTGTCCAAGGAACGGGTTTCGCGGAGGTCGGGATGAGCGTCACGGAGTATCGCGCGGTTGGCGGCGCGGCTCGAATCGATCGTCGCAGCTCGACCGCACCGGTCACCGAGACGACTGCGTCACCGCTGCCGGGGAGCGCGCCAGCCCGCCTCGTCTCGCTCGATGTCTTCCGTGGTCTCACCGTCGCCGCGATGGTCATCGTCAACAATCCGGGCGATTGGGCCAATGTCTACTGGCCGCTCGATCACGCCAAATGGAACGGCTGGACGCCAACCGACCTGATCTTCCCGTTCTTCCTCTTCATCGTCGGCGTCTCGATCACCTTATCCCGGCGAAGCGCGAGCTGGGGCGACATCGCGCGCAGAGCGTCGATCATTCTCGCGATTGGCTGGTTCCTGGCCGGCTATCCGCGCTTCAACGTCGCGACGTGGCGGATCCCGGGGGTGCTTCCCCGGATTGCCGTCTGCTATTTCTGCGCAGCGGTCGCGTACCAGTTGGTGCGCGGCGATCGCCGGCGTCGCGGCACGATCCTTGGCCTGGTTGCGGTGGCCTTCATGCTGCTGTACTGGATCGTGATGACGGCAATCCCGAATCCAGCTGGCGTCCGCGGCGATCTGACGCCTGACGGAAACTGGGGCGCATACATCGATCGCGCCGTCTTCGGCCGGCACCTTTGGGTCAGCTCGAAAACGTGGGACCCCGAGGGCGTGCTCAGCACCGTGCCCGCCATCGCGACAACCCTGCTTGGGATCGTCGCGGGCCTGTGGCTCGGCTCGAACGCGGCGGCCAGAAAGAAAGCCCTCTGGCTCGGCGTCGCAGGAATCGCAGCGCTCGCGATCGGGCAACTCTGGGATGCCGTGTTTCCGATCAACAAGAACCTCTGGACCAGCTCGTACGTCGCGTTCACGGCGGGCTTTGCCGCCGTGCTCCTCGCTATCAGCTACTGGGCGATCGACGTCAAGGGATGGCGCGGCTGGACTAAGCCGTTCGTCGTGCTCGGCGCGAACGCGATCACGCTGTTTGCCGCATCGGCGCTCCTCGTCAAAACACTGGCGCTCATCAAAGTTCCTCTCGCCGACGGCTCGATAGTTCCGCTCTCACGTTACCTCTTCGTGACCTGCTTCGCGCCGCTGGCCTCCCCGAAGAACGCATCGCTTCTCTACGCGATCGCCAACCTCGTTGTGCTGTGGGCGCTGCTGGCCTGGATGTATCGGCGACGGATCTTCCTGCGCGCATGAACCAGTCTTCGATCCAGACCGGGGGATTTTCGTCCCCCAGACCCCCTTTCGCCGTCGCTCGCGCGGCCCCATCGCCCCGCTCCGCTCCGGCGGGCGCGCCCGTGGCGCGCCTAGTCAGGTATGGGGCCACCAGAACAAAACCCTCGTTCCGCGGCGCATAACGGGCGAGTGGTGGATCCCGAGCAGCAATCCCGTCATCCCGTTGATCGCTTCGGCCTGTCACGGCCAGTCTGGCTGCTCGGCTGGGTCAGCCTCTTCAACGACATGGCCAGCGAGCTCGTGTACCCGCTGTTGCCGCTCTTTCTGACGCGAGTCCTCGGCACGGGTGCGATGTCGCTCGGGATCATCGAGGGTGTCGCCGAAGCGGCGAACAGCGTGCTCAAGCTGGTGTCCGGATGGCTTGCCGATCGCTGGCGCACACCCAGGCGGCTCGTGATCGCGGGATATGCACTGTCTGCTGCTGTCAGGCCGCTCATGGGTCTCGTCACGGCATGGCCCCAGGTCCTGGCGCTGCGATTCGGCGATCGGGTGGGGAAGGGACTCCGCGGTGCGCCACGCGACGCGATGCTCGCGGCGTTTGCCGATCCGAAGCTGCGCGGACGTGTGTTCTCGTTCAACAACGCGATGGATCACACCGGCGCGGTCGTCGGCCCGCTCGCCGCTTCCGCGTTTCTGTATTTCGTGCCGGATGGATTCCGAGTGCTGTTCACGCTGACGCTGATCCCCGGACTGATCGTCCTCCTGATCCTGCTGAGAGTCCCGGACCCGGAACCACGTCAGGACGCGACCGATCAAAGTCCCCAAGCCAGGTCTCCGCTATCCGCAGGATCGCCGCGACCGTCAGGTCCGTCGGCGCCGCTGCCGCGCGCGTTCTTCGCGGCCATGTGCGTGATCCTGCTGTTCTCGCTCGGCAACGCGAGTGATGCGTTTCTGCTCCTGCGTCTGAGCGATCTCGGCGTCGCGCCGGTCTGGATTCCGCTCCTCTGGTCCGCGCTTCACGTCGTCAAGGTGACCTCGTCGGTCATCGGCGGTGAGCTGTCCGATCGATTCGGGCGACGATCGCTCATCGCGCTCGGGTGGCTCTGGTACGCAGCGGTGTATGCCGGCTTCGGTTTCTTCGACGGGCGCGCGGCCGTGATCGCGATCTTCCTTTCGTACGGCGTGTACTTCGGGCTCACCGAGGGAGTGGAGAAGGC